>NZ_JBEYXH010000057.1:0-29208 GCF_040644755.1 Streptomyces sp. NPDC046887
TAAGCCTTTCAGCGCCGATGGTACTGCAGGGGGGACCCTGTGGGAGAGTAGGACACCGCCGAACAATTGTTGTGGGAAAGCCCCGTACCGGGTATAGGTACGGGGCTTTTCTGCGTTTTGAGGGGGATGGGGGAGGGCGGGACCCTCCGTCCTGGGCGGGGTGGGGCTGGCGGTAGGGTCGGGGAGCATCGTCGGCACGTTTCCCCCAGGAGGCCCCCGGGTGGAGGTTCAGGAGACTCGCGTCCAGACCGACCGAGTCCTCACCATCCCCAACATCCTCAGCATGGCTCGCCTCGTCGGCGTACCGCTCTTCCTGTGGCTGATCCTCCTGCCGGAGTTCGGCGGGCCCAAGGCGGACGGGTGGGCGCTGCTGGTGCTGCTGCTGAGCGGGGTCAGCGACTATCTCGACGGGAAGCTGGCCAGGCGCTGGAACCAGATCAGCAGCCTGGGGCGCATCCTCGATCCGGCCGCCGACCGGCTGTACATCCTCTCCACGCTGGTGGGCCTCACCTGGCGCGAGATCCTGCCACTCTGGCTCACGGCCGCCCTTTTGGCGCGGGAACTCATGCTGCTGGTGATGGTCGGGATCCTCCGCCGGCACGGCTATCCGCCGCCGCAGGTGAACTTCCTCGGGAAGGCGGCCACCTTCAACCTGATGTACGCCTTCCCGTTGCTGCTGCTCAGTGACGGCAGTGGTTGGCTGGCGTCACTCGCCGAAGTTTTCGGGTGGGCGTTCGCCGGATGGGGTACAACTCTCTATTGGTGGGCAGGAATCCTGTATGTGGTCCAGGTCCGCCGACTAGTCACGGCGGACGCAGCGGCCGACTGAGTCCGTCTGAGCACGACGTTGTGCCGCCCGAGTCGCGCACACGTCTGTCTGCCGTGAGCGGGGGTTGGTCCCGGACGGACGCGGTCGGCTTGACCGTCGTATCTGCTAGGAGGACGCTTCCGACATGAAGGCCGTCGTTATGGCCGGGGGCGAGGGCACTCGCCTTCGACCCATGACCTCAAGCATGCCCAAGCCGCTCCTGCCGGTGGCCAACCGACCGATCATGGAGCATGTGCTGCGGCTGCTCAAGCGGCACGGTCTCAACGAGACCGTGGTCACGGTGCAGTTCCTCGCCTCGCTCGTCAAGAACTACTTCGGCGACGGCGAAGAACTGGGCATGGAACTCAGCTATGCCAACGAGGAGAAGCCACTCGGCACCGCGGGAAGCGTCAAGAACGCGGAAGAGGCGCTGAAGGACGACGCCTTCCTCGTTATTTCCGGTGACGCCCTGACCGATTTCGACCTGACCGACCTCATCCGGTTCCACAAGGAAAAGGGTGCGATGGTCACGGTGTGCCTGACCCGGGTGCCCAACCCGCTGGAATTCGGCATCACCATTGTGGACGAAGAGGGCAAGGTCGAGCGCTTCCTGGAGAAGCCGACCTGGGGCCAGGTCTTCTCCGACACGGTCAACACCGGTATCTATGTGATGGAGCCGGAGGTCTTCGACTACGTCGAGGCGGACACGTCGGTGGACTGGTCCGGCGATGTCTTCCCGCAGCTGATGAAGGAAGGCAAGCCGATCTACGGCTATGTCGCCGAGGGCTACTGGGAGGACGTCGGCACCCACGAGAGCTACGTCAAGGCGCAGGCCGACGTGCTGGAGGGCAAGGTCGACGTCGAGCTGGACGGCTTCGAGATCTCGCCGGGGGTGTGGGTCGCGGAGGGTGCCGAGGTCCACCCCGACGCGGTGCTGCGCGGGCCGCTGTACATCGGCGACTACGCCAAGGTGGAGGCCGGCGCCGAGCTGCGGGAGCACACCGTGGTCGGCTCCAACGTGGTGGTGAAGACCGGGGCGTTCCTGCACAGGGCCGTGGTGCACGACAACGTGTACATCGGCCAGCACAGCAATCTGCGCGGCTGCGTCATCGGCAAGAACACCGACATCATGCGGGCCGCCCGGATCGAGGACGGCGCCGTCATCGGCGACGAGTGCCTGATCGGTGAAGAATCGATTGTCCAGGGCAATGTGCGGGTCTACCCGTTCAAGACGGTCGAGGCCGGCGCGTTCGTCAACACCTCGGTCATCTGGGAGTCGCGCGGGCAGGCGCACCTGTTCGGGGCGCGCGGGGTCTCCGGCATCCTGAACGTGGAGATCACCCCGGAGCTGGCGGTGCGGCTGGCCGGCGCGTACGCGACCACGTTGAAGAAGGGCGCCACCGTCACCACGGCCCGTGACCACTCGCGAGGCGCGCGAGCGCTGAAGCGGGCGGTGATCTCGGCCCTGCAGGCCAGCGCCATCGACGTACGCGACCTGGAGAACGTGCCCCTGCCGGTGGCCCGCGAGCAGACCGCCCGCGGCAGCGCCGGCGGGATCATGATCCGGACCACGCCGGGCGTCCCCGACTCGGTCGACATCATGTTCTTTGACGAGCGGGGCGCGGATCTGTCGCAGGCCGGGCAGCGCAAGCTGGACCGGGTCTTCGCGCGGCAGGAGTACCGGCGGGCGTTCCCCGGCGAGATCGGCGACCTGTCCTTCCCGTCCAGCGTCTACGACTCCTATACGGGATCACTGCTGCGGTCGGTGGACACCTCGGGTGTCGCCGAGGCCGGGCTGAAGATCGTGGTGGACGCGTCGAACGGCAGCGCCGGACTGGTGCTGCCCAGCCTCCTCGGGCGGCTGGGTGTCGACTCGCTGACCATCAACCCGGGTCTGGACGAGTCGCGTCCCACCGAGTCCGCGGAGTCCCGGCGGGCCGGGCTGGTGCGGCTCGGCGAGATCGTGGCCTCGGCGCGGGCCGCGTTCGGCGTCCGCTTCGACACCGTCGGCGAGCGGCTGTCGCTGGTGGACGAGCGGGGCCGGATCATCGAGGACGACCGGGCGCTGCTGGTGCTGCTCGACCTGGTGGCCGCCGAGCGGCGCAGCGGGCGGGTCGCGCTGCCGGTGACCACGACCAGGATCGCGGAGCAGGTCGCCGCGTACCACGGCACCCAGGTGGACTGGACGACCACCTCGCCCGACGACCTGACCCGGGTGGGCCGCGAGGACTCCACGATCTTCGGCGGTGACGGCCGCGGCGGCTTCATCGTGCCGGAGTTCAGCAGCGTCTTCGACGGTACGGCGGCCTTCGTGCGGCTCATCGGCCTGGTGGCCCGTACCCAGCTCACCCTGAGCCAGATCGACGCGCGCATCCCGCGCGCCCATGTGCTCAGGCGTGATCTGGCCACCCCGTGGGCGGTGAAGGGCCTGGTGATGCGCCGGGTCGTGGAGGAGGCCGGCGACCGGCATGTGGACACCACGGACGGTGTACGCGTGGTGGAAGCCGACGGCCGCTGGGTGATGGTCCTGCCGGACCCGGCCGAGGCGGTCACCCATCTGTGGGCCGAGGGGCCGGACGACGGCTCCGCCGAGGCCCTGCTGGACGAGTGGGCGGCCGTGGTGGAGAGCGCCGGCCGCTGATCCCCGTACCGGTGCGCCGTCCCCGGGGTCGAAAGACCCGGGCGCGGCGCACCGGTACTCCATTCGGCGGAACCCGTCGCGACGTGCGACGATGTGCGGCATGTCGCAGCAGCCCCCCGTTCGGAGCACCGGTGCACCGCCTCCGCGGCCCGACGCGTCCATGTCGCTGCTGACCAATGTGATGGACCACGCCCTGGACGACGGCTACGCCGAGGCGTCGGCCCGCCGGGCGGCGGAGGACCGCGGGCTGCCGCGCACCCTGCGGGCCAAGCTGGGGCTCGCGGCCGGTCTGGTGCTGGCCGCCCTGGTGGTCACCCTCGGTGCCGCCCAGGCGCGTACCTCGGCCCCGGTGGTCGCCAAGGAGCGCGAGGAGCTCATCGACCGCGTCCAGTCCAAGACCTCGGCCGCCGACCAGCTGGAGAAGCAGGTCGAGGGGCTGCGCACCGAGGTGGGGGAGCGGCAGCGCCAGGCGCTCCAGGACCACGGCGGCGACCAGGCGGACGTGGTCGGACTGCTGTCCGGCGCCACCCCGGTACGCGGTCCGGGGCTGAAACTCGTCATCGACGACGCCGAGGCGAGTGACAAGGGCGGCGGCGGGCCGCGGGAGAGCGCCTCCTTCACCGACACCGGGCGGGTACGCGACCGGGATATGCAGCGGGTGGTCAACGGCCTGTGGCAGTCGGGCGCCGAGGCGGTCGCCATCAACGGCCAGCGGCTGACCGCCCTGTCGGCGATCCGTGCCGCGGGCGACGCCATACTGGTCGACAACCGGCCACTGGCACCGCCGTACACGGTGCTGGCGGTGGGGGACGCGAAGCGGCTCCACACCACCTTCCAGGACAGCGCGGACGGCGCGTATCTGGACGTGCTGCGGGAGAACTACGGTGTCCGCAGCAGCATTTCGGAACAGGGCGAGGTACGTCTGCCGGCCGCCCCGAGCCTCATCGTCCGTATCGCGCAGCCGAGGCTCGCCGGGGAAGGCGCGGGTGAGGGCGCGGGCCGGGACGGGACCGGGACGGCCGGGACCGACACAGCAGGGAAGGGCACATCGTGATCGCCGTACTGGGCCTCGTCGTGGGAGTCGTGGTCGGACTGTTCATCCGGCCCGAAGTGCCGGCGGCGGTCGAGCCCTATCTGCCCATCGCCGTCGTCGCCGCGCTCGACGCGGTCTTCGGCGGGCTGCGGGCGATGCTCGACGGCATCTTCGTGGACAAGGTCTTCGTCGTCTCCTTCCTCTCCAATGTCGTCGTCGCCGCGCTGATCGTCTTCCTCGGCGACGAACTGGGCGTCGGGGCGCAGCTGTCCACCGGTGTGGTCGTCGTGCTCGGCATCCGCATCTTCTCCAACGCCGCCGCGATCCGGCGGCACGTCTTCCGGGCGTGAGGCCGATGAGCAGCAACGACGAGACCCCGACGGGCGGGGCCGCGCCGGACTCCGGCCGGGCGGCCGAGGGCCGGCCGGCCGTACCGCCGCCGCCCCCCGCCTCCGGGCAGCAGCCTCCCGAGACCCCTGTCCGGCCCGCGGCCCACTCCCCGCGGCCCGAGCCGACGCCGGAGCGGCCGCAGCCGCCCGTACAGCTGTCCGGATCCGCCGGGCTGCCGGGCACCCAGCCGGAGGCCGCCCAGCACCCCCAGCCCCGGCCTCCGCAGCCGCAGCCCTCGCGGCCGCTGCCGCCGAACGGGCAGCAGCCTCCCGCGTATCGGCTGCCGCAGCCCCCGGCCCAGCCGCAGCCGCCGCGGGCGGTCCATCAGCCGCTGCCGCCGCAGCAGCCGGTGGCGGGCGCACCGGAAGCGGCGTACCGGCCCTCGGGCCCCGTACCGGACCAGGACCCGGCGTCCGGCCCTCCGCCCACCGCCGAAGCCGCCCCGAAGCCGACTCCGGAGCCGGAGGTGACCGGTCGCCAGCGGCTGCTGGCCGGGCTGTGGCCGCCGCGGGTGACACGGGCGCAACTCGTCGTCGCCCTGCTGCTGTTCGGCCTGGGCCTGGGTCTTGCCATCCAGGTGCGCTCGACCGGCGACGACGAGGCGCTGCGCGGGGCGCGCCAGGAGGACCTGGTGCGCATCCTGGACGAGCTGGACGACCGCACCCAGCGGCTGGAGGACGAGAAGGCCCGGCTGGAGGACCAGCGCACGGAGCTGGAGAACAGCTCCGACCAGGCCGAGGAGGCCCGCAAGCAGACGCTGGAGAAGGAGCGCCAGCTCGGCATCCTGGCCGGCACCGTCGCCGCGCAGGGGCCGGGGATAACGCTCACCGTCGAGGACGGCGCGGGCGCGGTCGACGCGGACATGCTGCTGGACGCGATCCAGGAGCTGCGCGCGGCCGGTGCCGAGGCCATCGAGGTGAACGGGGTGCGGACGGTGGCCAACAGCTACTTCAGCGGCGACCCCGGTGGCATCGAGGTCGACGGGCGGGCGATCAAGGCGCCGTACCGGTTCGAGGTGATCGGGAAGCCGGAGGATCTGGAACCGGCCCTGAACATCCCGGGCGGGGTCGTCCAGACGCTGGAGAAGGAGCAGGCCACCGCGGTGGTGAGCCGGTCGGAGAAGATCGTTGTCGATGCCTTGCGACCGGTGCAGCGGCCTGACTACGCTCGGTCGTCCTCGCAGTGAAGCGGGGGTGTATGGGGGCCGTTGTCCAGGGGCACCAGGTTGCGGGGGGTCGGCGCACCGAGATCGCGGTGCGTGAGGGAAACTGTCCGGAGGATACGGACGTTGTGAGAATGTCCGGGTCGGCAGGTGTGTTCGTCCGAGGTTCGTCCTGCCCCACGGGCGGGTCTGTTTCGTTCAAGGGGAATCGCCCGTGAAGTTGTTTGCGAAGTTGTTCGGCAAGAGCGCACGCGAGGACGGCGGCAACGCCCGGCACCGCGCACCGCGCCATGGCCAGAGTGAGGAGCAGGGCGGCGAGCGCCCCCTGTTCCGTGATGAGGTCGGCCACCCCGGTGGTGACGTTTCCGGAGGCCAGGGCGCGTCTGTTGACCCTGGCTCGGCAGGCCGCATAGGTTTCGGGGAACCATCGACCTCGGGTGCGGGCGGCGGGTTCACCCCCGACCCGTACGCCACCAGCCCGCATCTCGCGGGCCAGCCGCGGCAGGAGGGTTCGGCCATGCCGGTGTGTACGAGGTGCGGTCACCGCAACGCCGAGGCGAGCCGTTTCTGCTCCAACTGCGGTGCCCCGCTGCGTGCGGGTGCGGTGCCCGAGCGGGCGTCCGAGACCACCTCCACGATCTCCATCTCGGGCCTTGAGGCGTACGACTCGGAGGTCACCGGCCAGACGCAGCTGCCGTCGCTCTCCCCGGAGGCCCAGGCCGCCGTGGAGGCGCTGCCGCTGGGCTCGGCGCTGCTGGTGGTGCGCCGGGGGCCCAACTCGGGCAGCCGCTTCCTGCTGGACGGCGACCTGACCACGGCCGGACGCCACCCGCAGAGCGACATCTTCCTGGACGACGTGACCGTGTCGCGGCGGCATGTGGAGTTCCGGCGCTCGCCGGACGGCAGCTTCACGGTCTCCGACGTCGGCAGCCTCAACGGGACGTACGTCAACCGGGAGCCGATCGACTCGGTGCCGCTGAACAACGGCGACGAGGTGCAGATCGGCAAGTACCGGATGGTCTTCTTCGCGAGCCAGCAGCGGGGCGTGTGACCCGGCCGGGCAGGTCTCTGCCGCGCGGCGCCGGGGACGGTGCCGCGCGTGCGGCCGAGCGCCTGGTGAGCATCGGCACGGTGCTCACCAGGCTCCGCGAGGAGTTCCCCGAGGTCACCATCTCCAAGATCCGCTTCCTGGAGGCGGAGGGGCTGGTGGAGCCTCGCCGCACCGCGTCCGGGTACCGCAAGTTCAGCCCCGAGGACGTGGAGCGGCTGCTGCGCATTCTGCGCATGCAGCGTGATCACTATCTGCCGCTGAAGGTGATCCGGGAGCATCTGGACGCCGTCGAGCGCGGCGGGGAGTCCGCCGCCGCCCCGCCGGTGCCCGCGCCGCGCCGCAGGGCCGGGGAGGACGGGCCGTGGGAGCACCCGGCCGCCGAACCGCCCGAGCCCCCGCCGCCGGTCCGGATCGGCCGTCCGGAGCTACTGGCGGCCGCCGGGGTGGGCGAGGGGGAGTTGGTCGAGTGGGAGTCCTACGGGCTGCTCCAGCCCGGCCCGGACGGCGGGTACGACCCCGAGGCGGTGACCGTCGCCAAGCTGGTCGCCGAGCTGCGGCGGTTCGGTCTGGAACCCCGCCATCTGCGGGCCGTGAAGGCGGCCGCCGACCGGGAGGCGGGGCTGGTCGAGCAGGTCGTGGCGCCGCTGCGCCGGCACCGCAACCCGCAGACCCGGGCCCATGCCGAGGCCACCGCGCAGGAGCTGGCCGGGCTGTCCGTACGGCTGCACGCGGCACTGGTCCGGCTGGCCCTGGGAACCCGTCCGCAGTAGGCGCCGGGGCCCGTCGGGGCCGCGGAACGGGGGGCCGGGCAGCGCCCCGGAACCGATCTTGGAGGGGCCCGACTATCCAAACCGGTCCGGCACGTCCTAGGGTTGCCATGTGAACGAGCTCGATGTCGTCGGTGTCCGGGTGGAAATGCCGTCCAACCAGCCGATCGTGCTCCTGCGTGAAGTGGGAGGCGACCGGTACCTCCCGATCTGGATCGGTGCGGGAGAGGCGACGGCGATCGCCTTCGCCCAGCAGGGCATGGCCCCTGCCAGGCCGCTCACGCATGACCTCTTCAAGGACGTCCTGGAGGCGGTGGGCCAGGAGCTCACCGAGGTGCGCATCACGGACCTGCGGGAGGGTGTCTTCTACGCGGAGCTGGTGTTCGCCAGCGGTGTGGAGGTGAGCGCCCGGCCGTCCGACGCCATAGCGCTGGCCCTGCGGACCGGGACCCCGATCTACGGGAGCGACGGCGTGCTCGATGACGCGGGCATCGCCATCCCGGACGAGCAGGAGGACGAGGTGGAGAAGTTCCGCGAGTTCCTCGACCAGATCTCGCCCGAGGACTTCGGCACCAGCAGCCAGTGAGCTCCGCCGCCTCGGAGACCGGGGCGGCGACCGTGCCCCTCCGGAGGGCGCGACCGTGCCGAAACAGCGCACACGCTGATGAAACGCGCATCCTTGCCCGATTCCAGGTCACGCCAAACCACTCTCGGGGTGATTGTCACTCGGCGTGGCGAGCGCGGCGATCGTTGACGCACCCCCGGTGACTCCCTACCGTCGAGTGGCAGGTCAAGGACGGAGGGTCGTTGTGATGATCAGCGGCGACGGTGCGACGGGGAGTGCCCCCGGACGAGGTCCGGTGGAGCAGCGGCCGTATCCGCTTCACGGGCAGACCCACGGGCAGACGGCCGACCGCGCGCCGGGCGGCGCGGCGCTCTCCCACGGCGGTCCGGACCGCCCTTCCACCCCGGCCCCCGAGCCCGCCGACGAGGCGGTCGGCTACCGCGGGCCCACCGCCTGCGCGGCCGCCGGGATCACCTACCGCCAGCTCGACTACTGGGCCCGCACCGGTCTGGTGGAGCCCAGCGTCCGGGCCGGCCGGTCGGCGGGCGCCCAGCGCCTCTACAGCTTCCGGGACGTCGTCCTGCTCAAGATCGTCAAGCGCTTCCTGGACACCGGGGTCGCCCTGCAGAACATCCGCACCACCCTGGTGCATCTGCGGGCCCGCGGCGGCGACCTGGAGCACATGACGCTGATGAGCGACGGGGCGACGGTCTACGAGTGCTCCTCGCCCGGCGAGGTGGTGGCGCTGCTCCAGGGCGGCCAGGGCGTCTTCGGGATCGCCGTCGACGTGGTCTGGCGGGACGTCGAGGCGGCGCTGTCGCAGCTGCACGGCGAGCGGGTGGACACCGGCGAGACCCTGGTGCGCCACCATCCGGCCGACGAGCTGGCGCGGCGCCGGCGCGACCGGGCGGTCTGAGACGGCGGCCGCGCCACTCGTACGGGTGTGCGGGGCGGTTGTCAGTGGGATGCGGCAGCATCAGTGGTGTGAGAGCCGCGCCCACCATCCTGCATCTGGACATGGATGCCTTCTACGCCGCCGTCGAGCAGGCGGCGAAGCCCAGTCTGCGCGGAAAGCCGGTGGTGGTCGGCGGACTGGGCCCGCGCGGGGTGGTGGCGACCGCCTCGTACGAGGCGAGGCGCTTCGGGGTGCACTCGGCGATGCCCACCGGGCAGGCCCGCCGACTGGCGCCCAACGCGGCCTATCTGGTCCCTCGGTTCACCGTCTACCGGGCGGTCAGCGAGCAGGTGATGGCCCTGCTGCGGGCGCTGTCACCGCTGGTGGAGCCGCTCAGCCTGGACGAGGCCTTCGTGGACCTGGAGGCCGGGGGCGCGGCGGACGACGCCGCCGGCGCCCGGCGCACCGGGGAGCGGCTGCGGGCGGACATCCACGCGGTCACCGGGCTCACCGGCTCGGTGGGGCTGGCCGGGTCCAAGATGCTCGCCAAGATCGCCTCCGAGCAGGCCAAGCCGGACGGGCTGCTGCTGATCGAGCCGGGCACCGAGCGGGAGCTGCTGGGGCCGAAGCCGGTGCGCATCCTGCCCGGTGTGGGCCCGGCGACCGGCGAGCATCTGCGCCGGGCCGGGATCACCACGGTGGCCGAGCTGACCGAGGCCGGTGAGGACGAGCTGGTACGCCTGGTGGGCAAGGCGCACGGGGCCTCGCTGTTCCGGATGGCCATGGGGTACGACGACCGCCCGGTGGTCGCCGAGCGGGACGCCAAGTCGGTGTCGGTGGAGGACACCTTCGACGTGGACCTGCACGACCGGGTGCGGGTCCGGGCCGAGGTGGAGCGGCTGGCCGAGCGGTGCGTGCAGCGGCTGCGGGGCGCCGGGCGCTCCGGCCGGACGGTGGTGCTGAAGGTGCGCCGCTACGACTTCTCCACGCTCACCCGCTCCGAGACGCTGCGCGGCCCCACCGACGACCCGGGCGTGGTGCGGGAGGCGGCGGCCCGGCTGCTGGAGCTGGTCGACACCACGGGCGGGGTGCGGCTGCTCGGGGTGGGCGTGACCGGGCTCGCCGACTACACCCAGGAGGACCTGTTCGCCCAGGCCGCGGAAGCCCGTGAGGCGGCGGCGGTGGCAAGGGCGGCGGACACGGCCCGGGAGGACGGTGTACGGGGCGAGGGCGGCGTCTCGGGCGGCGGGGAGCCCGCCGGGGTGGACACGGGCGGGAGCGGGGCAGCGGGGGCCGGGGTGGGCCTGGAGGAGGCGGCGGTCGGTACGGGTGCGGAAGTGGTCGCTCCGGTCGCGGCGGAGCACCAGGGCGCGGTGGTTCTCCCTGCCGGGACGCGGGGCGGCACCGAGGGTGTGGTCCCGGAGCCGGAGGAGGGCGCGCGGAAATGGCTGGCGGGGCAGGACGTACGGCATGCCGAGCACGGAGCCGGATGGGTGCAGGGCAGTGGGATCGGCCGGGTGACGGTGCGGTTCGAGGCGCCCACCTCGCCGCCCGGGCGGGTGCGCACCTTCCGTACCGACGACCCGCTGCTCAGCCCGTCCGATCCGCTGCCCCTCGTACCGGAGCCGGAATCGGAGTCGGAGGAGGCGGGCGGTCGGCTCTGCTGACCGGGGTCAGTCGTCCTGGCCGGCCAGGCGGCCGAAGTCGCGGTCCGGGGGAGGCGGCGCGGCCGGCAGGGCGATGCCGTAGTGGTGGTAGAGCTGCACCTCCTGCTGCGGGGAGAGATGGCGGCCCACGCCGAAGTCCGGGGCGTCCTTGATCAGCGCCCGCTCGTAGGGCACCCGCAGCTCCTCGCCCACCAGTTCGCTCGGCTCCAGGGGGACGAAGGCGTCCCGGCTGAACAGGCCGGTGCGCACGGCCGCCCACTCGGGCACACCGGTCGCGTCGTCCAGATAGACCTCGTCCACGGTGCCGATCTTGTTCCCGTCGCGGTCGAACGCCTTGCGGCCGATCAGGCTGCGCGGATCGATGTCGGTCTGCACGGTCCCTCCAACAGGTCGCACCCGCTCCATGGACACTACGTAAGGGCACAACGGTGACGTCGGCCACTTGAGGGATGGCGCCGGGACCCCGCTGGTAGGCTGGTTCCGGCTGCTGACCCCGTGCGGGAGAGTCCTCCGAGCAAGACCGTCGGAGGCGCCGAAGGAGCAAATCCTCCCCGGAATCTCTCAGGCCCCCGTACCGCACGGACGAGGTCACTCTGGAAAGCAGGGCAGGCGTCGGACGGCACCTGCCCTCACCGACGGTGAAAGCCGGTCCGCCGCAGGGCGGTCCGGTGAAGCTCTCAGGTTGAGATGACAGAGGGGGAGGCCGTCCGGGCACCCGCGCCGTGGTGCCCCTCGCAGGTCGTGACGACCAGGAGGCCCCCGCAGATGACCGCCAACCGTACTCCGCTCACCGAGCTTGAGCAGGGCATCCCCTTCGAGCAGCGGCACATCGGGCCCGACGCCGAGGCCCGGGCCAAGATGCTCGCGCAGGTCGGCTACGGATCGCTCGACGAGCTGACCGCCGCCGCCGTACCGGACGTCATCAAGAGCACCGAGGCCCTCGGGCTGCCGGACGCCCGCACCGAGGCGGAGGTGCTGGCCGAACTGCGTTCGCTGGCCGACCGCAACCAGGTGCTCGCCCCGATGATCGGGCTCGGCTACCACGGCACCTTCACCCCGCCGGTCATCCTCCGCAACGTCATGGAGAACCCGGCCTGGTACACCGCCTACACCCCGTACCAGCCGGAGATCTCCCAGGGCCGGCTGGAGGCGCTGCTCAACTTCCAGACCATGGTCGCCGAGCTGACCGGGCTGCCCACCTCCGGCGCCTCCCTGCTGGACGAGGGCACCGCGGCCGCCGAGGCGATGTCGCTCTCCCGCCGGGTCGGCAAGGTCAAGCAGGGCGTCTTCCTGATCGACGCGGACGCGCTGCCGCAGACCATCGCCGTGATCGAGACCCGCGCCGAGCCCACCGGTGTCGAGGTGGTCACCGCCGACCTGAGCGAGGGCATCCCGGCCGAGATCGCCGAGCGCGGCGTCTTCGGTGTGCTGCTCCAGTACCCGGGCGCCTCCGGGGCGGTGCGGGACCTCAAGCCGGTCGTCGACCAGGCCCATGAGCTGGGCGCGATCGTCACCGTCGCCGCCGACCTGCTCGCCCTCACCCTGCTCACCTCGCCGGGCGAGCTGGGCGCCGACATCGCCGTCGGCACCACCCAGCGCTTCGGCGTCCCGATGGGCTTCGGCGGCCCGCACGCCGGCTATATGGCCGTCCAGGCCAAGCACGCCCGCAGCCTGCCCGGCCGGCTGGTCGGCGTCTCCGTGGACGCCGACGGCAACAAGGCCTACCGCCTGGCCCTGCAGACCCGCGAGCAGCACATCCGCCGCGAGAAGGCCACCAGCAACATCTGCACCGCGCAGGTGCTGCTCGCCGTGATGGCCGGGATGTACGCGGTCTACCACGGCCCCGAGGGGCTGAAGACCATAGCGCGGCGCACCCACCGCTACGCCGCGATCCTCGCCGAGGGCCTGCGCGCCGGGGGCGTGGAGCTGCCGCACGGCGCCTTCTTCGACACCGTCACCGCCAAGGTGCCCGGCCGGGCCGCCGAGATCGTCGCCGCCGCCCGCACCGGCGGGGTCAACCTCCGCCTGGTCGACGCCGACCAGGTCTCCGCCGCCTGCGACGAGACCACCGGCCGCGCCCAGATCGCCGCCGTGTGGAACGCCTTCGGCGTCACCGGGGACGTGGAGGCGCTGGACGCCGCCACCGAGGACGCCCTGCCCGCCGGGGTGCTGCGCACCGACGCCTACCTCACCCACCCGGTCTTCCACGCCCACCGCTCCGAGACCGCGATGCTGCGCTATCTGCGCCGGCTCGCCGACCGGGACTACGCGCTGGACCGGGGCATGATCCCGCTGGGCTCCTGCACCATGAAGCTCAACGCCACCACCGAGATGGAGCCGGTGACCTGGACCGAGTTCGGCCAGATGCACCCCTTCGCCCCGGCGGCGCAGGCCCAGGGCTATCTGACGCTCATCCGCGAGCTGGAGGAGCGGCTGGCCGAGGTCACCGGCTACGACAAGGTCTCCATCCAGCCCAACGCGGGCTCCCAGGGCGAGCTGGCCGGTCTGCTCGCGGTCCGCGCGTACCACCGCGCCAACGGCGACACCGCCCGTACCGTCTGCCTGATCCCGTCCTCCGCGCACGGCACCAACGCCGCCAGCGCGGTGATGGCCGGGATGAAGGTGGTCGTGGTGAAGACCGCCGACGACGGCGAGATCGACGTCGAGGACCTGCGGGCCAAGATCGAGCAGTACCGCGACGAGCTGTCGGTGCTGATGATCACCTATCCGTCCACCCACGGGGTGTTCGAGGAGCACGTCGCCGACATCTGCGCCCAGGTGCACGACGCCGGCGGCCAGGTCTACGTGGACGGCGCCAACCTCAACGCCCTGGTGGGCCTCGCCAAGCCGGGCCACTTCGGCGGCGACGTCTCCCATCTGAACCTGCACAAGACCTTCTGCATCCCGCACGGCGGCGGCGGTCCCGGTGTCGGCCCGGTCGGCGTGCGCGCCCACCTCGCCCCGTACCTGCCCAACCACCCGCTCCAGCCGGGCGCCGGACCGGAGACCGGTGTCGGCCCGATCTCGGCCGCCCCCTGGGGCTCGGCCGGCATCCTGCCGATCTCCTGGGCGTACGTCCGGCTGATGGGCGGCGAGGGCCTCAAGCGCGCCACCCAGGTCGCGGTGCTGGCCGCCAACTACGTGGCCAAGCGCCTGGAGCCGCACTACCCGGTGCTCTACACCGGCCCCAACGGACTGGTCGCCCACGAGTGCATCGTGGATCTGCGCCCGCTGTCCAAGGCGACCGGCGTCAGCGTGGACGACATCGCCAAGCGGCTGATCGACTACGGCTTCCACGCCCCGACCATGTCGTTCCCGGTGGCCGGCACCCTGATGATCGAGCCCACCGAGAGCGAGGACCTGGCCGAGCTGGACCGGTTCTGCGAGGCGATGATCGCCATCCGCGCCGAGATCGAGAAGGTCGTCTCCGGCGAGTGGCCGGCCGAGGACAACCCGCTGGGCAACGCCCCGCACACGGCGGCCGCGCTCGGCGGCGACTGGGACCACGCCTACACCCGCGAGCAGGCCGTCTTCCCGGCCGGGGTCTCGGCCGCGGACAAGTACTGGCCGCCGGTGCGCCGGATCGACGGCGCCTTCGGCGACCGCAACCTGGTCTGCTCCTGCCCGCCGCTGGACGAGTACGAGGGCTGACAAGGACCACCGCTCATGCCGAGGGCCGGTACGGAGGATTCCGTACCGGCCCTCGGCCGTTGTCCTGTCTCCGGTCGCGCCCGTGCGGAGTCAGCGCCGGTCCGGTGTGCGGCGGCTCAGGCGGCCGTCATCACCTGCGCTGTGCCCAGCGGCCGGTGCGGGGCGATGATCTGCCCGTCCGGCAGCAGCTCGCCGGTGTCCTCGAAGACGAGGACTCCGTTGCACAGCAGGCTCCAGCCCTGTTCCGGATGGTGCGCCAGCAGGCGCGCCGCCTCCCGGTCGGCGGAGTCGGCGGTCGGACAGGCTGGCTGGTGCTGGCACATGGATCGGTTCTTTCGCTGCGGTGTCGTATGTGTCCTGCGGCTTGACGCGGAGTCCATCGCCGCCCCCCGTGTGTCGTCGGTCCCTGTGGACGGATCCCGCCCCCAGTGTTGCCCTACGGACCGCGGTCCGCAGGGATTTCGCAGCAGAGCTTCCTCAAGCTCCATGACGTGTCACCCGTGCGGATGGTTCAGCTCTACCGAACCATCACTTGGGACCGTTTCGCCTGACACCACTGGACTAGTCCGATCGGGTGGGCCCGATGGGTGGCCCCCCTTCGTCGGCTCAGGCGGTGGACTCCAGCAGCGGGGGAGGAGCCAGCCGCAGCGTCATCACCGGCAGCAACTCGGCCACCCGGTACGGCAGATGGGAGGCGATCCCCGGCGGCGCCGGGGCCAGCGGGACCAGCAGGTCGGTGGGGGCCGGGGTGCCCTCCGCCGGGTCGGCCCCGGCGTTGCCGTGCAGCCACAGCGTCAGCATGTACAGCTCCGGAACGGAGAGCAGCCGGGGCTGGTAGCGGCCCGCCATGGTCTCCGCCTGGCGCAACGCGCGTTCGGTGGAGGCGAGATAGGGCCCCTCGAAGAACCGCGAGACGGTCCAGCCGTCGGCCGAGGGCAGCGCGTCGGCGGCCGCCACCACACGGTCGCCGCCGCGGATGTGGAACCGCCAGCCGGCCAGCCGGGTGCGCGGCGCCCCGGCCCGGGCCGGCCGGGCCGAACCGGTGGCGGTCGGGGCGTCCCGGACGTCCAGCACATGGACGGGGAGCGGGAGTTCGGGGCTCAGCGGTCCCTGGACGGACCGCAGGGCGGGGGTGTGCGCGGAGCGTACGACGGGTGAGCCCAGCGCGGTGAGGACGGAGCGCAGGGCGGGCGCGGGGGCAGGGGATACCTGAAGCGGCATGTGGGTCGCCTCTCGGTCAACGGACACGGGCGTGCGGGAGACAGGTGGAGACAGGGTGCTGCGGAGGAGAAGGGCGCGGACGGCACTGTCGGCAGCGGGGTCAGAGGTGGCCGCCGGGCCGGTGGGCCGGGCGCGCGACTCTCTGCCTCGTCCCGCGGAAGTTTATACGACGGGCGTTCGCCGATTGTTTCGGCTAGCTGTCGAGGTGGTTACCGGCAAGAACTCATCCGGTCTTTGTTTCGCGAAGTATCTGTGGATTCTCCGTGCGCGCCACCGGTCCCGTCTGCGCTCCTGCCGGGAACGGGGTCGGCTGGATCGCGACCCTCGTTTCCGGTGGCTCCGGCCGGCCTTTCGCGGCATCGTCGGCGCGGTTACTGCCTGCGGCCTCATGCCTGCGGAATGTGCCGCGTGGACGTCCTCTCCAGACTACCGGGCGAGAGGCTTCGGTGCGGGCGTTATGGATCAGCCCATGCGGGCAGTATGGTCCGTGACGCAAGCGGCCGGTGCCGCGTACCCCACCCATGAGGAAGGACGCTCCGATGGGGGAGAAGGTCGTGGCGGACGGGTTCGACCTGTCCGACCGGCAGAGGTACCGCGCGAAGCTCCAGCAGTGCCTGACGGGCCTCGGGCGGCTCCTCGCCGAGAAGCGGTTCGACAAGCCGCGGAATCTCGTGGGTCTGGAGATCGAGCTCAATCTCGCGGGCGCCGACGGTATGCCGCGGATGATGAATGGCGAGGTGCTGGAGCGCATCGCGAGCCGCGATTTCCAGACCGAGCTGGGAATGTTCAACCTCGAAGTGAACATCCAGCCGCACCGGCTCGGCGGCCGGGTGCTGGAACAGCTCGCCGAGGAGCTGCGCACCGGGCTGGCATATGCGCACCGCAAAGCCCGTGAGGTCGATGCCGGAATCGTGATGATCGGCATTCTGCCGACACTCGCCGAGAAGGACCTGGTGTCGGCGAACCTCTCCGACGTCGACCGCTACGTCCTGCTCAACGACCAGATCACGGCGGCCCGGGGCGAGAGCTTCGCCCTCGACATCGACGGGGTGGAGCGGCTGACCTCCACCGCCAACTCCATCGTGCCGGAGGCAGCGTGCACCTCGGTGCAGCTGCACCTCCAGGTCACCCCCGACCGCTTCGCCGACGTGTGGAACGCCGCGCAGGCCCTGGCGGCCGTACAGATCGCGGTCGGGGCGAACTCGCCGTTCCTCTTCGGCCGGGAGCTGTGGCGCGAGTCCCGTCCGCCGCTGTTCACCCAGGCCACCGACACCCGCCCGCCGGAGCTCCAGGCGCAGGGCGTACGGCCGCGCACCTGGTTCGGCGAGCGGTGGGTCTCCTCCGCCTACGAGCTGTTCGAGGAGAACGTCCGCTACTTCCCGGCGCTGCTGCCGATCTGCGACGACGAGGAACCGCTGAGCGTGCTGGACGCCGGCGGGGTGCCGCAGCTCCAGGAGCTGGTGCTGCACAACGGCACCGTCTACCGCTGGAACAGGCCGGTGTACGAGGTCGTGGACGGCGTGCCGCATCTGCGGGTGGAGAACCGGGTGCTGCCGGCCGGGCCGACCGTGGAGGACGTGGTGGCCAACGCCGCGTTCTACTACGGGCTGATCCGGGCGCTCGCCGACGACGCCCGCCCGGTGTGGCGGCGGCTCGCCTTCGAGGACGCGGCCCGCAACTTCGACACCGCCTGCCGGCACGGCATCGACGCCGAACTGACCTGGCCTCGGCCCGGCCGCGCGGGCGGGGTGACCACCGTCCCGGCGGTGAAGCTGGTCCGCGACGAACTGCTGCCGCTCGCCGCCGCCGGGCTGGACGCCTGGGGCGTGGAGAAGGCCGACCGCGACCGCTACCTCGGCATCATCGAGCAGCGGTGCCGACGCGGGGTGAACGGCGCCTCCTGGCAGGTGGACACCTTCCACCAGGCCCTGGAGGAGGGCCTGGAGCGGGACGCGGCGCTGGCCGCCACCACCCGCCAGTACTGCCGGCTGATGCGGCAGGGCGAGCCCGTGCACACCTGGCCGGTCGGCATCGGCGACGACTGACCCCCGTTGAGCGGGACCGGCCGGGCGTCGGGCAAGCTGTCGGCTACGGCAGGCGGCATCCGACCGGAGGCAGGTGTACGGGCACGTGGCAGCAACCCTTCCCGCGGAGGGCGTCTCACAGCGGACCCTGAGGTCCGAGACCTGGATCGTGCTGGCCCTCTCGCTGGGGGCGAGCGCGGCCTCGGCGCTCATCAGCTTCATCGGCTCGCTGACCAGGCCCGAGGGCTTGAAGGACCAGGCGGCCACCCTCAACGGCTCCTACGCGCCCGGGCGGCCCTGGCTGGACCTCGCCTGGCAGCTGTTCGGCATCGCCACCGCGCTGGTGCCGGTGGTGCTGGTGGCCCATCTGCTCACCCGGGAGGGCGCGCCCGGGCTGCGGGCCATCGGCTTCGACCGCCGCCGCCCCTGGTCGGACCTGGGGCGGGGCGCGCTGGTGGCGGCCGGCATCGGCAGCGCGGGCCTCGCCTTCTACCTGGTGGTCCGGGGAGTCGGGGCCAATCTGACGGTGGTGCCCGAGTCGCTGCCCGACGTGTGGTGGAAGTACCCGGTGCTGGTGCTGTCGGCGATCCAGAACTCCGTGGTGGAGGAGGTCATCGTCGTCGGCTATCTGCTGCGCCGGCTGGACGGGCTGGGCTGGTCGCCGATGGCCGCGCTGGCCGCCAGCTCGGTGCTGCGCGGCTCGTACCACCTCTACCAGGGCATCGGCGGCTTCGTCGGCAACCTGGTGATGGGAGTGGTCTTCGTCTGGCTGTACCGCAAGTGGGGGCGGGTGGGGCCGCTGGTGGCGGCCCACGCGCTGCTCGACATCGTGGCCTTCGTCGGCTACGGGCTGCTGGCGGGGCGGGTGGACTGGCTGCCGACCGCCTGAGGCCTACGGTCCGGTGAGCAGTTCGCCGTCGATGACGGTGACCGCGCGGCCGGTGAGGACGGTGCGCTCACCGCGCAGCAGGGTGCGGACCAGGCCGGTACGGGACCCGCCCTGGAAGCCGGTGAGCTCGGCGCGGCCCAGGCGGGCCGACCAGAACGGCGCCAGCGCGGTGTGGGCGCTGCCGGTCACCGGGTCCTCGTCGATGCCCAGCGCGGGGAAGAAGCAGCGGGAGACGAAGTCATAACCGCGCCCCGGGTCCTCGGCGGCGGCCGTGGCGATGACGCCCCGGTCGGACAGCGCCGCCAGCCGGGGGTGGTCGGGCGCCAGTCCCCGTACCGTCCTCTCGTCCGCCAGCTCCACCAGCAGATCGCCGATATGGGCGGCCGTGTCCTGGACGGAGAGCACCTCGGCGCCCAGGGCTTCGGCGAGGCCGTCGGGGGCCGGGACGGGGGTCAGCGACGAGGTCGGGAAGTCCATGGCCAGGGTGCCGTCCGCCTCCGCGGTCGTGGTCAGCACCCCGCTGCGGGTGGCGAACCGGACGGTTCCGGTGGCCCGGCCGCTGGTGTGCAGCACATGGGCGGTGGCGAGCGTGGCATGCCCGCACAGATCGACCTCGGCGACCGGGGTGAACCAGCGCAGCGCCCAGTCGGCCTCGCCCCCGGGTGGGAGCGGGCGGGCGAACGCGGTCTCGGAGAGGTTCACCTCGGCGGCCACCCGCTGGAGCCGGCGGTCCTCCGGGAAGCCGTCCGGGGAGGCGGTGGTGGGGCTGTCGGGGAGGAGGACCACACCGGCCGGGTTGCCGGCGAAGGGGCGGTCGGTGAAGGCGTCGACGATTCGGATGCGCATGGGCCGACGGTAGGGCGGCGGAGGGCGGGGCCGCCAAGGCCAATCGGCGGTGACTGGACCGGGGCCCATGGCCGCGGCTCGCGCATCCTTTCGAGGGTGCGCGGCCGGGTGACGGTGGGCAAGCCAAGATCATCTGGCTGATACCGTCCCGGCCCGTGATCCCTTCAGAGACCTCCGCCGCGACCGCTCCCGCGACCCCTCCGGTGCCCTCGTCCGCCCGCACGGACACCTTCCGCCCCCTGCTGCTGGACGCCGCCGAACCCGCCGCCGAAGCGGCCCTCGCGGCGCTGCTGGGTTCGGGCCTGGTGCGGGAGGTGCACGACCGCATCGACGAGCAGGTGGCGGAGTGGGTGCGCTGCTCGGCGCCCGGTGAGCGCTGGGAACGGGAGCGGCTGGAGCGGGCGGTGGCCGAGGTGTACGGCGGTGCGCCGAGCCGGCGGTACGGGACCTGGGTCTGGTACCCGTGGACCGGGCGGCTGGTGCATCTGCTGCCGGCCGAGGAGTTCCGGCTGGTCCGTACCGACCGCAACCGCGACAAGATCACCCGGGCCGAGCAGCAACGGCTGCTGGGGCGGCGGATCGGTGTGATCGGGCTGTCCGTGGGGAACAGCGCGGCCCTCACCTGCGCCCTGGAGGGCGTCGGTGGATCGTTCCGGCTGGCGGACTTCGACCGGGTCGGCCTCGCCAACCTCAACCGGCTGCGGGCCGGAGTGCACGACCTCGGCGTGGAGAAGACCGTGCTGTGCGCACGGCAGATGTACGAGATCGACCCCTATCTGGACATCGAGATCCACCGCGCCGGGGTGACCGAGGAGACCATCGGGGACTTCTTCGACGGGCCAGGCGCGCCCGGTGCGCCCGGTGTCGGGCTGGATCTGCTGGTGGAGGAGTGCGACACCCTCTGGGTGAAGGCCGCCGCCCGCGAACACGCCCGCGCCCGGCGGGTGCCGGTGCTGATGGACGCCAACGACCGGGGGCTGCTGGACGTCGAGCGCTTTGACCTGGAGCCGGACCGCCCGCTGTTCCACGGCCGGGCGGGGGCCGTGACCGCCCGGGACGTCCTGAGCCTGGACGCCGGGGCCTCGCGAGAGCTGCTGCTGCGGATCGTGGACGAGAGCCGACTCAGCCCGGCCATGACCGACGCGCTCGGCCGGATCGGCCGGACCCTGTCCAGCTGGCCGCAACTGGCCAGCGGGGTGGCGCTCGGCGGCGCCCTGGTCGCCGACGCCGCCCGGCGCGTACTGCTCGGCGCGCCGGTGCCCTCCGGGCGGTACTACGTGGACCTGGAGGCCCTGGTCGGCGGCGCGGCCGGAGCCGTACGCACCGCGCAGGGTGCCGCCTCATGAGCGGTGTCCCCGAACTGCACGGCGAGCACCTGTGGTTGCGCGAGCTGAGGCCGGTCGACCTGGCCCCGTTCGCGCGGATCCACACCCATCCGGTGCTCACCCGGTACCTGGGGGTCGACCGGATGGACGAGCGCCAGGCCGAGGAGGCCTTCGCGCGGACCCTGGCCCAGCCGTACGACCGGCCCCGCCGCCGCCACACCCTCGCCGTCTGCGCACCGGGCGGCGACACCCTGGTGGGGACCATGGGGCTGCTGGTCGAGGAGTACGGCAGCAACGCCATGCTCACCGGGCTGGTGCTGCTGCCCGACGCGCCGGTGCGGGGGCACGGCTACGAGGCCGGGCGGCTGCTCATGGCGTACGGCTTCGGCCCGCTCGGGCTGCACCGGATCTGGGCCGGGCACCGGGTCGACCACGGCCGGATGCGCGAGGTGATGCTCGCCGCCGGGCTGCGTCCGGAGGCCACCCTGCGCCAGCTGTTCCACACCCAGGGGCGCTGGCACGATGTCTCCACCTACGCCGCCCTGGCGCCGGAGTGGCGGCCGACGGCCACCCCCGCCGAGCTGCGGATCCTGGACGGGGCCGGCCGGCTGGCGGCCGTCTGAGGCGGGTGAGGCCCGGCTTTCCCGCGCCGACGGAGGGAGAGGGATCCGGTGACGGGCGAGGCGTTGACACGCGTACGGAATCCCGGACGCCCCGGGATTCCGTACGGCCCGGCCTCAGCCCGCGCGGTGGGCCCGCTTCCGGCTGTTCGCCGGCTCGGGCAGGCAGAACATCAGGGCCCACATCAGCGCGAGGAGGCCGCCGACCCACCACAGCACACCGAGGAAAGCGCCGCGGTGGAGTGCGGCGTCGGCTGAGCCACCGGTGGCGGCGAAGAACACCAGCGCGGTCAGCGCGGTGCCGAGGGCGATGCCCAGGTGCATGGCGGTGTTGAACAGGCCCGAGGCGGCTCCGGCCTCCTGGGACGGGACCCCGGCCAGCGACATGTCGGCGAGCGGACCGCTGACCATGCCGAGACCGAAGCCGATCAGGACCACCGGAGCCGTCATCGCCACCAGGGTCAGGTCCGCCTGACCTCCGTCGGCCTGGAAGGCGTAGGCGACCATCGAGGCGAGCGCGACCAGGGCTCCGGCCTGCGGCATCCGGCGGGCGAAGCGTCCGCCGCTCCTCGCCGCGATCGTCGCACCGGCCAGCTCTCCCAGGGAGAGCAGCACGAAGGCCAGGGCCGCGTGGAAGGGGCTCATGCCCAGTCCGCGCTGGAGGTACAGGGTCCAGGTCATGAAGAACAGTCCGCACAGCAGGCCGTGCACCAGCTGCGCGGCCAGGCCGCCGGAGAACTGCCGGCCCCGGAAGAGCGACAGCGGCACGAGCGGAGCGTCGTGCCGCCTGCGCCGCTGGTGGCGCAGGAAGACGCCGAGCGCGAGCAGGCCGGTGGCGAGCATGGCGAAGCACCACAGCGGCCAGTGGTGGGTGCGGCCCTCGGTGAGCGGGAAGAGGATCAGGAGGACGGCCAGCGCCGACAGCACCATGCCGGTGAGGTCGAGCCGGTCGGCCTTCCGGACGGTCGACTCGGGGACGAAGGTGCGTCCCAGAAGCAGCACGGCGAGGCCGACGGGCAGGTTGACCAGGAAGATCGGCCGCCAGGACAGGCCGAACAGGTCGGCCTCGGTGAGCAGGCCGCCCAGGACCGGGCCCAGGACGTTGGCGAGCGAGAGGACGGCCCCGTAGAGGCCGAAGGCCTTGCTGCGGGCCTCGCCGTCGAAGGTGACATGGAGGGTGGCCAGGACCTGCGGGATCATCAGGGCGACCCCGGCGCCCTGGAGGGCGCGGGCCCCGATCAGCACACCCGGTCCGGTGGCCAGACCGCACAGCAGTGAGGCCGTGGTGAACACGGCGGTGCCGACGAGGAGGATCCTGCGCCGGCCGTGGAGGTCGCCGAGGCGGCCGCCGGTGATCAGCCCGACGGCGACGGGCAGTGAGTAGCCGGTGGTCAGCCACTGCACCGCTGCCGGTCCGGCGCCGGTCGACTCCTGGATGGCGGGCAGGGCGGTCAGGATGACCGACTGGTCGAGGATGTCCATGAGCTCGGCGGTCAGCAGCACCAGCAGGGCGATCCGGGCGGCCAAGGCCGTCTTCGGTCGTCCGGGTGCCGGGTGGTCCGGGCGCTGGGTGGTGCGCTGCGGCTCGTTGCCGGGCGCGGAGGAAGACACGACGGGGACTCCTGATGTGAGGAATCGGGGAGCCCTGCCGTCGGCGACGCCGGGAAGCGACCACACGAGACCCGGGGCAGACGGCAGAGCTGCACCCGGGAGAAGACAGAGAACGGGGGGTGACGCAACTCAGGCCAGCGCGACGTCCGCCCCCGGACACGTGCGACGACTCGGCACGTGGGGAACGCGGACGGCTAGATGGCCTGGTTGATAGGACGTCACCTCAAGACCGGCGGAGAAGGAACAGGAAGTCCGGCCACTGCTGCCGGGTCCTCCGGCGCAGAAGCCCGGCCACGGTATGCCATCGCGGGGCCCCCTCGCACACCGGTTACCGGAGCGCATGACACCTCGCACCGGAGAGCGACGGCACAGGGCTCCGGTCGAGTTCCGTACGGACGCTTGCTCGGCGACTGTTTCCGATATATCGTTGAAGTGTCGCGAGCGGTTGAAAAGCTTGCGGCCGACTGGTCGACGATGGCGATGAGCGAGGGAGTGGCAGCAGATGCGTTTCCAGGGATTTTCGGGACAGCCGCAGGACCACGGGCACGAGCGCGGCCATGAGCGCGGGCCGGGCCCCGGCCGGCGGCACGGGGCGTGCGGGCCGGGGCCGCGCGGTTGGGGTGAGGGGGGCGAGTTCGAGCGGCTGCGCGCCGCGTTCGGACCGTTCGGGCCGGGCTTCGGCGGTGGCCCCTTCGGGGGCGGGCCGTTCGGCGGCGGACCGCCGTTCGGGGGCCGGGGGCGCGGGGGCGGCCGTGGCCGGGCGCGGCGCGGCGATGTGCGCGCCTCGATCCTGGCGCTGCTCAAGGACCGCCCGATGCACGGGTACGAGATGATCCGCGAGATCGCCGAGCGCAGCGGCGGCGCCTGGCGGCCCAGCCCCGGGTCGGTCTACCCGACCCTGCAACTGCTGGAGGACGAGGGGCTGATCGGCAGTGAGAGCGAGGGCGGCAAGAAGCTCTTCGCGCTCACCGAGGCCGGGCGCGCCGAGGCCGAGGCGGGGCCGGACGCTCCGTGGGAGGAAGCCGGCAAGGGGGTCGACTGGGAGGCCGTGAACGAGGTGCGGCAGGCCGGGTTCGGGCTGCTGGAGGCGTTCGGGCAGGTCTGGAAGACCGGCAGTGCCGAGCAGCGGGAGAAGGCGCTCGGTGTCATCAACGAGGCCCGCAAGAAGCTGTATCTGATCCTGGCCGACGAGGACTGACGGGGGATCCGGGGTACGGACCAGGGGAGCCCGCGGTCGTCGGCCGCGGGCTCTTCGGCGTCCACCCCCCTCCTCCCTGAGGATGAGGGCGGCGGGGGCCGGCCCACCTCGCGTGGGAGCACCGGTTCAGCCCGGGTGGGGATGGAGGGGGCGGCGCCCGGATGGTGGGGTGGGAGCGTGCAGGGTCTTCCTTATCGATCAGCGGCGTTCCGCGGTTCTCCGAGCGGGTCCGGCCCGGCCTCGTCCGGCGGTTCGGCGGCCGAGGCGCGGCTTGTGCTGGAACCGGCCACCGTGGTCGCCGGTGCCCGCCGCCGGGCGCACCGGGAGGGTGAGCGCCGGATCGACACGGCCCATCTGCTGCACTCGCTGCTTGAGTCCGATCCCGCCGCGCGCGGCTGCTTCCCGGACGGCGGGGAGCTGGCGCGGGTGCTCGGCTATCTCGTACAGCGCAGCATCGGCTACGGACTGCGCTGGCAGGGCGTCCCGGAGCGCTCCGGACTGCCGGCCTCCGCACTGCCGCCGGAGGTGCCCGGCTGGTCGCCGGCGGCCGTCGCCGCCATGGAGGCCGCCCGGGATCGGGCGCTGCGGCGCGGGGACGATCGGCCGCGGGGGACCGATCTGCTCGCCGGGCTGGCGGCCGACGGCGGCTCCCGGGCCGCGGAGGTGCTCCGCCGGGCCAGGGTGGACACCGCCGCGCTCGCCGCCCGCGCCCCGTCTCATCAGGTGTGACAGGTTTTACGCTGCTGTACGCCGCTGACATGATGACCCGATGCACGCGTCCCCCCTCAGGAGAACCGGCCTCGGGCTCGCCCTGGTCTCCGCCTTCGCCTTCGGCGGATCCGGCGTCGCGGCCAAGCCGCTGATCGAGGCCGGGCTCGACCCGCTGCACGTGGTGTGGCTGCGGGTGACCGGCGCCGCCCTGGTCATGCTGCCCGTCGCCTGGCGCCACCGTGCGCTGCTGCGCCGCCGGCCGGCCCTGCTCGTCGGGTTCGGCCTGCTCGCCGTGGCCGGTGTGCAGGCCTGCTACTTCGCCGCGATCTCCCGTATCCCGGTCGGGGTGGCGCTGCTCATCGAGTATCTGGCGCCGGTGCTGGTGCTCGGCTGGGTGCGGTTCGTGCAGCGGCGCTCCGTCACCCGGGCCGCCGTGCTCGGCGCGGTCCTCGCGGTCGGCGGCCTCGCCTGTGTGGTGGAGGTCTGGTCGGGGCTGCGCTTCGACCCGCTCGGGGTGCTGCTCGCGCTGGGCGCGGCCTGCTGCCAGGTCGGCTACTTCGTGCTCAGCGGGCACGGGGGAGAGGGCGGCGAGGAGGACCGGCCGGCCGACCCGATGGGCGTGATCGCCTTCGGGCTGCTGATCGGCGCGGTGGTGCTCACGGTCATCTCCCGGCCGTGGAACATGGACGCGGCGGTGCTGGCCGGGCGGGCGGACATGGGCGGCACCCCGGTGGCGGCCTGGCTGCTGGTCGGCTGGATCGTGCTGATCGCCACGGTGGTCGCGTACCTCACCGGAATCGTCTCGGTGCGCCGGCTCTCCACCCAGGTGGCGGGCGTGGTGGCCTGCCTGGAGGCGGTGGTGGCCACGGTGCTGGCCTGGGTGCTGCTGCGGGAGCATCTGTCCGCGCCGCAGGTGGTGGGGGGAGCGGTGGTCCTGGTGGGCGCGTTCATCGCCCAGTCGACCACGCCCAAGGCCCCGGCGGTGTCCGTGTCAGGAGCACCTGCGGCCGGGGCCGGGCCGGTGGAGAAGGCCGGTGCCGTGGAGCGGAACGCCGGATAGGGTGACGATCATGCATTCGACCGCACTTCCGCCGCCCGCCGCGTAACGCGGGCGGCAGACCCCTCGCCCGGCCTCGGCCGGCCGGGGGCGCCTTCTCCTTCGACGGACACCGGGCTCGGGCGTGAACGCTGACGCCGCGAGCGGTGCGTCGCTGCCCGCGTACCCGGCCCGGGGCCTTCGCGGACTCGGGCCGGCGACCAGCGACAAACCGCCGTCTCGTCATCACCCGGAGAAGTCCGGAGAAGTACGGAGAGGTCACGTGTCGTCCTCCACCCTGCCCACCCCCGCCCTGCCCACCGAGGCTCCCGTCGGGCGGTATCTGCTCTGTCTGATCGTCGCCGGAGTCGCCTGGGGCACCGCCGGCGCGGCCGCCTCGCTGGTCTTCGCGGCCAGCGACCTCGGGCCCATGGCGCTCTCCTTCTGGCGCTGCGCCGGCGGACTGGTGCTACTGCTGGCGGCGCTCCGGCTGCGCGGGCCGTGCCCCTCGGCGCTCGCCGAGCCGCGCCGCCGCCGGGTGCTGCGCATCGCCGTGACGGGGATCGGGCTCACCGTCTTCCAGAGCGCCTACTTCGCCGCCGTGGACGCCACCGGGCTGGCCGTGGGCACCGTGGTCACCCTGGGCGCGGGCCCGGTGCTCATCGCGTGCGGCGCCCGGCTGCTGCTGGGCGAACGGCTCGGACGCGGCGGGATCGTCGCGGTTGCCGGGGCCCTGGCCGGGCTGGTCGTGCTGGTCCTGGGCGGCGACACCGGGACGGTGCGGCCCGCCGGGGTGGCCCTGGCCCTGCTGTCGGCCGCGGCCTACGCGGTGATGACGGTGGGCACCCGCCGGCTCGGCCGGGACGGCGGCGGGGACACGCTGACCGGCACCGCCTGGGCGTTCGCGGTCGGCTCCGCCGGGCTGCTGCCGCTCGCCCTGGCCGAGGGGCTCCTCCCGCACGGCACGCACACCCCCGCCGTACTGGGACTGCTGCTGTACGTGGCGGCGGTGCCGACCGCGCTGGCGTACGCCCTGTACTTCACCGGCGCCGCCCGGGTCCGCTCGGCCACCGTGTCGGTGATCATGCTGCTGGAGCCGGTGAGCGCGGCGGTGCTCGCGGTCACCGTGCTGGACGAGCGGCTGACCGCGGCCACGGTGGCCGGGACGGCGCTGCTGCTGGCCGCGGTGGCGGGGCTGGCGGTCGCCGAGACCCGGGGCAGGGGCCGGGGGTGAGCGGGAGGCGGACCGGGGCTCAGAGCGCGGAGAGGTACTCCGGCAGCGCCACCGCCGGGTCCAGGTCGTCGGCGGGGATCGGCGCGCCGTAGCCGCGGGTGAGCGGGACGACCCCCGTCCAGTACGGCAGCGTCAGGTCCTCCGGCTCGTCGTTCGGGCCGCCGGTGCGGATCTTCGCCGACACCTCGGCGAGGTCGAGCCGGAGGACGGCGGTCGCCGCCAGCTCCTTGGCGTCGCCCGGGCGGGAGTCGGCGGCGCGCCCCGGCACCACATGGTCTACCAGGGCGTCCAGCGCCGCGCTCTTCTCCGCCGGGTCGGTGACCTGGTGGGCGATGCCGTGCACCACCACCGAGCGGTAGTTGATCGAGTGGTGGAACGCCGACCTGGCCAGCACCAGCCCGTCGACATGGGTGACGGTCAGGCAGACCGGCAGTCCCGGGTCGGCCTGCCCCGCCGCGCGCAGCGGCCGCGAGCCGGTCGAGCCGTGGACGTACAGCCGCTCGCCGACCCGGCCGTAGAGCGTGGGCAGCACCACCGGGGCGCCGTCCCGGACGAAGCCGAGGTGGCAGACGTAGGCCTCGTCCAGGATCGCGTGCACCACCTCCCGGTCGTACGAGGCCCGTTCCCGTGACCGCGTCGGCACCGTGCGGTCGGTGGCGGCATAGCGCGCGGTGGCAGGGGCGGCGTCCGTGGCGGCCTTCGGCATGACATCTCCATTGCACTAGTGCATAATGTGTTTTGTGCTAGAAGAGTATCGGATCTCAGGTCGGGGCGCATCGGAGATCGCCGCCAGCGTCGAGCGCGGGGTGGCCGACGGCACCCTGGAACCGGGCCAAGCGCTGCCGCCCATGCGGGAGTTGGCTGCCCACCTCGGGGTCAACCCGAACACGGTCGCGGCCGCGTACCGGACGCTGCGCGAGCGCGGGGTGATCGAGACGGCCGGACGCCGGGGCAGCCGGGTGCGCGCCCGCCCGGCCACCACCGCGCGCGGCTCGCTGCGGATCGAGCCGCCGCCGGGGGCGCGCAACCTGGCCGAGGGCAACCCGGACCCGGCGCTGCTGCCGCCGCTCGGGGACGCCTTCGCGGTGGCCGCGCGGCGGGCGGCCGAGGAGCCCGTGCTGTACGGGCAGCCGCCGGTGGACGAGGACTTCGGCAGGCTGGCGCGGGCCGGGATGAGCGCCGACGGGGTGCCGGACGGGCCCCTCGCCGTCACCTCCGGGACGCTCGACGCGATCGAGCGGGTGCTCGCGGTCCATCTGCGCCCCGGGGACGCGGTGGCCGTGGAGGACCCCGGGTGGGCGAGTGTGCTGGACCTCGTACCGGCGCTCGGGCTGCGGCCGGTGCCGGTCGCCGTGGACGACGACGGGCCGCTGCCGGACGCGCTGGAGGCCGCCCTGGCGGCCGGCGCCCGGGCGATGGTGGTCACCGCCCGCGCGCAGAACCCGACCGGGGCGGTGGTGGGCGCGGAGCGGGCCGAGTCGCTGCGCGCGATCCTGGCCCGCCGGCCGGAGGTGCTGCTGATCGAGGACGACCACGGGCACGCCTTCGTGGACCTGCCGCTGCACCCGCTGTCCGGCTCCACCGGTCGCTGGGTGTTCGTCCGCTCGGTCGCCAAGGCGTACGGGCCGGATCTGCGGGTCGCCGCGCTGACCGGGGACCCGGTCACGGTCGACCGGGTGCAGGGCCGCCAGCACCTCGGGCCCGGCTGGGTGAGCCGGCTGCTCCAGCGGGCCGTCGCCGAGCTGTGGCGCGGCGGCGCGGTGGACCCGGCGGCGGTGGCCGCCGCGCGGTGGTCACCGCGTTCCGCACCCTGGTCGCCCAGGAGGCCCTGGGCTTCGGCCGACTGGCCGGGTGCAGCTCCAA
>NZ_JBEYXH010000058.1:0-27271 GCF_040644755.1 Streptomyces sp. NPDC046887
GTCACCGGGCTCGCAGTGGCCGCCCATCTGGAGCCACATGCCCAGCTTGCGGTGCAGGGTCAGCAGCACCCGGCCTCGCGCACGTTCGCGCACGTCCGGGCATGCCCCGGGGCTTCGACGCGCCCTCTCGTCGGCCGTCGCCGTGCCACCCGTCCGGTACGATCACCGCACCACCGCCGGCCCCGGGCCATCGGATGGCCGCAAGGCCGTCAGGCCCGGCCCGTCGCACGGGTCCGACCGCCGCGAGGCGACTCGCGGGACTCGTGGGACGAGCCCGGCACCGGTCGCGGCATCGCACAGGCATCGTCACCCCTCCGCCCGGGCAGGCGGAACCGGGAACCACCCCGCCCCGCCGCCGTAGGCCGGCGCGCGGTGCGGACCCCCGGGACGGCACAAGGGAGGAACCGGATGCTCGGGACGCCGGAGGCGGCCCCGTCCCGTACGGCCGGCGAGCAACGCCGGCTGGACGCGGTGCACCGGTACGGAATCCTGGACGCCGCTCCCGACGGTGCCCTGGACCGGATCGCCGCCCTGGCCGCGCGGCTCTTCGGTGCCCCGATGGCGACCGTCTCCGTGGTGGACGCCGACCGGATCCTCCTCAAGGCCGCGCACGGACCGGTCGGCGTACGCGAGCTGGCCCGCGAGCCGGGGCTCGCCGCCTCGGCGGCCGAGCAGGACGGGCCGTACGTCGTGCCCGACACCCGCCGCGACCCCCGTACCGCCGCCCATCCGCTGGTCCTCGGCGCGCCGGGGGTGCGGTTCTACGCCGCCGCCCCGATCACCACTCCCGACGGGGAGCGGCTGGGCACCGTGGACGTCTGGGACACCCGGCCGCGCGAGGCGACCGCGGACCGGCTGGCGGCGCTCGGCGAGCTGGCCGCGCTGGTCACCGAGGAGCTTCAGGGCCGGCTGGCGGCGGCCCGGACCCTCGCCGCCGAGCGGCGGATGCGCACCGACGCCGAGCGGCTGGCCCGCACCCTCCAGCGCACCCTGCTCCCCCCGGCCCTGCCGGCCGTGCCCGGACTGAGCGCGGCCGCCGCCTACCACACCGCCTCCCTGGACGAGGTGGGCGGCGACTTCTACGACCTGTTCCCGCTGGCGGACGGCCGCTGGGCGTTCTTCCTGGGCGATGTCTGCGGCAAGGGCGCGGACGCCGCCGCCCTCACCTCGCTGACCCGCTACACCCTGCGCGCCGCCGCCATCCACGACCCGGACCCCCGCGCGGCGCTGACCACCCTGGACGCGGTCCTCAAGGCCGAGTACCAGGAGGGCGACCCGCGCTACTGCACGGCGGTGTTCGGGGTGCTGGAGGCCGCGCCCGACGGGTCGTTCGGGGTGGTGCTGGCCGCCGGCGGCCACCCCCCGGCCCTGGTGCTGCGCGCGGACGGCACCTCCCAGCCCGTACCCACCCCCGGCGGCCAGCTGATCGGGCTGCTGCCCGCGCCGCACTTCGCCCGCAACGCCGTCCGGCTCGCCCCGGGCGACGCCCTGCTGCTGTACACCGACGGCCTCACCGAGGCGCGCACCGCCGACGGGGGGATGCTCGGCGAGGAAGGCCTCACCGACCGCCTCGCCGCACTCGCCCCGCACGGGGCCGAGGCGCTGCTGGCCGCGGTCGACAAGCTGCTCGGCGACCTCGGCGACGGCGTCAGCGACGACACCGCCCTGCTCGCCCTCTCCGTCCCCGCCCGCCCCACCGGGGCCCCGCCCGCCGCCCCCGTCCACCCGGCCCCGGCCGATCCGTCCCGCCCCACGGCCCCATCCGCACAGGAGAACCGGTGACCGAACGCACCCTTACCGTCACCTCCCGGACCCACCCCTCCGGCGCCACGGTGCTGACCGTGGACGGAGAGCTCGACCACCACACCGCGGCCCAGTTGCGCGCCGCGGTGGAGGCCGCGCCGTACCCGCCCGCCGGCACCGTGCTGGACCTGACCCGGCTGGGCTACTGCGACTCCACCGGCATCACCGTGCTGGTCACCGGCTACCACCGGGCCCAGGCCGCCGGGACGCCGCTGGTGCTGGCCGGGCTGAGCGCCGATCTGCTGCGGGTGTTCCGCATCGTCGGCCTGGACCAGATCTTCTCCTTCCGGCCCACCGTGGACGAGGCGCTGGCGGCCCTGAGCTCCTGAGTACGGCGACGGCGCCCCGTCCCCGTACACCAGCCGTACGAGGACGGGACGCCGTCCCGGAAGCGGTCCCGGCTCAGCCGTTGGTGGGCCCGCCGAGCGCCCAGCCGGAGACGTCCGCCGTGCGGCCCCGCCACAGTGGCGCGGTCACCGTGCCGTGCACGGACAGGAAGACCACGTCCACCAGGTGCAGGAAGGGGTGCAGCCCGTCCTTGTCGGCCCCCTCGCCGTCGCCCAGCGCCTCCTGGACGGTACGGGGCAGCAGGGCCAGGTCCTCCGAGCGCTGCTCGGGCCCCGCGTTCTCGGCGACCACCTGCTCCCAGCGGCGCGCCCAGGCGGCCGAGCCGACCAGCGAGCCGGCGATCACCCCGCCGGAGGTGGACAGGGTGATCCCCAGCCGGCCGTCCTCGGCGACCTCGGCCATCCGGAGCAGCACCTCCAGCTGGGCGTCCACCTCCGGCGCCGCCGCCGCGTCGCCCTGGGCGTTCCGGTCCTTCTTTCCGCTCACGCGTGCTTCCTCTCGCCGTACCGGTCCCGGCAGTTCGCCGTCTGCACTCTGATGACCCCGATCGGCGCCGCCATGCCCGGTATCGGCGTGGGCCGGCCGTCCGTCAGCCCTTGCGGGCGGTGTGCACGGTGTGCGCGGCCAGCCAGTACAGGTCCGTGCGCCGGTGCAGTCCCAGCGGCTCGGCCGGGTCCAGCAGCCGGTCCAGCGCCGCCAGGTCGTCGGCGGCGAGCGCCTCGCCGAAGGCCTCGCGGAAGCGGGTGAACTGGATCACGGCCTGGTGCCGCACCGCGTCGGTCACCGGCGCCGGGGAGTCGTGCAGAAAGGTCCGGCTGCCGCTGGGCACCAGCCCGGTGTCCGCCAGCAGGGATCGCCAGTCGTCCACCTCGTCCTTGGCGTCCGGCAGGTCGGCCCGCATCCGGGCGAACCACTCGGCGTGCACCGCCTCGATCCGCTGCTCCAGACCGGGGCGGCCGATCCCGGGGTTGCGCGGCAGGAAGCGCTGCGGCAGCCCACCCTCCACGATCGCCAGCAGCCCGCCCGGCCGCAGCCGCTCGGCGAACCCGGCGAGCGCGGCCCGCTGGTCGCCCAGGTGGTGCAGGGAGTTGGCCGCCCAGAGCAGATCGGCCTCGCCCAGCGTGGCCATCCCACCCGGCAGGTCGGCGTGCAAGGTGGTGACCCGGGCGCCCTGCTCGGCGGCCCTGCGCTCGGCCGCCGCCAGCAGCTCCGGGGTGCCGTCCACGGCGACCACCTCGGCGTACGGGAAGACCTCGGCCAGCAGGCAGGACAGCACGCCCGGCCCGCTGCCGACGTCGAGGACCCGGCGGACCGTCCCCGCCGGGAGGAGGCCGGCCAGCCACTGCCCAGCCTCGCGGTACAGGGGTGCCTGGAGCTCGGCGCTCTGCTCCAGCAGGGGCAGCAGCGCCGACCAGTCCAGCTCGGTGTCGTGGTCGGCGTGTCCGTGGGCATGGGTGTGACCGGGGGCTTGGTGTTCCGCGTGGTGGGAAGTCATGGTCCCAGCGTGCGCACCCGGAGGCCGTTTCGGCGAATGCCGTTGCCGTTACGGCAAAAGGTCCGGCCCCGCTCAGCGGGCCCCGTGCGCCGGGGCGGCCGCCTCCACCCGGGCCGCCAGGTCGAAGTCGCGCGCGGTGACCGCGCCACCGGCGTCATGTGAGTTCACGGTGAGGTTGACGGTGTCGTAGCCGAGGGTCAGCTCGGAGTGGTGGTTCAGCTGCTGCTGGATGCTGGCCACATGCACCACCAGGGCGGCCGCCGCCATATGGTCGTCCAGCCGGTAGGTGCGGGCGATCCGGTCGCCCTCCTGGGACCAGCCGGGCAGTTCGCGCAGCCGGTCCTCGATCTCCTTCTGCGACAGCGGCTCAGTGGGCATCAGGGGTGCTCCCTCGGGTCGGGGCCGACGGTACGGCCGTGACGATACGGTCCCCCGGACCACCGCCGGGGTAACCCATGGCCGGATCCACACGGCCGAGCGGCCACCCGGGACGCCGCCCGGCCGGGACGCGACCGCCCGGGCCGCCCCCTGGGCTACCGTCAGCCCCATGACAACTGTCGCACCGGTCGCCGGAGTAGGGCCCCTGCTGCGGGGCTGGCGGGAGCGGCGCCGGGTCAGCCAGCTCGAACTGGCCCTGCGCGCGGACTCGTCGGCCCGGCACATCTCGTTCGTGGAGACCGGCCGCTCCCGCCCCAGCGAGGAGATGGTGCTACGGCTCGCCGAGCATCTGGACGTACCGATGCGGGAGCGCAACGCGCTGCTGCTGGCCGCCGGTTACGCGCCCCGCTACAGCGAGACCCCGCTCGACGACCCGGCCATGGGCGCACTGCGGGAGGGCCTGGAGCAGCTGCTGTCCGGCTACGACCCCTACCCGGCCCTGGTGGTGGACGGCCGGTACGACGTGGTCGCGGCCAACCAGGGGGTGACGGCGCTGCTGGGCGGGGTGGCGGAACACCTGCTCGCCGCGCCGTTGAACGCGATGCGGCTCACCCTGCACCCGGAGGGCCTCGCCCCGCGGATCCGCAACCTGCGCCAGTGGCGGGCCCATCTGCTGGGGCAGCTGCGGCGGGCCGCCGAGACCACCGCCCCGGCCCGCGCCCGGCCGCTGCGTGAGCTGTACGAGGAGGTGGCGGCCTATCCGGCCCCGGCCGGCCCGGACGACACCGACGCCCCGGACGACGCCGCCCCCCACTGGACCTTCGCGCTGCCGATGCGGCTGGAGCAGGACGGCCGGGTGCTGTCGTTCGTGTCGTCCATCGCCACCTTCAACACCCCGCTGGATGTGACCGTCGCGGAGCTGGCCATCGAGACCCTGCTGCCGGCCGACCCGGAGACGGTCGCCTACCTCCGCTCCCGCTGATCACCGGGAAGGGACACCGGGGCCCGGTCGCAGTGCGGCGACCGGGTCCCGGCGCACCCCACGATGCCCGGGTCGCCCCGCCCCCGTCGATGACCCCGGAGGTCATCCCGCGACGCCCGGGGCTCAGTCCAGCAGGGCGGCGATCCGCTCCGCCGTCCAGTGCCCGGCCGCGCCGGGCCGGGCCGCCAGATAGGCGATGACCGCCTCCTCGTCCCAGGCCCCGGTGGCCAGCAGTCCGGCGGCCAGATGGCGCAGATAGCCGGCCGAGGGAACGGTGTGCGCCACCTCGTCCATCCGCCAGGGCGCGGTGAAGGTCAGCAGCGGGCGGCCGTCCAGCATCCCGGGGTGGACCAGCGTCTCGTAGCGGCCCTCCCCGCACCTGGCCCGCCCGTCCCGCAGCACCGGCCCCAGGTCCAGATCGGCGCCCGGCTCGCGGTACATCTCCTGGGCGGCCAGATCGGAGAACTGCACCGCGGTCAGCAGATGGGCGCGGGCCAGCACCCGGCCGGGCGCCTCCGGATCGTAGAACGCCCGTCCGCCCGTCCACACGGGTGACTCGGTGGCGAAGTACACCGCCCCGGCCAGCTCCACCGGCACCGACGCCGACGGCATCCGCGGCTCCCGACTGCCCGGGTACTCGCGGGTCGCCTCCGGCGGGCGGCCGCCGAGCAGGTAGTAGGCCAGACGGTCCACATGGAGGTTGGAGCCGTACGCCGCGTACCAGACTTCCCTCGTCATGACTCCGACGGTAGAGGCGCGGCGCGTGAAGCTGCCCTGTCGGCCCGCTTAAGAAAACCTCGATGGACGCGGGCGGCCGGGCTGGGCAGATTGGTCCCCGTCCGCGATCTCTCCCGTCTCCCCCGTCTCTCCTGCCTCCCTCCTCCCCCACCCCCACTCCCCACCGCAGCCTGGAGCCGCAACCGATGAAGGCACTCGTCAAGCAGAAGGCCGAGCCCGGGCTCTGGCTGATGGACGTCCCCGAGCCCGAGACCGGCCCCAACGATGTGCTGATCCGGGTGCTGCGCACCGGTATCTGCGGCACCGACCTGCACATCCGCTCCTGGGACGGCTGGGCCCAGGGCGCGGTGAAGACCCCGCTGGTCCTCGGGCACGAGTTCGTCGGCGAGGTCGCGCGGGTCGGCGCGGACGTCAGCGACATCGCGGTGGGCGACCTGGTGAGCGGCGAGGGCCATCTGGTGTGCGGCAAGTGCCGCAACTGCCTGGCCGGCCGGCGCCACCTCTGCCGGGCCACGGTCGGCCTCGGGGTCGGCCGGGACGGGGCCTTCGCCGAGTACGTGGCGCTGCCCGCGACCAATGTGTGGGTGCACCGCACCCCGGTGGACCTGGATGTGGCGGCGATCTTCGACCCGTTCGGCAACGCCGTGCACACCGCGCTCTCCTTCCCGCTGGTCGGCGAGGACGTGCTGATCACCGGCGCGGGCCCGATCGGTGTGATGGCCGCGGCGGTGGCCCGGCACGCCGGCGCCCGCAACGTGGTCGTCACCGACATCAGCGAGTCCCGCCTCGAACTGGCCCGCAAGGCCGGCGCGACCCTGGCGGTCAACGTGGCCGAGCAGACCATCGAGGACGCCCAGCGCACCCTGGGACTGCGCGAGGGCTTCGACATCGGCCTGGAGATGTCCGGGAACGCGCAGGCGATGCGCGGGATGGTCGACAACATGACGCACGGCGGCCGGATCGCGATGCTCGGGCTGCCCGCCGAGGAGTTCGCGGTCGACTGGGCGAAGATCGTCACCTCCATGATCACCGTGAAGGGGATCTACGGCCGGGAGATGTTCGAGACCTGGTACGCGATGACGGTCCTGCTGGAAGGCGGGCTCGACCTCACCCCGGTGATCACCGGCAGCTACTCCTACCAGGACTTCGACGCCGCCTTCGACGAGGCCGCCACCGCCCGCAGCGGCAAGATCATCCTGGACTGGACCGCCGGCGCCTGACGCCCGCCCCCACACGGCCCTCCCCCTCCCTCACCCCTAGGAGCCCCTCCCATGTACGCGTCCGTCCGCGACGAGCTGCGCGCCACCCTTGACGAGATCCGCGAGGCCGGGCTGTTCAAGCCCGAGCGGGTCATCACCACCCCGCAGTCCGCCGCGATCTCGGTGGCCGCGAAGGACGCCGACGGCGGCGAGGTGCTCAACTTCTGCGCCAACAACTACCTCGGCCTGGCCGACCACCCCGAGGTGGTCGCCGCCGCCAAGGAGGCGCTGGACCGCTACGGCTACGGGATGGCCTCGGTCCGCTTCATCTGCGGCACCCAGGACGTGCACAAGGAGCTGGAGGCCCGGCTCTCGGCGTTCCTCGGCCAGGAGGACACGATCCTCTACTCCTCCTGCTTCGACGCCAACGGCGGTGTCTTCGAGACCCTGCTCGGCCCGGAGGACGCGGTCATCTCCGACGCCCTCAACCACGCCTCCATCATCGACGGCATCCGCCTCTCCAAGGCCCGCCGCCACCGCTACGCCAACCGGGACATGGCCGAGCTGGAGCAGCAGCTCAAGGACACCCAGGACGCCCGCCGCCGGCTGATCGTCACCGACGGGGTGTTCTCCATGGACGGCTACATCGCCCCGCTGACCGAGATCTGCGACCTCGCCGACCGCTATGACGCCATGGTGATGGTGGACGACTCGCACGCCGTCGGCTTCACCGGCCCCGGCGGGCGCGGCACCCCCGAGCTGCACGGGGTGATGGACCGCGTGGACATCATCACCGGCACCCTGGGCAAGGCCCTCGGCGGCGCCTCCGGCGGATATGTCGCCGCCCGCGCCGAGATCGTCGCCCTGCTGCGCCAGCGCTCCCGCCCGTACCTCTTCTCCAACTCCCTCGCCCCGGTCATCGCCGCCGCCTCGCTGAAGGTCCTGGACCTCCTGGAGACCGCCGGTGAGCTGCGGGAGCGGCTGGAGGCCAACACCAAGCTGTTCCGCAGCCGGATGACCGAGGAGGGCTTCGAGATCCTGCCCGGCGAGCACCCCATCGCCCCGGTGATGATCGGCGACGCCGCCGAGGCGGGCCGGATGGCCGAACTGCTGCTGGAGCGCGGCGTCTATGTGATCGGCTTCTCCTACCCCGTCGTGCCCATGGGCCAGGCCCGGATCCGGGTCCAGCTCTCCGCCGCGCACTCCGAGGCGGACGTGGAGCGGGCGGTGGCGGCGTTCGTCGAGGCGCGGTCGGTGATGACCGTCGGGTGACCCGCTTCGGTGGCCGGGGTCGGCGGCAGGTGACCGGCTTCGGCGGCCGCGCGACAATGGCGGGGTGATCGACCCCCGCCGTCTGCGCATCCTGCGGGCCGTGGCGGACCACCGTACGGTGACCGCCGCGGCCGCCGCGCTGTATCTGACCCCGTCCGCCGTCTCCCAGCAGCTCGCCGCGCTGGAGCAGGAGACCGGGCACACCCTGCTCACCCGCAGCGGGCGGGGCGTCACCCTGACCTCCGCCGGTGAGATTCTGCTGAACCACGCCAACGAGGTGCTGGCCCAGCTGGAGCGCGCCGAGGCCGAGCTGGCGGCCTATGCCGCCGGGACCGGGGGCGAGGTGGTGGTGGCCGCGTTCGCCACCGGCATCGCGGAGGTGCTGGCCCCGGCGATCGCCCGGCTCGCCGGAAGCCACCCGGGCATCCGGGTCCGCGTCCGGGACGCCGAGGGTGACGCGTCCCTGCCGATGGTGCTGGACGGGGAGGCGGATCTGGCGGTCGCCGTCGAGTACCGCGGCGCCCCGCGCGACGGCGATCCGCGGCTGGCCCGCGTTCCCCTCTACGCGGAGCCCTTCGACGCGGTGCTGCCGACCGGGCACCCGCTGTCCGTCTCCCCCACGGTGGCCGTCGCCGAGCTGGCCGACTGCGACTGGATCGCGCCCTACCCGGGCAACCCCTGCCACGACATGGTGGCCCTCGCCTGCGAGCTGGCCGGCTTCTCGCCCCGGGTGCTGCACTCCTCGGACGACTTCCGCGCGGCGGTGGCGCTGGCGGGCGCGGGGGCGGGAGTGGCGCTGGTGCCGCGCTCGGCGCTGAGCGGGATGGAGCTGAAGGACGTGGTGGTCCGCCCGGTCTCGGGGCCGGGCGCCTACCGCCGTGTCTTCGCCGCGACCCGGCGCGGGGCGGAGGCCCATCCGCTGGTGCGGCCGGTACTGGAGGCGCTGGTGGCGTCCGCGGCGTAGCGCTTGGGCGCCGTGGGCCGCCCGGTTCAGGGCAGCAGCGGGCGGGCCGGATTGGGGTCCAGGGGGGTCGGTTCGTCCGGCTGCTCCGGGGGGGGGCGGCCGGGGGCGGGGTGGTGGGGGCGTAGGCGGTCTGCGCCGCCGGCGGTCGGACGGGGTCCGGCGGCAGTCGTACTCCGGGGTGGCGGGGTGGCATTCCGGCGGAAAGGCGTGCGCCGGTCGCCCAGGGGCGCGGAAGTCGGAAACCGCTGTTTCCACAGTCTCCGCCGTTGCCACGAGTGAAGGGGTTGCCACACGGCAAACCGCTTACCACATCGGTCGGATTCTCCCATGCGTTCGAATGAGCGCTTCTCCACCTAGGGGCAGAGCTACTGCCCGATTCCCGCACGTCCGTGCGCCCCGCCGACGGCGGGGCGCGGCGATGACGGTGGGCATCTCTCTTGTGAAAGGGAATTTGTACCCACCTCCATGGGAGTAGGAATGGGGAGTAGGAATGCCGAGGAACGTCAGGAAACGAAGCGGAATCGCCCGTGCGCTGCGGGACGTGGTGGACCGGGTGGAGGCGGTGGTGCAGGGGGAGCGGCGCGTTCCAGGCCAGGCGTGAGAGAGCCTCGCGACATCTTGTCATCGGTGGCGCCGGGGCGATGATGCTGGCTCGACGAGGCCGGTTGCTGATGTATGTGCCGGCCGAACTGGCGAGCACGGTGGGACAGATCCTGTCGACTCGGCAGGACCTGGTGTCCCGGGAGGTGGCCGAAGGCCTGGCGTCACCTATCTGGTGGAGAGTCTCGCGCCGGCCCAGCTGGGCCACACCGTGCCGCAGTGGGCGTCGGCGATGGAGACCGCCCTCCCCGACGGCCGCGCCGTGGCCCGGGCCTTCTCGGGCGGTGAGTTCACCGTCCAGCATTCGGCCGTACAACGGCCCTTCTCCCTGGTGGAAAAGCACCAGGACACGCGTGCGCGGCGCCTGAGGCAGGTGGCCGTGGCAGCGGCCTTGCCTGGTCTGGTGGCGCCGTGCGCGAAGCGACAGCTGACCCTGCGTCGAAAGGGACGTCACGGTGCTGGTACTCACCGGGGCCACCGGTTTCTTCGGCTCGCACTTCCTGGCTGAACACCTCCTGCGCCATCCCCGGGCACAGGTCGTCGCCCTGGTGCGCGACTCGCCCACGCGAGTACGCGCACGGGTGGGCGCGGCCCTGCTGGCGACCGGCCGGCCGCTCACCGCGCGGGACCTGGCCCGGGTGAAGCCCGTACGGATCGACCTCGCGGATCCGCAGCTCGGGCTCGATCGGCGCGTCTACGACACGCTGGCCCGGCGCACCGGCGTCCTGTGCCATTTCGCCGGGCACATCGGCCTCGAAACGCCTCTGGACGTGTTGCGCGAAACCAACGTCCTGGGCACCGGGCACATCCTGCGCCTGGCTGCCGCGAGTCCCCGGCCGATCCCCGTGTTCCACATCAGCACCGCGTACGTGGCCGGTGGCCAGACGGCCGGGACCGTGGCCGAGCGCGTGCTGGAGAAGCCGTCGGGCGGCTTCCTCACCGCGTACGAGGAGTCGAAGCACGAGGCCGAGTGCCTGGTGGCCGACTACGCCGCCGCCGGGACCGGGCGCCGGTGCACCATCGTGCGCCCCAGCATCCTGGTCAGCGACCGCCTCCGCCGGCCCGGTGCTCCTCAGCATCCGCTCGGAGTGCTGGGCTCCCAGGTCGCGGCGCTGCTGCGGCTGTCCGGGGCGGCCGGCCCCAGAGGCCTGTTCTCCCCGGACAATCCGGTCACCGCACGCCTCACCGGCAGCCCGACCGCCAGCCTGAACCTGGTGCAGGTGGAACACGCCGCCCAGGCACTGCACCGCATCACCGCCGGCGGGACCGCACCGGGTACCGAGGCGGAGGTGGTCCATCTGGTCCACCCCCGCAACGTCGCGGTGCCCGTGCTGCTGGATGCTCTGGCTCAGCACCTGCCCGGGCTCGACTTCGTCCTCAGCCCCCGGGTGGAGTCCCCCACGCCCCTGGAAATGCTGCTGCACCGATTCGGCCAGGGAGCCCATCTGTACACCCATCTCCACCGCGACTACGCACGCCACAACTACCACCGCCGCGTGGGCCGGATGCCGGAACCCGACCCCATCACGCCCACCTACCTCCGGCACGCCTTCTCGCTGTCCTGAGCCGGGGAGCGGTGGGCCCGCTCGATGGCCGTCGACGCCCACCGCGGCCCGCGGAGGCCGCAGCCCCGTCCCGCACCCGACAGCCGCACACCCGGCGCCCTTCCGCGGTTGCCGGCCCGGCAGCGCCCTGTCCCAGCGAGCCCAAGGAGGACCCATGTCCGACATCCAACCGTCGCTGGCCGACGTCCTGACCGCCCACCTGGGTGTGCCCACCGACGAGTTGGCTCCCGAAGCGGTCTTCGAGGACCTCGGTCTGGACTCGCTGGCGCTGGTCGAGAGGGCAGTGGTCTCCGAGGAGCGCACCGGCAAGGGGATCACCAGCCTCACCGCCGAGTTCGCCCTCGCCCAGGCCAGCCAGTACATGGCATCCGTCACCGCCCAGGGCGGCCAGGCGTGAGTGCGGCCGTGGCCATCACCGGCATCGGTCTGGTCACTCCGCGGTCGGCGTGGGCACGGCAGCCCCCTGACAGGGCCTGCTCGACGCCCGCCCCACCGCCCGCAGCCACGCCGGCCTCGGCGGGCTTCCGGTGGACTTCTGCTCCACCGTCAGCGGCCCCGACGCGCCCCGGCGCCTCACCTCCCGGCTGGCCGCCCGCCTGGACCGCTTCCCCCAGATGGCCGTGCTGGCCGCCCGCAAGGCGGTCGCGGACGCACGGATCACCACCGCGCTGAGCACCTCCTTCGGCTTCGGGGGGCAGAACGCCGTACTCGTCCTGGCCGCCTCGGCCTGACCACCACCACGGAGCACGCCCATGAGCACCGACAGCACACTCGCCCACACCTACGGCCACGACACCAACCCGCTCTTCCGCGTCCTGCTCCCCCTCGGCTGGGGCCACCTCCACAACCTCGGCTACTACACCCCCGCCACCCTTCCCGCCCTCCTCACCGGACTGGCCCCCTTCCAGCGCGCCCTGGCTCGCCGCTCCATCGACCTGCTCCGGCTCAAGCCCGGGCAGCACGTCCTGGACGCCGCCTGCGGCACCGGTCACACCACACGCCTCATCGCCGACCAGGGCTGCACGGTCACCGGCATCGACCTGTTCCCCGGCCATCTGGACGAGGCCGCCCGACGGCACGGGCATCACGCCGGCATCCGGTTCGCGCGGGCCGACGCCACCGATCTGCGCCGCGCCGGCCCGGACACGCACACACCACGGCTCCAGGTCGACGACGCCGCCTACGACAAGGTCCACTGCCTCGAAGCCGCCTTCCACTTCGGCCCGCGAGGACGCCGTGCCTTCCTCGAAGAGGCCTACCGCGTCCTCAGGCCCGGTGGCCGCCTCGTCCTCGTTGACTTCGTCTGGAACAGCGACGACCCCGGTGAGATCCGAGCCGCCGACCCCGGCCGTCTCGTCCGCGACACCTGGGGATTCGAGGAGTTCGAACCCCTCCACCGCTATGTGCGCCACGCCATCGACATCGGCTACGCCCCCTGCCGCGTCCACGACTGGACCCGCCCCGTCACCGCCCGCTTCATGAGGATCGGCCACCTCTGCGCCAGGCTCGCCCTGACCGGCCGCGGCCGCCGTCTGCTGTGCCGTCGGTGGCCTATGCTGCGAGAACTCACCACCGCGGACTGGCTGGCCTTCTCCGCCACCGCCCTCGCACATGAACCCGTTCGACGGGCCAGCGGCTACGCCGCACTCGTCCTCGACAAGCCACCCGCACAGGGCGGGTCGTCGTGAGCCGATGCCAACCCGAGCGCGCACTCCGGCCACCGGGCTCCCGGTGGCCGGAGTGTCGGCGGCGCCGGCCGCCCAGATCAGTGCAGCGGGCGCACTGGGGTCGGTTCCAGGGGCGACGGTTCGTCCGGCTGCTCTGTGGACTCGGCCGGGGGCGGGGTGGTGGGTGAGAGGGTGCGGGTGGCCTCGGCGCGGACTATGGCGTTGAGGGCCGCGAAGGGGTCGATGGGCATGGGGGTGCTCCTTGCGTGACGGGATGTCGAACGGGCCGCGGTGACGAGGGGCCGTCAGCAGCGGAGCACCACGGAGCGCAGGATGAGCGTCGCGGGGTCGGCGCGGGGAGGCAGGGAGAGGAAGGCGGCGGGGGCCACCACCGGGTGGACGGGTGGGGCGGGCCGTACGGCGCGTGGGAGGCGGGTGCGGCGGGGGGAGGTGGGGAGCGCGGCGGGGTCGGGCTCGGCGAGGGCGGTGACCGGGCGAGGCTCGGGGGTGGTCGGCTCGCAGGGGGCCGCCCCGGCCAGGAGCAGACCGCACAGGGCCAGCAGCGCGGCGATGAGCGCCCGGCGCAGGGTGGGCCCGGTGGTGGTCATGGGGGGCCTATAGCCCGTGGGGGTGGGCGGCCGACCCGTACGCGCCGGGAACCGCCCGGGTGGGGGACGGGGGTTACGCCGACGGGCGGCGCCGGGTGGCCCGCGCGGCCATCACCGCGTAGACGAGGACCCCGGCGAAGAGGAACAGCACGCCCTGGTAGACCGCGGCGTAGCCGGATCCGGCGACCAGCCAGAGGGAGAAGGCGAAGGCGAGCAGGGCGAGGACGCCGTCGCGGATCAGGCGGGGGCGGTTGACGCGGTCGGCGCAGCCGGTGAGCAGGAAGTGGATCTGGGCGGCGGTGGAGAGCAGATAGGGGACGGTGGCGGTGAAGGTGGTGACCAGGACCAGCGTCTCGAAGACCCCGGCCGGGCCGGCGGTGTAGTTGTAGACGGTGAGCAGGGAGGCGAGGACCACGGTGGTGAGGACGCCGTAGGTGGGCACGCCGCGCCGCTTGTGGGTGAAGAACCGGGGGAAGAGGCCGTCCTGGGCGGCGGCGAAGGGCGTCTGGGCGCTGAGCAGGGTCCAGCCGTTGAGGGCGCCGACCATGGAGACCAGGGCCATGCAGGCGACGGCGGTGCCGCCCCAGGTGCCGCCGAACATAGTGTTGACGGCGTCTGTGAAGGGGGCGCTGGAGCCGATGAGCCGGTCGTGGGCGACCAGGCCGAAGACGGCGAGGGTGCCCAGGAGGTAGAGGCTCGCGGCGCCGAGGGTGCCGAGGATGGTGGCGCGGCCGACGTTGCGGCGGGGGTCGCGGACCTCGCCGGCGCTGACCGCGGCGGACTCCACGCCGAGGTAGCTGAAGAGCAGGATGGCGGCGGAGGCGGAGATCGCGCCGGCCGCGCTGGTGGACCCGGCCTGGAAGGGGCCGAGGTTGGCGGAGTCGAAAAAGAACAGCCCGCCGACGGCGACGAGGAGGAGGGGGACGAACTTGAGGACGGTGGCGGTGAGCTGGACCGCGCCGACATAGCGGGTGCCGGCCAGGTTGGCGAGGGCGGGCAGCCACTGGACGGCGAGGGCGGCGGCGATGGTGGTGGCGGTGGAGTGCTGGACGGGGATGAGGACGTCGAGGTAGCCGACCGCGGCGACGGCGAGTGCGGCGTTGGAGACCCAGGTGGTGATCCAGTAGGACCAGGCGGTGAGGAAGCCGGCGAAGTCGCCGAAGGCCTCACGGGCGTAGACATAGGGGCCGCCGGTCTGCGGGTGCTTCTCGGCGAGGCGGCCGAACACCAGGGCGAGGGTGAGGGCGCCGGCGGTGAGCACGCCGAAGGCGACCAGGCTGATGGTGCCGTACGGGGCGACGGAGGCGGGGAGCAGGAAGATGCCGCCGCCGATGATGTTCCCCATGACCAGGGCAATGGCGACCGGGAGGCCGAACCGCCGGGAGTGCCTGCTCTGCTCGTCGGGGGTGACCGGGGGGTTGAGCGTGGTCATGAGGGTGGTGCGCCTTTCGCCGTGCAAACCCGAACATGCTCGGGGTAGGGCGAAGGCTGCACCAAATCAGTCGTTTTTGTGCGGCGTGACGCGGCTGGTGACCGGAAATGCTTCGTCGGGGGGCGTGTGCGGCGGTGAATTCTGCGCCGTGCGCGGGAGGCCGGTCCGAGTCTCTCGATGGCCCGGCGTCAGCAGACGGGGCCCGGCCGTGTCGCGGTCGCACGCAGCAGGTCCCACAGCAGATCGAAGTCGATGGCCTGCGGCTTGCGGAACCGCAGGCACCCCTTGCCCATGTCCTGTCCCGCCAGCCGTTCGGTGAACGCCTCACGCACATCGCTGCGCATCAGATAGAAGGAGATGTACTGCTTCTGGCTGGCGAAGGCGACCTCGGCGACACCGTCCCGCTCGTACGCGGGCATACCGTAGGCCATGACCTCCGAGAAGCCCTTCAGCTCCCGGCGACATAGCTGCCGCAGCTCAGCCAGCGCCTTCTTGCGTTCGACCGGTACCTCGGCGAGGTAGCCGTCGACATCATCCGCAGCACTTCGCACCATCCCGAGAGGCTATGACGCGTCTCGCGCCCTGAGCAAGGTTTCACAGCGCTCCTCGCCCTGTTCCTCGCGGCGCTAAGGACCGGCTGACCGGCGACGTCAACCGCGCGGATCAGTCGTTCATGTGCGGCGTGACGCGGCTGGTGACCGGAAATGCTTCGTCGGAGGATGTGTGCGGCGGTGAATTCTGCGCCGTGCGGTCCACCGGTATCTGGGGGCCCGGGCCCTCGGTGAGCCAGCGGCGGAGGACCTGGTGGACCTGTTCGGCGCCGACCAGTTCCGACGGGTGGGGGTCGGGGAGGGGTGGGGTGAGGGTGACCGGCCAGAGCAGGAAGGCGTGGGACTGCTCGCCGCCGAGGCCGCCGTGGGAGCCGATCTGCTCCTCGAAGGCGTGCACGGTGCCGGTCGACGGGTGGTAGCGGGAGTTGACCATGAGGTCGGCGGTGTGCGGGAAGGAGTCGGTGCGGCGGACGGCGTCGGCGGCGCCGGGGCCGAAGCCGGCCAGCGGGCCCTGGTCGTCGGCCAGGTCGTCGAGGGGCACCTCGGCGCCGTCGGGGCCGAGGACGAGGGAGCCATGGCGCTCGCTGCGGACCAGCAGGAAGCCGATGCCGGGATGGTCGGCGAGGGTGCGCAGCAGGGCGGGGTGGCGGCGGTCGATCTCCTCCCGGGAGGCCCGGTGGGGGATGTCCGGGAAGGAGACCAGGCCGAGGTTGCCGGAGGCCAGGACGACGGGGTCGGTGCCGGGTTCGGGCGGGGGGCTCGCCCCCTCGTCCTCGGGGGGCGGCAGATGCACCGCGCTGCGCAGGGTGTCGCGGGCCTCGGCGCCGCCGGTACGGCGCTGGGCGTGCCGGGGTACGGGCAGTCCGCAGCCGGACCGGACCAGGTCGCGCAGGCTCAGCCCGTACGCGGACTCGAAGGTCTCGCCGGGGCTCTGCCCGTGGTCGGAGAGGAGCACGATCCGGTAGGGGCGCGGCGCGTGCGCGGCGACCTCGGCGATCAGGGCGATGGAGCGGTCGAGCCGGCGCAGCACGGCCGCGGCGTCGCGGCTGCGGGGCCCGGAGTGGTGGGCCACCTCGTCGTAGGCGACCAGGTCGGCGTAGATCGCGGTGCGGCCGGAGAACATGTCGCCGATGACGGCGGCGACCACCACGTCCCGTTCGACGGTGGTGGCGAAGGCGCGGATCAGCGGGTAGAGCCCGCCGCGGCCGACCCGGGGGTGGTCGCCGCGCAGCCGGGCGCGGGTGGACTGGCCGATCTCGCGGAAGGCCTCGGCGGCGAAGGAGAGCGCGGTGCGCACTGCGTTGGCGGGGTCGCGGAAGTAGGCGAAGTAGCCGGCCCGGGAGCGGTTGCGGCGGCCCCGGCGGGCGGAGACGGAGAGCACCAGGGCCAGCTGGTCGGCGCCGCCGCTGAAGAGGTTGCCGCGGCTGGCGCCGTCCAGGGTGAGCAGTCCGCCGTCGCCGGTGCGCTCGATGGCGCGGCGCTGGAGTTCGGCGGCGCTGCCGGGGCGGTTGCTGACCATCGTCCGGCCGGTGTCCTTCTCGTACCAGCGGAAGGCGGGGACGTCGTGGTTGGAGCCGTGCAGGATACCGAGCTGGCTGGCGCCGGTCTGGCTGGACCAGTCGGTGCGCCAGGGGGTGAGCCGGTGGGTGGTGCCGAGCCAGGAGGCGACGGTGGGCATGGTGCCGTCGGCGACGGCGTCCCGGAGCACCTGGCAGCCGACGCCGTCGAGCTGGAGGAAGAGGGTCCCGGGGGCGGCGTCGGGGGCACCGTCCGGGAGTGCGGTGCTGCGGCGGCCGGCCAGCCGGTGGAGCCGGCGGCGGTAGGCGGCGTCGTCGCGGACGGCGAGGGCGGTGGAGGTGGCGGAGGCGACGGCCGACATCACCGCGGCGACCACCACGGCGTTCTGCGGGTCCGCCTCGCCGCCGCGCTCGGGGATGACCCAGAGGGCGACCAGCAGCAGGGAGCCGTTGATGGCGAAGCCGAGCAGCCCGAGGACCAGGGCGGGCACCAGCAGCAGGGCCCGGACCAGCAGGGGCCAGACCAGGGCACCGAGGAGCCCGAAGGCGCCGGCGGCCCAGGCGGCGGTGACGGCGGTGCGGGTGATGGACTCGCCGTCCTCGGACTGGAGCTGGACGTCGGGCAGGATCCCGGCCAGGGCCAGCAGGGTGAGGCTGGAGGCGGCCCAGACCAGGGTGACCCGCAGCAGGGTGGCCCCGGCGGTCTTCAGGGCGCGGCGCACCCGCGGCGAGGGCCGGTGCCGATGGCCGAAGGCCGAGAGGTGGGCCTCGGGGGCGTCCGGCTCGGCCGGGTGGTCGGCGAGGGCGTGCGGGTCGTACGCGGCCCACTGCCCGGAGTCGTACGGGGAGGGGTCCTCGGGTTGTCTGCCGGGGGTGCCGGGCTCGCGCGGCTGGTCGTCGTTCACGGTCGGCGCGCTCCTCGGCGGCACGCGGCGGGGTCCGGCTCCTTCGGTGGCGTCGGGCTCGCCATACGTACACCGTGCATGCGGATGACCCTACTCCCCGCCGCGCGGAGCCCGGCAGCCGCGTGTTTAGGCTCGGGCGGTGGGGCGAAGGAGCCCGGTAGGCGCGGTGACGGGGCGGCGTCCGGCGGAGGCCGGAGGCGCGGACGGACCGCGGGAGCGAGAGGACGGACGGGTGGCGGTCGAGGTCACATGGTGGGGGCACGCCACCTGCACGGTCGAGGACTCGGGGACGCGGGTGCTCACCGACCCGCTGTTCGCGCGGCGGCTGGCGCATCTGCGGCGGCGGCGCGGGGCGGTGCCGACCGGGGAGGCGGCCCGGGCCGACGCCGTACTGGTGTCGCATCTGCACTCCGATCATCTGCATCCGCCCTCGCTGGCCCGGCTGGCGCCGGGGACCCGGGTGGTGGTGCCGAGGGGCGCGCCGCGGGCGGTGCCGGGGCTGCGGCGGCTGGCCAAGGTACTGCGGCTGACCGAGGTGGTGGCGGGTGACGAGGTGAAGGTCGGCCCGCTGGTGGTGCGGGCGGTGCCGGCGCGGCACGACGGGCGGCGGCTGCCGGTGGGCCGGGAGGTGGCTCCGGCGCTGGGCTATGTGGTGATCGGGGAGGCGCGGACGTACTTCGCCGGGGACACCGGGCTGTTCGACGCGATGGCGGAGGCGGTGGGCGCGGTGGATGTGGCGCTGCTGCCGGTCGGCGGCTGGGGGCCGTTCCTGGGCCCGGGGCATCTGGACGCGCGGCGGGCGGCCGAGGCGCTGGCCGCGCTGGGGCCGGGCGCGGCGGTGCCGGTGCACTACGGCACGTACTGGCCGATCGGGATGGACGGGGTGCGGCCGCACGAGTTCCACTCCCCGGGTGAGGAGTTCGTCCGGCACGCGGCCCGGCTGGCGCCGGGCACGGTGGTGCACCGGCTGGAGCACGGGCAGAGTGTGCGCCCGGAGGTGGATCGTTGATAGAGACGCTGCTGGGCGAACTGCCGTCGCCGGGCACCCAGTCGGCGGTGGGCTACCCCTCGCTGTTCCTGCTGGTGGCGCTGGGCGCGCTGGTGCCGGTGGTGCCGACCGGGGCGATCGTCAGCTCGGCGGCCGTGGTCGCCTTCCACCAGGCGGCGCCGCCGCTGCCGCTGCTGGCGGTGTTCGCGGTGGCCTCGGCGGCGGCCTTCGCCGGAGATGTGGCGCTGTACTGGCTGGGTCGGCGCGGGGTGCACTCCGAGCACGGCTCGAAGTGGCTGGCGGCGCTGAAGCGGCGGGCGGCGCCGGAGCGGCTGGAGCAGGCCCAGGAGAAGGTGCACGACCACCGGATCTCGGTGCTGGTGCTGTCCCGGCTGGTCCCGGCGGGCCGCATCCCGGTGATGCTGGCCTGTCTGCTGGCGGAGCTGCCGCTGAGCCGCTTTCTGCGGGGCAATCTGCTGGCCTGTCTGGCCTGGGCGCTGACCTACCAGCTGATCGGCATCCTGGGCGGCTCGCTGTTCGCCGAGCCCTGGGAGGGGGTCGCGGCGGCGGTGGCGCTGACCGTGCTGGTGAGCGCGGTGCCCTGGCTGTGGCACCGGTTGCAGCGCCGCCGGCGCCACGCCTGACCGGGGGTCGGCTAGGGCAGTACGCGGGAGCCGCCGACCGGTAGGTCCCAGAGCCGTTCGCGGGCCAGTCCGGCGCGCTGCCAGGCGGCCCGGACCCGGGTGAGCGGTTCCCGTACGGGTTCGGCGGAGAGCACGAAGGTGGCCCAGTGCATGGGGGCCATGTTCCGCGCGCCGAGGTCCAGGAAGGCCTGGACGGCCTCCTCGGGGTCGGTGTGCACATCCCGCAGCCACCAGCGGGGGGCGTAGGCGCCGATGGGCAGCAGGGCGAGGTCGATGCCCGGGTGGCGGGCGCCGATCTCGCCGAACCAGTGCCCGTATCCGGAGTCCCCGGCGAAGTAGACCTTCCGGCCGTCCGGGGCGGTGAGCACCCAGCCGCCCCACAGGGTCCGGCAGGTGTCGGCGATACCGCGCCGGGACCAGTGGTGGGCGGGGACGAAGTCGAGGCGCACCCCTTCCAGTTCGGCCGACTCCCACCAGTCCAGCTCGGTGACCCGGCTGAACCGGCGGCGCCGGAACCAGCGGCCGAGCCCGGCGGGGACGAACACCGGGGTGGAGCGGGGCAGCCGGCGGATGGTGGGCGCGTCGAGGTGGTCGTAGTGGTTGTGGCTGACGACCACGGCGTCGATCGGCGGCAGCTCCTCCCAGCGCACGCCCACCGGGGTGATCCGGGCCGGGGTGCCGAGGATGCGGCGGGACCAGACCGGGTCGGTGAGCAGGGTCAGTCCGCCGGTGCGGACGATCCAGCTGGCGTGCCCGGCCCAGGTGACGGCGGTGGTGTCCGGTCCGGCCGGGGGCAGCGGCTCCGGTTCGAAGGGCAGATGGGGGATGTCGTGCAGCCCCTCGGCACGGGGCCGGATGGCGCCCTCGCGGGCCAGCCGGGCCATGGCCCGCACCCCGGGCAGCGGCGCGGTGAGCCGGTCGGCGAAGGAGCGCGGCCAGAGGCGGGGGTGGGGGTGGGCGAGCGGGTGCGGGCCCAGGGCTCCGGCGACCGCCCCGGGGATCGCGGGCGGCCGAGGGGCCCGCTCGGCCGCCTCGGGGTCGGCGGGGTCAGCGGGCGCGGCGCCGGCCGATACGGCGTCGGTGGCGGCGGTGGGCGCGGCATCGGCGGGCACGGGGCCGGTGGGGCCGACGGACCTGGCCGGTACGGCATCGGCGGGGCTGGTGGGCGCGGCATGGGTGGGCACGGGGCCGGAACGGCCGGTATGCGCGGCGCCGGTGGGGCCGGGGCCGGTGGGGCCGGTTCGTGCGGCATCGGTGGGGCCGGTGGGTGCGGCCCCCTCGGCGGGCGCGGCCGCTTCGGCGGGCAGCGCGGGATCCGGGCTGGTGGGGCCGGTGGGGCCGGGGCCGGTATGTGTGGCGTCGGTGGGGTCGGGGTCGGTGGGGCCGGTGGGGGCGGTCCGTTCCGTCATCGGCCAGCTCCGTTCGCCGGGGTGCGGTGCAGTTCGTGGAAGGCGGCCGCGAGCCGGTCCAGCGCGGCCGCCACCTCGGGCAGTTCCAGCGGGTCCGCCGCGGTGAGGGCCCGGCCGCCCGGGTCGGGGGGCGCGCCCAGCAGCGGGGCGGTGTCCAGCCGTACCCGCAGGGCGCCGAGGTCGTCGCCGAACCGGTGCCCGCCGGGCGCCGGGAAGCCGAGCCCCTCGCCGAGGTACTCCTCCAGCTCCATCGCGTCGGTCACCCCGCGAGCGGCGAGCTGCCCGCGCAGCGGGGTGAGGTCGGCGTAGAGGCACCGCCCGGCCTGCGGGGGCCGGGCCAGCCCGCCGCTGGCCAGCACGGTCCGGTGGGCGGCGGCGGCCAGCCGGCCGTGCAGGGCGGCCGAGGCGGCGGCCCGGGCGGCGACCGGCGCGGGCTCGCGCAGCGCGTGGGTGGCGGCCGCGGCGACGGGCGCGGCGAGCTGGGCGCCCAGTGCGGTGAGCCGGTCCAGGGCGTCGGCCCGCCAGCGGGCGCCGCGCTCTCCGGCGGGGAAGCGGGCGACGGCGGCGGGCCAGGCGGCCGGGGCGAGCGAGCCGGCCAGGTCGGCCAGGACGGTGGTGTCCTCGGGGCACATCTCGGAAGGGCTGACCAGCACGGTGCCGCCCGGGTCGTGCGTGGTGTCCCGCCAGGTCTCGTCGCTGACGATGTGGAGCCCCTCGCCGACGGCCGCCTCGCAGGCCTCGCGCACCAGCTCCGGCGGGGCGACGGTGCCGGTGGGGTCGTCGGCGATCGAGACCAGCAGCAGCCCGGGACGGCCGCCCTCGGCCCGTACCCGGCGGATGGTCTCCAGCAGGGCGTACGGGTCGGGCACACCGCCGCACTCGGCCGGGACGGGCACGTGGTACGCGGGGCGGCCCAGCAGCCGGGCCTGGGGCGCCCACCAGGCGGGGCAGGGCCGGGGCAGCAGCAGGTCGCCGTCGTGCGCGGCGATGATCGCGGAGAGCAGTGCCGGGGCGCCGGGCGCGGCGGCCAGGTCGTTCGGCCCGCAGTGCACCCCGCGCCGCCGCCAGTAGCCCCCGGCCGCCTCGCAGAGCTCGGGGCCACCACCGGGCGGTGCGGGTTCACCGCTGCCGGCCGCGGCGGCGACCACATCGGCCAGCTGGGGCAGCACCGGCAACCCGGACGCGGGGCCGGGTGGCTGCGGCCCGTAGCGCACCGGGCCGCGCCCCTCGGTGACCGGCTGCCGCATACGCGCTCACCTCCGCCGTACCGTTGGCGCCCCCGGACCGCCGTCCGGCCAGGGGCGTCCGCCGCCGTCCCCCTGGCCTTCTTTATACGGAGGTTCCGGGCGCTCCGCCGCTCGGGGGCGTCCGGTCGCCCCGCGCACGGCACGGCCCCGTGAGGGCCGGCCGGGCCTCACGGGGCCGTGGGGGTGGTGGCGAGGGAGCCGCGGGCGGTTTCAGGCGCCGGAGTCGCGCATGATCTCCTCGCGCATCTGGTTGCAGCAGCGGCTGATCAGCCGGGAGACGTGCATCTGGGAGATGCCGAGGTCCTCCGCTATCCGGCTCTGTGTCATATCGCGGAAGAACCGCATGTAGAGGATGCGCTGCTCGCGCTCGGGCAGCTTGGCCAGCCGGGGCTTGACCGCCTCGCGGTCGATGACCGTGTCCAGCGCCGGATCGGGTCCGCCGAGCGCGTCCACCAGGGTGTAGCCGTCCTCGGTGCCGGGCAGTTCGGCGTCGAGCGAGAGGGCGGTGAAGCTGTCCAGGGCCTCCAGACCGGCCATCGCCTCCTCCTCCGTCATCCCCGCCTTCTTGGCGATCTCCGCCACGGTCGGGGCGCGGCCCCCGACCGAGTGCGAGAGCTCCTGGTAGGCGGTGCGGACCCGGCCCCGCAGGTCCTGGACGCGCCGGGGGACGTGCAGGGTCCACATATGGTCGCGGAAGTGCCGCTTGATCTCGCCGGTGATGGTCGGCACCGCGAAGCTCTCGAAGGCCGCACCGCGGGTCGGGTCGTACCGGTCCACCGCCTTGACCAGGCCGAGGGCGGCGACCTGCTTCAGGTCCTCCAGGGACTCGCCGCGGTTGCGGAAGCGGCCGGCGAGCCGGTCCGCCATGGGCAGCCAGGCCCGGACGATGTCCTGTCGGACGGCATCCCGCTCCTCGCCCTCGGGGAGGTCCGCCATGCGCCGGAAGGCCTCGGCCGTGTCGGGGGCGTCGTCGTGCGGGTGCTTGGTGTGAGCGAGGATAGGCATGTGGCTTTCAGCTCCCTGAACGGCGCTGACGGTTGACTGACACCCGGAAGGGCCGAACTCCTCTCCCCGGGCGCGGACCCGCACGCCCGGGGAAGCGGCAGGCCGCTTCCGGGGACGTGCCTCCGGTCCGAAGCACGAGGTGCGCATGCCCGTGGCCGAACCCGGCAAACTCCTCTTTCCATGCTGGCCGTAACGGGACGATTCCGCTCATCGAGGGCGCGTCGCGCCCCCGGCGGCTCTGCCGTTCGGGTGACGGCCGACGGCCCCGTACCGGGGCGCGGTACGGGGCCGGGGGGGGGCGGGAGCGGTCAGCAGCCGGCGGCCGCGGGTGCCGCGTGCGAGCGCCTGCCGACGGGACGCGGGCGCAGCCGTACCGGGCCGGGCAGTTCTGCCGGACGGGCGTGGCGGGCCCGGGACCGGGGCGACGGCTCGGGAGCGGACTCGGCGGTCGCGGGGGCGGCGGGTGCGGTGGCCTCCGAGCGGGCCGCCACCGGCGCGGTGCGGGCGGCGGGCTCGGGGCCGGGATCTCTGCGCGGAAGGATGTAGTCCTCGTACCGGCCCATGGCCATCAGTCCGCCGAGCATGGCGGGTGGCATGAGCAGGGGCACCAGTACGGAGATGAGTCCCATCGACCCTGTTCCTTCCCGTCGTCCCGCAGCGGGTCTCCGCTGCGGGACGGTCTCAAACCGGGCGGTCGACCGGTCACCTCCGGGAGACGTCCCGAACCAGGGCCAACCGGCGTGTTTGCCTCCGTATCGCCGGGTACCCGGCCCGGCGACCGCAGCCGAGGAATCCCCGAAGAAGGCCGAAGAAGGCCGCAGAACCCCGAGGAACATGGAGGGCGCAATGCAGCGAGGCAGTGACCGGCTCAGCCGCCGCCAGGACGACGAGATGAAGCACCAGCTCAAGGGGCTGCTCCGATCCGGTCACCCCACGCGGAGCGAGGAGTGGCACGACCCCGAGCCGATCGCCGACGACGACCCGCGGCTGGCGTCCCGCGATGTGCCGGCCGATCCGTTCGAGGCGCTGCGGCTGGAGCTCGCCCGGTTCCTGGCGCGGACGCCGTTCCCGGCGCACCGCGGCGACCTGCTGCGGATCCTGCGCGAGCGGCACGCCCCGGACCGGCTGACGGACCGGGTGGCGGAGCTCCCCCGGGACGACACCTACCGCAGTGTGCAGGACGTGGCCGTGGCGCTGGAGCGCCGCCCCCACCCTGCCTGAGCGGGCGCGCGGGGGCGGAAAGACGGACAAGGACGAACAAGGACGACGAGGAAGAAACGAGGAGTACACCGTGCAGATCGCGTTCCTGGTGGCGCCGGAGGGCGTCGAGCAGGTCGAACTGACCGAGCCCTGGCAGGCCGTCAAGGCGAACGGCGACACCCCGGTCCTGGTGTCCACCGACTCCGGTGAGATCCAGGGCTTCAACCACCTGGACAAGGCGGACACCTTCCCGGTGGACCGGACCGTCTCCGAGGTGTCGGCCGCGGACTTCGGCGGGCTGGTCCTGCCGGGCGGGGTGGCCAACCCCGACTTCCTGCGCACGGACGAGAAGGCCGTCGCCTTCGTCAAGGGCTTCTTCGAGGCGGGCAAGCCGGTGGCGGCGATCTGCCACGCCCCGTGGACCCTGGTGGAGGCGGACGTCCTGCGGGGCCGGACGCTGACCTCCTGGCCCAGCCTGCGGACCGACATCCAGAACGCCGGCGGCACCTGGGTGGACGAGCAGGTCAAGGTGTGCACGTCCGAGCCGAGCACCCTGATCACCAGCCGCAAGCCGGACGACCTGAAGGCGTTCAACGAGGCGTTCACCGCCGAGTTCGCCAAGGCCTCGGCCGGCTGAGCGGCGGGGCGCCCGTCATCGGGCCTCCCGCGACAAGGCTCCTCGTCCCGCGCGGCGGACGAGGAGCCTTGTCGTGTCTCCTGTCTCCTGTCTCCTGCCTCCTGTCTCCTGGGCTTCTCAGGCCTCGCGGCCGGTGAGGGCCAGCAGCCTGGTCTGGTCGTCGGCACCGTCCGGGGTGTCGACCGCCGGTGCGAACAGCCCGCTGCCGGCCAGGGCGCCCGCGTGGGGGCCGACCTCGCGCAGGGCGAAGTCCACCAGCGGCTTCGGCAGCCGCTCGTCGGCGCCGATGCCCCGGGACAGGTCCCAGGCGTGCACCACCAGGTCGGTGACCATCTGGGCGCAGTAGGCGGTGGCCGGCGTCTGCCCGTACGAGAGGGAGACCACCCGGTCCAGGGCGCCCTTCTCGGCGAACGCCGCGCGGGCGCCGGCGGCCGCCTGGTCCCAGGTGGCGACCGGGTCCTCGCCGAGGACATCGCCGTCGAAGGCGTCGCCGACGTCCTTCATGGTGCGGTGCTCGCGTACCAGCGGCACCACCCACAGCTGCTCACTGGTGAGATGGTTCACCAGCTCGCGGACGGACCAGTCGGTGCAGGGTGTCGCGTCGTCCCACTGGTCGGCGCGGATGGCGTGCACCCGTTCGGTGAACAGCTCCAGCGCCTCGGCGTGCCGGGCGGGCAGCGCGGACGGGACGTGCGGGTTGGGCATGGCGATCGCCACCTCCGGGTCGGACAGTCAGGCGCATGCGAGTAACGGGTTCCCGACCACTCTTGCCCGACACCGGCCGGGCGGCGACCCGGCACCGGCCGCGCCGAACGGGGCGCACGCGGCGCGGGGGATCCGTGTGGCGGGCGGGTGGTCGGGTACTCGTCGCCGGTGCACCACGATCCACCGATCCTGGAGGGATCAGATCCATGCAACTCTCCTTCCTCACCAGCCTCTTCGACCGCCCGGGGCCGTGGGCCAGCGTCTATCTGGACACCTCCGTCATCGACGAGTCGGCGGCGGAGCGGCGCGAGCTCCAGGCCCGTGAGGCCTGCCAGGACCTGCTCGGTCAGGGCTGCGACCAGGACACCGCGCGGGCCGTCTACGAGGCGCTGACCAGCGGGCGGCCGCCGCATGAGCAGGGGCGGGCGGTGTTCGCCGCGCACGGCGAGGTGGTGCTCGACCCGCCGCTGAGCCGGCGGCCCCTGGCGCCCGCCGAGGTCACCTGGGCGGCGCTGCCCCGGCTCGGCCCGCTGCTGGACCTGGCCGCCGCGGAACCGGTCTGCCTGGTCGCCTACATCGACCGCACCGGAGCCGATCTGGAGCTGCGCGGGCCGCGCGGCGAGCGGCCGGCCGGGCAGGTGGAGGGCCGCGACTGGCCGGTACACCGCACCGCATCGGCGGACTGGTCCGAACGGCACTTCCAGACCAGCGTGGAGAACACCTGGGAGGAGAACGCGCGGACGATCGCCGAGGCGGTCGCCGCGTGCGAGCACGAGACCGGCGCGGAGTTGATCGTGCTGGCGGGGGACGCCCGGGAGCGGCGCTCGGTCCATGACCGGCTGCCCGCCGACGTACGGCCGCTGGCCGTGGAGAGCGAGCACGGCGGCCGGGCCGGCGGCGCGGGCACCCGGCTGCTGGACGAGGACGTGGAGGCGGCCCGCCAGGAGCATCTGCGCCGTACCGCCGACCAGGAGCTGGACCGCTTCCGCTCGGCGCGCTCGGACACCGGCGGCGGCCCGTCGGCCGCGGAGGGCGTACCGGCGCTGGTGGAGGCGGCCCGGGAGCACCGGATCGCCGAGCTGCTGGTCCGTACCGAGGGGCCGGACGCGCACCGCGAGGTGTGGGTGGGCGCCGAGCCGGACCAGATCGCGGTGCGCCGCAGCGACACCCACTACCTGGGTGAGCGCGATCCCCTGCCGGCCCGGGCCGACGACGCGCTGCTGCGCTCGGCGGTGATGGCGGGCGCCGAGGTGCTGCGGGTGCGTCCGGAGGACGACGAGGAGGTGCCGGTGGGCGGCCTCGGGGCGCTGCTGCGCTGTCCCCCGCTGGCGCAAGGGCAGCGGCGAAGGCTGGGTCACCGCCGAGTACGCCATGCTGCCCCGCGCCACCAACACCCGCGGCGACCGCGAATC
>NZ_JBEYXH010000059.1:0-25203 GCF_040644755.1 Streptomyces sp. NPDC046887
GCCTCCTGAGATCCGGAGGCGGAGCCGGAGAGGGGTGCACCAGCAGACCCACGCCCCGGGGCGGGCCGAACGTGGACGTGATGCCGATGGCCGCGGCGCCGACGGCGCTCCCGAGGACGATCGCGAGCAGGGCCTGCGCCCAGCCGAGGCCGAAGACGGCGGTGGCGAGCATGCCGCTGGTGAGGCTGGAGAACTGCACGTTGGAGCTGAACCAGAGCGTGCACGAGGAGCCCGGTCCGCCGTGGCGGTCGCCGTCGGGTATCGGTTCCACGCCGGAGGTCTCCACCGCGGTGGCGGAGCGCACCGCGCCGGTGAACCGCCGCGCGAGAAGGCCTGCTGAGCCTGCTGGGGTCATGTCGTGCCCCCTTCCATGATCGTAGGAAGTCAGGGATGCCGGAGTGCCGCGGCAACAGCAGCAGTACACCCCCGGTGAACAGCCACCGGGCACCCGCCCACCACACAAACCCCTGTCCGGAACCACCCCCCTCTTCCTACGATCGTCGGAGTCACCGAGAGGCCGGAATATGCGGGTGAAGGATCTCCCGGTCCTGCCGGAGCTGGGGCTCACCCTGCTGACCCCGGGCGCCGGCCAGGGCGCGCTGGAGCGGGAGCTGCGCTGGGTGTACGCGACCGACCTGCTGGAGCCGGCGCCGTTCCTGACCGGTGGCGAGCTCGTGCTGACCAGCGAGGGCTGGTACCGCACCTTGGCCGACTGCGAGACCTTCGCCGCGTCCCTCGCCGAGGGCGGCGCCGCCGCACTGGTGGCCGGCGACCTCCTGCTCGGCGAGGTCCCGCCCGCGCTGGTGGAGGCGTGCGCGCGGCACGGCATCCCCGTCCTGGGGGCACCGCCGGAGGTCAGCTACGGGACGCTGTCCCGTACGGTCATCGAGCGGATCAACCGCCGACGCGGCCTCGAACTCGCCGACGTCCTCGGCCGCCACCGCCGCCTCGTCGGCGCCCTGGTCGAAGGGGCGGACCTCGGGGGCCTCGTCGCCATGCTCGCCGCCGAACTCGGCACGGACTGCTGGGCCCTGTCGGCCGCGGGCCGCCTCCTGGCCGGCCCCGCCGAGCCCCTCCGCGGCCCCGCCCGTGCCCACCTCGCCGCCGCGGCCGGGCGGGCCGAGCGGCTGCCGGCGGACATCGACGGCTACCGGGTCCTGCCCATAGGCCGCCGCACGGCGGGCGGCGGCCTGCTCGTCGTCCGCGGCGAGCCCGCCGACCCGGAGGCCGCCGAGCAGACAGCGGAACTGCTGGCGCTGGGCGGGGCCCGCCGTGACGAACGCCGCCGCACGGAACAGCGGTTCCACACCGACCTGGTGGAGCTGATCGAGCAGTCCGCCCCGCCCGCCACCCTCGCCGCCCGGCTGCGCACGGCGGGCCTCGACCCCACCGGCCCCTTCCTCGTCCTGACCGCCCTCACCCGGGGCGCGCTGCGCCCCTGGGACCTCGCCGCCGACCTCGCCGAGAGCGTCCTCGACGAGAACCCGGCCACCCGCACCGCCATCGCCGACGGCGAGCACGGCCCGACCCTCCTGATCTCCCCCGCCCCCACCCTCGACGACACCGCCCTCGCCGCCCTCCTGGAGGAACGCCTCGCCCACGTCGAACCGGCCGCCGAGGGCGGCCGCATCGCCTTCGGCCTGGGCGCCCCCGCCGCCGACGCCGCCGAACTCGCCCGCGCCCTGGAGGAGTCCCGCCACGCGGCCCGCCTCGCCGCCCTCCGCCCCCGGCGCCTGACCCTGGTCACCGCCCGCGCCCTCGACTCACACCTCCTGCTCCTGGCCGGCGTCCCCGCCGACATCCGCGCCTCCTACCGCCGCCGCCTCCTCGGCCCCCTCCACGACTACGACGCCGAGCACGGCACCGACCTGGTCCGCACCCTCACCGTCTTCCTGGACCACAACGGCGCCTGGCGCACCACCGCCGCCGCCCTCCACATCCACGTCAGCACCCTCCACTACCGCGTCGGCCGCATCCAGCACCTCACCACCCGCGACCTCACCACCGCCCGCGACCGCGTCGACCTCTACCTCGCCTGCGCCATCGACCCGGACTGACCCCTCCCGGACCCGGCCATCCCGGCCCCGGAAAACGACAAAGCCCCAGGCCGTTGAACTGGGGCTTTGTAGAGGAGCGGGTGACGCGACGTCCGCGACCGTCCACCTCGCCGGACTCCACCCCTCGGGCATCTCCTCTGGTCCGCCCGCCGGCCCGAAGGAAGCCGCTGAAGCGGGGGAGTCAGGGCGCCGAGATGTACGCCAGGCCGTGGGCGCCCGACTCGCCTTCGTGGTCGACCTCCAGGGTCGTGACCACCCGGGCCTCCGCGAGGTCCACCACGGTCACCGTACTGTCCAGGATGGCGGCCACGTAGCCGAACCGGCCGTCCGGCGACGAGGTGATGGTGAGGGGGAAGGCGCCCACCGGGACCCGGCCGAGGGGCTCGCCCCCGGCGTCGCGGATGTGCAGCACCCCCGGCTCCTGGGTGCCGAGCGAGGTGCCGTCCGGCCCGGCGCTGACCCGGAGTTCACCTGCCAGCAGCAGCCCCTGGGAGGTGGTGTGGACGGGGAAGACCACGTTCTCGGTGGCGACCGTCCGCACAGTCCGCCCCGTCGCCGTGTCGATGATCCGCACTCCCGCCCCGGGCACCGCGCCGGGGTGGTAATCCCCCTTGGGGGCGGCGACGTACACGTACCGCCCGTCCGGCGAGATGTCGATGCCCTCGCTGCCCGGGACCTCGATCCGGTCCAGGGCCTGGCCGGTCTCCAGGTCCGCGACGGAGACGAAGGGCGCCTCCTTGTTGGCGGAGTAGGCCCGACGGCCGTCCGGGGTGACGGCGAACCAGTGGGGTCCGGGCGCGTGCACCGGGACCCGCCGCACCCGCTGGCGGGTGGTGGCGTCCAGGGCCACCAGACCGCCTGTCTCCTCCTCGGTGGCCTCGACGCTGACCCAGAGCAGGTCCCGCACCGGATCCAGCAGCAGGCCGTGCGGGGCGTGGTCGGGCGCGAGGTCCACGGTGTCCACGATCCGGCGGGTGTCCGGGTCGATCACCACCAGTTCCCGGGCCCGGCCGGCGTTCGCGTGGTAGTAGCCGGCGCGGTACGTGATGGAGACGTAGAGCAGCCGGCGGGCGGGGTCGTAGCACAGTTCGTGGGGCTGGCTGGGGAGGGGGAGGACGTCGAGCCGGCCGTGGCCGACGGCGTCGAAGAAGGTGACGGAGGAGCCGCCCTGGCTCACCACCGCGAGCATGTCGCCGGCCCGCGGGGAGCGGGTACGGGCGGTGGCGGCAGCGGTGGTGGCGGCCGAGGAGCGGGCCGCTTCATATGTGTGAGTCATGACGGCAGCCTCACAAGAGGCCAGCATTGACTCCAGTGCAACCTGCACAAGGATGGTGTGCGTCAAACGCAAACGAACTGGTCGAAGCTGGTACCGGCCGCCTTCCCCATGATCGGAGTCACACCGTGGGACCGACTGCCCGGCCATTCCCGGAACCACCCCTGCCTGGTTCGCTCGATCTGAACCTGCTGGTCGCCTTGGACATGCTGCTGGAGGAGGAGAGCGTCACCGCCGCCGCTGCCCGGCTGCGGTTGTCGGCGCCGGCCGTGAGCCGGGCGCTGGGCCGGATCCGTGCCACCCTGGGCGATCCCGTCCTGGTGCGGGCCGGCCGTGGGCTGGTCCCCACCCCGTACGCCGTGGAGCTGCGCCCCCGGGTCCGTGCCCTGGTCGAGGAGGCGCGGGCGGTCCTGGTGCCGCAGCCGGCCGCCGATCCCGCCCGGCTGGACCGGCGGTTCAACCTCCGGGCCAACGAGATGATCCTGGCCTTCTTCGCGGCCCGGCTGATCGGGGCCGTCTCGCGCCAGGCGCCCGGGGTCGTGCTGCGTTTCCTGCCGGAGGCGTCGGAGGAAACCCAGGCGCTGCGGGACGGCCGTCTCGACCTGGAGATCGGGGTGATCGCGCGGCCCGAGCCGGAAGTCCTGGTGGAGCGGCTCGGCGGGACGCGGCTGCTCGGAGTGGTCCGGCCCGGGCATCCGCTGCTGGACACCGTCGGGCGGGGCGGGCGCGCCGGTGCCCGGGCGTTCGCCGCGGCCGACCACGTGGGGGTGTCCCGGAAGGGCCGGGTGCGCGGTCCGGTGGACGAGCGGCTGGCCGAACTCGGCCTGCGGCGGCGCGTGGTGGCGGTGATGCCCAGCTACACCGCCGCGCTGTTCCTGTGCCAGGAGACCGATCTGGTCTGCCTCACCCCGGTCGGGGTCGCCGAGCACTGCCCGGCAGCACTGGGGCTGACCACCTTCGAGGTGCCGGTCCCGCTGCCGCCCCTGGAGATCGCCATGGCCTGGCACCCCCGAGACGACGCCGACCCGGGCCACCGATGGCTGCGAGACCAAGTGCGGGACGTATGGCAGCCGGACCCGGGCACCCCCGGCTGACCGGGTGCCCGGAGGGTCCGGCCGAAGGCCGGTTCGACCGTTGAGCAGGTCGCGAAAATAAAGAACCCCAGGTCCCTGGAAGAGCGGGTGACGGGAATCGAACTCGCGCTCAAAGCTTGTGGAGCTTCCCCAGGGCTCCTCCGCCTACCCGTTCCGGAAGACGGGTGGCAGGTGGATCGCTGTTTAGAGTGGTCTGACACCGGTCGAGCGGGCCGCTTGGTTTGTGACCTGCTGTTCTCGTACCTCGCTGAGGCTGTCGGCTCGGGGAGACGGACGCCCCGGTTCCGCGCGATGGATATAAGAGCGCTGTACGCCGGAAGCCAGTGGGAGCCCATGAACGGCTGGCGAGATGATGAGGAGGTGATTGCTTCCCTGCGCTCCTTCATCGGTGAACCGCTGGGCGGGGTGGCTGAGGACAGTCCAGAGGTTCTGTGCTGGAGCGGGTGACGGAAACCGAACGGGAGCCACCTGTGCTGCAGACGTTCCGGTGGCGCAGACGTCAGGCCCAGAAGGCTTCGGTGACGACGATCTGCGGGTCGGCGTGGCGCCGCATGAAGGTGTAGATGAGCCAGCCGCGTCCGCCGGCCAGATCCACGATGTGGGGGCCGCCGGGGCTTGCAGAGGCCAGAGGTCGGACGGTCATCCAGTGCGGGAGCGAGGCATCGGCGTCGATCCCCCGGAAGTACGGGTCTTCGGCCGTGACCAGCTCCGCACGGGCACTCATGATCAGGTCACTGCCTTCGGCGGGCATGTTCTGGAAGTCGTGCTGCGCCTGCTTCGTCCAGTCCATTTGCCAAGGCGGCCGGAGGGGTTCGCTGATCACTCTCCGGGCTTCCTCTCAGCGGCTTCGTGCCGGAGGCGGCTGTACTCCTCCAGAAGCCGGAGGGACTCCTCGGGGTCCTCGGACTTGGCGGCGCGGGTTTCAAGGTCGCGAAGGTGCGAGTCGAGGACGGGATTCCGGGCGATGGCGTACTGCGTCCACCACAGGCGCATGAAGGCGGGCACGGGTGTGATGTTGAAGGCGTCGCCGATGACGCGCTTCCAGTGCGCCTCAAAGTCCGGGAGGAGGTGCGGAGTGTGTTCCTGAATCGCCAGCCGGAGCGCTTGAGGCGTGCGTTCGGGCATGGGAGGCAACCGCAGGGGTTCCCCCTCGTACCCATCGAAGTGGAGTGCGTGGGCGGGCATGGCTCGTGCTCCTTGGTGTGGGGGTGGGTCAGGCCGCCTCGTGTCGGTCCCCGTGCGACTCGTGCTCGCGGGCCATATGCTCGAACCACTCGGCCGGCACCAGGTAGGCGACCGTTTTTCCCTTGCGGGTGATGGCGGCGGCCTCGCCGGCGATCCGGGTCCGGTCCAGGATCTCGCCCATCCCCTTGCGCAGGTCGATGGTTGTGTACGTCTTCGTCTCCATATGCTGAAGCATATAGCAACTATCATAGTTGACATATGTGGCCGTAAGGTGCGGCGGTTGGAGGAAGCCGTCGGGCACGTCGGGTGCAGGGCGGGTGCGGGGTGCCTGATCGGGCTTGTGGCAACAAAGAAGCCCCTGGCCGCTGGCCTGGGGCTTTCATGTGGAGCGGGTGACGAGAATCGAACTCGCGCTCTAAGCTTGGGAATCACCCTGCACTTGGCGTGGTAAATGGGCCATGAGCTGCGGGAACACCCGCTGAGTGGGATGTGACGGCCGACATGGACAACCCCGTCTTGACCGCTGTTGACCGCCTCTGCTGGCACGTTGTGGCACGGCCGAGCAGGGCAGGTGCAGGAGACCGCGGCCACGGAACCGGGCGCCATGAGGGGGCATTCCATCCACCCTCTCCGACGTCAGGGTCCGAGTCGCCGCCTGAAGGCGGCCGCTCCGTCACTGCGCGCCAAGCCCGAACGGCTGCCGGGGCGTGCGGCGCTACCGCATGCCCCGGCGCTCTGACGTCCGGAGATCCAGTCATGAGGCCGACGCTTCTGTGGCTCTTGGCGGTGTGGAACAACCGGGGGCCGGTGTCGCTCAGCACGGACACGTCTTCGTGTGGAAGACGCACTTTGTCGAATCCTCCTGGTCCAGGTGGAGGTGTCGTCTAGCGTCTGTTCTGTCGTGAAGGGGATGGAGGCGGTGCTGATGAGCGGGGGCGGCGGGAAACGGAGTCGTCCTTCGTCCAAGGCGGTTCTCGCCGTGTGGGTGCGCAGCGGAGGCAGGTGCATGCTGTGCAACGCGTATCTACTAGAAGGGGAGATGTCGGCACGGACGCTGCCTCTAGGGCAGGTCGCACACATCATCGGGCAGAGCACTGATCCGCGCTCGCCGCGCGGTGAGGATCCGTTGGGGAAGGCGCTGCGAGACGAGTCGGACAATCTGATGCTGCTGTGTGCCCAGCAGCATATGGAGATCGACGCGAAGGCCGCGTTGGACGTCTTCACCGTCGAATGGCTGCGCCGTGTGAAGCGGGAGCACGAGGACCGTGTCAGGCACCTGACAGCGCTAGGGCCGGAGAGGTCCACCACAGTGATGCGGATGGTGGGGTCAGTGCATGGAAACGCGGTAGAGCTGTCACGGGAGACTGCCGCGGACGCAGTGACAGCGGGCCGCCGGTTTCCTTTGTATTTGGAGTCCTACACCCGGCACGGTGTGGAAATCGATCTGCGGCACACTCCCGGCGAACGGGCAGCCGCTGCCTGGGACGCGGAGACTGCCGCAGAGGCTAGCCGTCACTACTACCGGCAGGCTACGAAGGTCATCGACGACGTGGTCCGCCATCAGCTGCGGCCGGGGATCGAGCGGGACTCCGTGCAACACGTGAGCGTCTTCGGGTTTGCGCGTCTGCCGTTGCTGGTCTATCTAGGGTCGCTCTTGGACGACACCGTGCCCACCGACATCTACCAGCGTCACCGGCACGAGCAGTCCTGGGCATGGCCTGCTGAGGGCGGCCCGGTCACCGACTTTGCCGCGCATCTGGTTCAGGCCGGGCCGGGCGGGAACGAGGCTGTGGTCGTGGTGAACGTTTCAGGGGTCATCGTCCATCGTGAGGTTCCACAGGAACTTTCCGGGCTGCGCCGCTACGAGGTCCACCCGATGGGCTCGCAGGCCGGCCCGGACATCCTGCGGTGCCGGGCGTCACTGCGGCACTTGGAGGAAACGTTACGGATGCTTCTCGCACGGTTGGAAAGGGAGGCGAAATCGGTGCGTCGCCTGCATGTCCTGCCTGCCGTTCCCCTCTCGGCGGCTGTGACTCTGGGCCGTGTCCACCATCCGCAGGTACACCCGCAGATGGTGATCTACGAACGTCTAGCGGGCAGTTATGTTCCAACTCTCGAGGTCGGGCGGGTCTCCGACTAATCCTGGGCCGGCGGCCCGCCGTACGACACCTTCCTTTCAGGACTGGGAGATGTGTGGCAGCGGTGGGGTGTGCGCGGTCCTGCTGGGAGTGCGGCTCGGATCTGCGCGTCCTGTGGCCTCGTCCCGGGAGCCCCGAAGGGCCAGCAGCTCCGCCGAGGATGCAGGGTCGCCGGGCTAATGACGCGGTGGCTGCTGCTTACAGAGTTGTGTAGGGAATGAAGCGGTGTGCCGGTGCTATTCCGGTGTGGGGCTGGGCGCACAGATGGGTCCCGGATTTGGGGTGGCGCATCTGGCTGCCCAGCAGGTTGACCAGGGTGGCGGTGGTTGCCATCAGGTCGGCGGCGGAGCCGTGGAAGGTGGGAGTGGAGCAGCCTCTGGTAGGGCGCAGTTCGTCGCCCGGGACGGGTTCTTCCCACAACGCGTGGTAGGCCTCAAGGCTCGGGTCGTCAAGGACGTGGCCGCCGATGGTGTGATCAATGGTGGACAGGGGAGTGCGGGTGCCGGGGGCGGCGATGGTGAGAATCCCCAAGCTAGCGGTGAGGCTGTCGATGGCGAGCTGGGCTAAGACGGCTTTGCGATGGGGCTGCTGGGCGAGGAGGTCGAGGAAGCGTCCGACGGTGATGCTGACGGTGGCGTCGATGACGAGGTCGGCTTGGTCCGCAGCAGTCAAGAGGGCGGGGTCGGGGGGTGGGGTGGCGATATCGATGCGGAGGTCGTCGCGGATGGTGCGTAGATGGGAGGCCAAAGCTGTCGCCTTAGTCATACCAATGTGGCGTTCGGTGTAGTTCTGCCGCACCAACAGACCGCCGGTAACACGGCCGGGGTCGCTGAGAGTGAGATGTGAGGCGCCGGCTCGGGCCACCATTTCCGCTGACCAGGAGCCGATGCCGCCGCAGCCCCAGATGTGGACGTGGCAGTCCTGGAAGGCGCGGACAGGACGAAGGGTGTCACGGCGGGTGGTGACTTCGAGGCGTTCGTCGGAGAGGTAGCACCATGCGATGGGGGTGTTGGCCAGGTCGTCGGGCAGGCTACCCAGGCGGCTGGGGGCCGCGTCGCGGGCGAGTCGGCGCAGCATGTCGCCAGCCTGAGGTGGTAGGCGGCCTGCGAGGAGGAAGGGAGGTGCTGCGGGTGCCGCGGGGTGACGGACGGCCAGGATGAAGTGCTGGGCGGTACCGTCAGGGTTGCGCAGGGCGCTGGCGGCGAGTGCGGTCAGCAGCGCCGGGGATGTGGAGTCGGTGGGTTGCGGGTCGAGGGCGGCGGTGGCGTGGGTGAGGGTGAGAAGTGCGGCCAGGGTGCTGCCCGCGCCCAGAGGCAGCGTGTCCACGGGCAAAATCGGGGTGCGGTGGCTGGAGGAGTCTGCGGGGGTGCTGGTCAGGTCAAGCCGGTCGGTGGTGCGCTGGGTGAGCCAGGTTGTTGCCGGCCGATGGGAGATGGGTTCCCGTACGACGACCGTAGGAGTGCCCGGGGTGTGGTGCAGGACACCGCCGACGGGATGATAGAGCGCGGTGGCGGGGTCGAAGGTGCCGGCTGCGGCGTCGGTGAGCCACTGCCACAGTCGGTTGATGACGGGGGCGATGCCGGCGGCGGGGTCCCATTCCCGGGCCGGGTCGAGGTAAAGGCACAACCGATCACCTTGTAGGACGTGTGGGGTGCCAGCGAACCGGATGTGGGAGGTGCGTACCTGGGGCGGAATCACCGGGGTGGCGGGCAGAGTGAGGAGGAAATCCTCACTCTCCTCTAACTGCAGCCCTCCTGGGACGTGCGGCATGTCGCCGGTGTGGACGCGGAGGGGGACGGTGACCAGGCCGTCGGTGTCCGTACGGGGGCGGCCTGTGACGCGCAGGTCCGACTCGTGCGCGGCTGCCAGTGTGCTGAGTTGGTCGAGGAGTCGACGCTGGGACTTGTTGGGGCGGGCTGCGGGCGGCTTGCGCTTGGTCATCCGGCACGCCCGGTGCGGGAGGCTGTGGTGACCAGCAGCGTGGTGGCGAACTTGGCAGTCGTGGGGGCGAGGGAGGCGGCGGCACGCGGCTGGTCGGGGAAGGCGTCGCCGAACAGCTTGCGCCACAGCCGTACGCTGCGGTCGTAGTCTGTCTCGTCGTAGGCTTCGCGGATCTCGCGGGCGTGAGTGTGGATGCGGGCCCGGAAGTAACTGTAGGTCGTCTGGTCCCAACGGTGGTCGAACGTGACGCCCGATCCGGAAGGGTCGGCGATGGAGGGCTGACAGGGGCGCTCCTGCAGCCAGCGGTCCAGGTCCTCGACGATCGTGAGCAAGGTGGTGGGCACGTTGCTGTAGCAGTCGGGGGCCGTGAGCGTCCTGATTTCCCCGACACGCTCGCCGAGCAGGGTGGTGAGGATGATGGAGCGGGTGCCGGTGAAGGAACCACGGTGGTTGCGCAGGTACTTCATCAGGCGGATGACCTTGCGCAGATTGCTGTTGGCGATGCCGTCCTTCTTCTGCATCCAGGCGGTGAACCCGGCCGGGTTGGTCCGCTCCCACTTATCGGCGTCACGGTTGACGATCACCTCGCGGCCGTCGGCCAGATGAAGGTAGGGGACGATGTCTACGTGCATGGAGTTGGCGTAGCTGAGCTGCACGCAGCGGCACTTGCGGGTGTGGGGCATGGTGCCGTAGACGCTGTGCCGGTGGAGTGCGGCGTAGATTTTGTCGATGTAGGTCTTGGGGCTGTCGGCCCACTCGATGTTCTCGATGAGGTAGAGCATGAAGTCGGCGTCGAACTCGCTCTCACCGACAGGGTTGATGATGGTGCCCTGCGCCCAGGAGCCCTGGCGCTTCTTGCCACGGATGAGCGGCCCGATTTCGGGGTCGGCCTTGAGGGCCTTGTAGATGGCCTCGACGCGTTCGTCGAGGAGGGCGAGCTTGCCCTCGCTGAGGTTCACGGTGTCCTTGAGGAACGTATCGAAGTTCTTGCGACACTGCATTGGTGGGGTTCCTTTCTGCGACGAGCTGACTGAAGGCTCATGTGACAGGAGGGGTGCTAGAGGGCGCGCCAGTAGGAGACTTGACGACATGGGGCATGGAGGGATCGGGAAGGTGCGCTGGCCTGCCCGTAAGGCGAGGCGCACGGCTGCGGGGAGCATGGGTGTGCATGCGCGAGGAGCCTGGTGTCGCCTCACGGAGGGGGCCGACCATGGCACTGGGCAGAGGGTCGGCCGATGCGCTGCATCAGCGGATGGCTTTGGGTGACGGCTGGCCATCAAAGGGTGCCGGTGCGGTCCATCCGATGGCGCTGGCCATCATGGCCAGGCACGCGTACGTGGTACCACCCGGGGTGGATTGTCCCGTCAGCCTCACGCCGAGCAGGAACCACCTCTTACGCAAAGAGACCAGTAACTCTCTGCAGTATCGAGTGCACCACACACAGCGACACCAGCGCAAGCCATATTTTGAAGGTCAATATGGCTGACGTCTCCTCAAGTCCAATCCAGGGGAAGGCCGAGGGACTCCTCTTCCCGCCTTCGAGCAGCCGAGACGGAGAGACGGACGGGGTTAAGTGGACGCGACAAGGCGGTGCCGGGAGGGCACAGCGGGCAACAGGGAATGGGTTGGCGGACTGGTCAGGTGGCGTCAGTGAGCGGGACCGGAGACGACGCCGAGGTTCATCAGGCGGTAGGTCATGGCCATCTCGCTCAGCTGGAAATGCTCGGCCAGGATCCTCACAAGGTCGTCCGTCGTACGGAAGCTGCTGTGCTGTGCCGCCAGGCGGACCATATCCTCCGGGGCCAGCAGCGCCGCAGCGAATCGGTTGGCGTCGATCTCCTCGCGGTCCGTGGCCATGCTCGAGACCGCGTCGCGGTAGTTCACGCGTGCGTCGGTGTCCAGGATTAGCGGGCGTCCCTCATGCAGGCGCAGGTGTCCCAGTTCGTGTGCCACCGTGAAGCGCCGCCGTTTGCGGGAGTGCGCCTGATTGACACCAATGACGCAGGCTCCGTCTTTGCGTAGGAGCATGCCGGAGACATCGCTGTCCATGTGCTGCGGGACGACCATGACGCCGAGGTGTTCGGCCAGGGCGACGGGGTCGACCGGTGGGGCGTCGATCCGGAATTCTCGCAGCAGCCTGCGGGCTGCCAGGTCAGCCTTCGCCACCGGCATTCCTCTTCTTCGAGACCTGCGCCCACACCGCAGCGACATCGGCGGCATGGCGCGCGGCAAGGCCGGACGCTTCGTCCAGTTGGAGCGGGGGAAGCAGGTCGGCAGGGTCCACGTCGACCGCTGCGGCAATCAGGGCCAGTCGGTATAGGGGCGGGGTTTGAGTCCCTGACTCGATGTTAGTGATCGAACCGCGCGTCAGCCCCGACTGCCGCCCTACATACTCCTGTGTCACTCCGGCACGCGTCCGTGCCTCACGGATCAGCCGGGCAACTGTCTTGTTGAACTCCTGCTCGTTCACATATCCCCCAAGCGCTGCCAGGCTCCCTGACAACCTAGTTCCCTGTCTTGCCCCGGACCAGCCCTGGACGGTGAGACGCTGACTAGACTGAGCTGCTTCACCCACTCGCTAACCAAAGGACAGGTTCGGTGGGGCACAGGGGTTGACGCCACTCGGCAGAAGGTGCGCAGTGTCTCCGGTGACCGGAGCACTGCCGATCGTCTTAGCGGGGCAGGGGTACAGCCTTGCGGCGCGACCGCGCGTTTCTATCGCATCAGGCGGCCCTGCGTCTCGCCGGTCTGTCGACGCAACTGGGTGGCTGGAGTTCGCCGCCAGCCGCTAGCGCCCCTCGATGGCCCGTGCATGCGCCCTTCGGACGCACGCGCCTGTCTCGGAGAGCGGCCCGAGCCTTCACGGAGTGATCCCGTCCAAGCAGCCGAGGAAGTCGCGCCAGGTGACCATGGCGCCGTTGACGTCACTGCGGCGGAGTCGTACGCCGCCGAGTCGAAGAGGACGATGGCGCGGGTGCGCGACAGTCGAGACCACTGCTGTTGGGGGCGAGGTGGAGGTGCTCTCGGACGGCGTGGGAATGCAGGGTTTGCCCTACAGACTTCGGGCGCGCGGTGGGCAAGGATGGGCTCCATGAGCCGCTGCTCCGCCAGCATGTATCGGGAGCTGCGCCATGTTCATGGCGGACTCAAGTATCCCGTGTCAATTATTCATCGAACTATTCCCGGGGTGGGTCTCGACGCTACTCGGGAACGTGTCTGGTCCATCAGGCCGAAGGGGGCAGAGCGCGGAGGCGTTCCCGGAACTCCCGCACGGCAGGCTCCGTGGCGTGAGGCTCGAGGTAGTGGTTGAACTTCGTCAGGCGGACCTGCGCTCGGTCGGACCGGACGCTGCTCTCCAACAGTTCCAGGCCGACGGCAGCAGCGGCCAAGGCGCCGTCCAGATCCCTGGCGGCCAGTCGTGCCGTGGCGAGGCGTCCGGAACGTACGGCCTGATCGCGCGGGACTGCTCGGTCCACTGCGACTGAGAGGGCGTGGGTCGCCCGTTCCGGGAAGCCAGCCCGGAGCATGATCTTGCCCTCGGTGGACTTGAGCTGGGCTTCGCCGTACCAACCGAGCCAGCCGGGGCGGTCGCCGTCGTGGTGGGTGCTCCACAGGTCGTAGGCGCGGTTGAGGGACTTGGCGGCCGCTTCGTGGCGGGTGTCGCGGGAGAGGGCCTCGGCCTGGTGGAGGTGGAGGTACGAGGCCGCTGCCGGTGGGAGGGCCGCAGGGGCGTTACCGATGGCGGTCTCGATCAGCCTCACGCGGGCGGCGGTGTCGCCGGCGTCGGAGACGTGGATGCCCATCTCGGCGAGGATGAAGGCGCCGAAGCCGCTGTCCCGGGCACTGTGGGCGCTGCGGAGGGCGCCGACGTAGTAGCGCTGGCCGAGTGAGCGGAGGCCCTTGTCGTAGGCCATCCACCCGGCCAGGTAGGACACGCCGGCCGCCGTGGCGTAGAGGCGGTGTTCGACGGCATCGGTGTAGCGGCCGTGGTCGAGCAGGTTGGTGATCAGGGCGAGGTCGCTGGTGGCCTGGTCCAGGAGGCGGGCTCCGCCCATCTGGTCGTCGAGCACGCGCAGGGTCTCCACGCGCTGTTCGATGGTGGTCACCATGGCGTCGGTGACCTGGTCGCCGTCGAGTGCGGAGGCGAACGCTTCAGGTGCGGCTGCCCAGTTGGCGGCTACGCCCGTCAGGGCCGCACCGGTGATGGAGAGGAAGGCCCGACGGTCCATGTGGCCGCTCCTGACCAGGTCGGTGAAGACCTTCACGGTGTCGGCCGGGGTCCAAGGCGCGGCCAGGGCCGTCGACTCCCACGCCGGCAGCCACCGCGGCCAGGGCGCCGAGCGCACGTGGTCCTCGGGAACGCCCAGCAGGTCGGCGAGCACTCGCTGCGCGTCCGCGTCGGGGGCCTGACCTTGCTCCCACTTCCAGATCGTCGTCCGGTTGGTGGCGAGGGGCACGCCCATCTCGGCGCCGCGCTCGCACATCAGCCGGGCTAACTCGGCCTTGCCCCAGTACCGGTTCTCGCGCACGTAGGTCAGCGGGTGCACTGTCGTCGGATCGGACATCCCAGCCTCCCCTCAGGTCGGTGGTCAGAGGCTACTCCCCGCCCGGGAAACGGGGGTTTCTCTCCTCGGAGGAACCCCCGGGAAACGTTCCGCGCCCTCGGGCCGCCGCCGTTCACTGTCGGGACACCGCTCGGAGCCGGACGACCGGCTCTCCTCGCCCTTCCGACCAGGAGGCCCCGTGGAAAAGCTCAGAACGTCAGCCCGCCCCGCAGCGGGACACCTGTTCCGTACGGCCGAGGACGTGGTGCCGCCGTCGCCGGAAGAGGTGTTCGCGTACGCGGCTGGTGAGGTCGAACAGGCTGCTCGCGGGCTGTGGCCCGGTGCTGAAGTGCGGCTCGGGCCGGTGGTGCCGAGCGTCACCAGCTACGTGCGACGGGTGGAGGTGGACGGCCGACCGCTGTACGCGAAGCTGTCGATCCTCGGCGTCTCGCTGGTATCACTGCTGCGGGGGTCCTGCGGCGGCTGGGGCACCGTCCGGGACGCGCAGGCCGCGTACGTGACCTCCCCTGGCTCCCTGCTGGAACGGGAAGCGCGTCAGCTCGCGGTTCTCGCCGGACCTGCTGCCCTCCACGTGCCAGCCGTCGCCGGCTACCAGGGCGGGGTGCTGTTCACCGAGCCGATCCACGGCTCCACGCTGGCCGAGCTGTTGGCGCGGGCGCCGCATCGCACCGCTGGGCTGCTGGAGGCGGTGACCGGCGAGCTGGCGGCCGGCCTGCGGCGACGCGGGGTCGCCGCGCGGGTCGAGCGGAGCGAGATCCGAGAGCGATCCATCACCGGCACCTTCCTGAGAAAATTCAACGGTCTGTCGGGTAGTGCCTGCCTGCGGCAGACTGGCTACGCGGAGGCGCTGGCGGCCATCGTCGGACGCCTGCACCAGGCCCGGCGCCTCACGGCCTCACCCGCACGGGTGATGGTGTTCGGTGATCTCAAGCCCGAGCACGTCGTCTTCCCCGAGGGCGCGGAGCGACCCGTCTTCCTGGATCCCGGACTGATGCGCGGCCGGCCCACCGACGACGCGGCCAAGCTCGTCTCCCGGACGGTACTCGACCTCGTCGCGCGTCCTCCCGGGACGGAAGGCGTACGGGCGCTGCTTGGGGGAGTGGCGGCGTACGCCGCCTCGGCGACGGCGGGCAGCGACCGGACCGGGCGGGACGCCTGGCTCCGTCAGCTCACGCTCCTGTGGCTGATGGACACCGCGAACATCCTCACGACCTACCTGACCGCTCCCGCCGGCCTGCCGCTCACCGCGCACGCCGCCGACGTGGTCGGCCGGGCGAGGGCGGTGTGCGACATGCTCGACCGGTCCACCGCCGCCGTGGCCTCGTACCCGGACGCGCGCGGCGCGTGGCGCCTGTGTCTGGACAGCGCCGCGAAGGCGACTGCCTCATGACCACGATCGGGCTCATCGGCGCGGGAGCCGTCGGACAGACCGTCGGCATGCTTCTCGTGACCGCCGGCTGGTGTGACGCGGTCATGGTCGCCTCCGGCAGCGGTCGTACGGCGGCCTCACTCGTCACCGATCTGGAGGACATGGCCCAGGTCACCGGCTCTCACGTCCGGGCGATTCACGCCGCACCAGACGCGATGAGCGGCTGCGACGCGATCGTCGTCTGTCCCCGGGCCGCGTTCACCAACACGGCCACCAGCGACGTCCGCATGGCCGGCCTCGCGGCGAACACCCCGCTGATCGCCGCACTCGGGCGCCGTCTCTCCAACTACCAGGGGACGGTGGTCGTGGTGACGAACCCGGTCGATGTCATGACCCGGCTGTTCGCGGCCACGTCCGGCTGCGCCAGGGTGTTCGGGGTCGGCTCCAACACCGACAGCGCCCGCTACCGCCTCGCCCTCGCCCGGCTCCTGGACGTCCCCGTGGAGGCGATCGCCGGGCACGTCATCGGCGAGCACGGTGACCACGCCGTGATCTGCGCGTCCTCCACCACCGTCCGGGGCTGTCCCGTCGCCGTCCCCCAACGGGAGGTCCGCGCCGAGCTCGTCCACCGGCCCCGCCGCATCAACTCAGCTCTTGGCCGCACTCGTGCCGGCCCCGCCGGAGCCGTCCTCGCCGCGCTCGCGCACGCGCTCGGCCTGGTGGACGGGGTGATCGAACTAGCCGCTCCCTGGCGAGGCGACTGGTACGGAATCCCGCTGCGCTTCACTTCCGGCACGCCGACCGTGTGCATGCCCTCGCTCGCCCCGGCGGAGTCCATCCAGCTCCAGACTGCCGCCGCCAAGCTCCGTACCGCCTACGAACAGATCGCCGTACGCACCGCCCTTCGAGGAGACACGTTCTGATGACCCCCCGTACCGCTGTCCGCACCGCCACCCGCATCGCCACGGCCGACGGTCAGTCCGCCACTGTCACCAGCCACTCGGCCGCCGTGACCGACTGGGCCACCCGCTACTTCGGCTCGTGGTGGAACGCGGCCCCCGCCGAGCCGCCGATCAGCGGCGCCCTGGTCTCCGCCGACGTCGACTTGGACGCGTACGAGGACATGGCCGCGGACGGCGATCGCGGGCAAGGCGCCGTCGAGGCCGACTACGCGGGCTCCCCCATGCTGCACACCCGTCACACCGACGGGAGCGTGACCGCCGTACAGAGCGGAGAGCGCCTCGCCTACCGATGGAGCCCCTCCCTGCGCCGCCTGCGGATCGTCGGGGACGACGAGACGGTAGTGGCAACGGCCGCCGCCCGACTGGCCCGCGAGATCGTCCGCGGCATGCTCCTCGTCGAGGGATGGCAGATCCTGCACGCCTCCGCCGTCACCCGTGACGACGGCGCCACCCTGCTCACCCTCGGCGACAAGGGCGCGGGCAAGACCACCACCGCGTTCCTCCTGGCGCGCGCCGGCTGGCGGCTCCTCGCCAACGACCGCGTCTTCGTCCGTTTGGAGCAGGGGTACGTACGGGTGCTGCCGTGGCCGTCGGCGGCTGCCTGCGGCTTCGGGCTCCTCGACGCCCTCGGCCTCTTCGAGCCCGTCGCCGACCGGCTCCGCGCCGGGGAACTCATGCACCCGACCCAGGACCAGCGGGTCACCGACGCACTCCTGGCCGGACGGCGCGAGCCGCTGTGGCGGGCGAACGGCAAGGAGATGAAGCCCCAGTTCTTCCCCGACCAGCTCGACACCTGGCTCGGCATGACCCTGGCCACCGAGGGCCGGGCCGCCGGTCTGCTGTTCCCGCAGATCACCCCGGGCGGTGAGCCCCGACTCCTTGACGAGCCGCGCCGCCTGAGCGAGGCGGACTTCTTCACCGCCGGCACGGAGGACCGCTACCCCGACGTGTTCGGGCTGCTGCCCATGACCGGTGGCTCCGCCGGCCTCGCGGACCGGCTCACCGCCCTCCCGCACCAGGCCCTCGCCCTCGGCCACGACACGAGCGCCAACGCGGCCCTGCTGGAGAAGACGGCCGACGCCCTACTCGACTGAGGCGCACCCAAGAACCCGTTCCGGGTGGTAGGACATCGGTCCGCCCCCCTGCCCACAGCCCCCGCTCGGGACGACCCAGCTCACCGGCCTCGACAGGGAGCCGGTGAAGCGGGGCGGTCGCGACGACCACCCCGCATCGCACCACTCGACCCTTTCGAGAGGAGCACCACCGTGACCGTTCTCGCCGAGAACCCCGCCACGAACCCCGCGGAGGCCGCGACCGCCGCGACCCGCTCGCGGGACCCGAAGGAGCTGCTCAACGCCGTCACCCCGCACCTCCGGCACCTGACCGTGAACGTCCTCGACAGCGGCTTGACCGTCTGGGAGCGCGAGGTCGCCCTCCTCCTGCGCGACGAGGTGATGGTCCGCGACCTCGCCGAACGCATTCTCGGCAACGCCGTGATGTACATGGTCGCGTCGATGGAGCACCCCGACGTGCACCTCGGCGTCGGCAAGGTCGTCGACATCGGCGTCCACCAGGTCATCCTGGACACCCCGGTCTACTTCGCCCTCTGCGACCTGTACAACGAGGGCCGATACAAGCACCACGCCCCCTTCATCCAGCGCCGCAACGACGGCACCGTAACCGACACGGCCGCCTTCCTCCGGTCCATCGGCTTCGACCCCGACGAGGAGCTGTGGGCGCGCGACGGAGCGAACTGCTCGCCGTGCGACTCCAAGGTCCCCGACTCCCACTGACCGGGTGACCGGCGGCCGGAATCCGCCGACGTCCCGGACGAACCGCCCTAGGGTGGGGCCCCGCCGCCGTGCACGCGGGTGGCGGGGCCGCCTCCCGTATCCCCCGCGAGGACACGACCATGACCACCGCCCCGCACAACTACGAGCACGAGCGCGCTCTGTGGGACACCTTCGCCGAGAGTGCGTGGAAGGACCCGTCCAACGGCGACCCGGTGTTCCGATGGACTCAGTACAAGGATCACCCCGCCGACCCCGGCCCCGGCCTCCTCGGTGAACCCGGCACGGTCCTGGAGATCGGCAGCGGTACGGGACGAGCCCTGGCCCACCTCGCCGGCCGGGGCGTCAAGGGCACCGCCATCGACCTCTCGCCGGTCGCCGTCGCCCGTTCCACCGAGAAGTACGGCCACCTCGGCATCGAGTTCGTGTGCGCCGAGATCCTGGAACACCTGGCCCAGGACCCACGTATGTACGACGCGATCTACTCGGCCTTCGGCGCCGCCTGGTTCACCGACCCCGCCCTTCTCTTCCCGCTCGTCGCCCGACGTCTCAACCCCGGTGGCGTGTTCGCCTTCTCTCAGCCGCCGGCCATCCCCGGCGCCTACGGGCCGCAGGGTATGTACAAAGGCGGCTTCGCCGGCCCCGCCATGTACACCTACCGCTACAGCCACACCCCCGAGACCTGGGCCGGCCTCCTCACCGAAGCCGGCCTCACTGACGTGTCCGTCACCGTCCTCGATGCCCCGACCGAGGGCCACATCGGCACCCTCATCGGCCGCGCCGAGAAGCCCCGTTGACGTATACCGATCTCCTCCTCCGCGTACGCGCATCGTCCTTCGGGGAAGGCGGTCGCGCTGCGAGGATGAGGAGCATGACGATCATCGACGGTGAAGTCGTGCCCGGGTTCGAGCCGGTCCGCGAGGCGTTCGCGGCGAACTTCGCCCGGCACGGGGACATCGGCGCGGCTGTATGCGTCTACCGGCACGGCCGGCCGGTCGTCGACCTGTGGGGCGGCATCGCCGACCCCGAGACCGGCCGCCCGTGGACGCGGGACACCTTGCAACTGGTCTACTCGGCGACCAAGGGCGCCACCGCGACCGCCGCGCACATGCTGGTCGAACGCGGCCTGCTCGACCTCGACGCCCCGGTCGCTTCGTACTGGCCGGAGTTCGCCGTGAACGGCAAGGCCGACATCCCCATGCGCTGGCTGCTGTCCCACCAGGCGGGCCTGGTGGCCCTGGACGAGCCGCTCCCCGTGGCGGACGCCCTTGCCTGGGACCCGATGGCGGCGGCGCTGGCGGCCCAGCGCCCGCAGTGGACCCCGGGCACGGCACACGGGTACCACGGCCGGACCTGGGGCTGGCTGGTCGGCGAGGTCATCCGCCGCGTCTCCGGCCGGACGCCGGGCCGCTTCTTCGCCGACGAGATCGCCGCCCCCCTTGGACTGGACTTCCACATCGGCCTGCCGGCGAGCGAACGCGCCCAGGTCAGCCGCATGGCCTACCGGAGCCCGTCCGTCGACCTCACCACCGTCCCTGCCGCATCCGTCCCGGCGGAGCTTCGAGAACAGGTCGCCGCCTGGCGCGACCCCGACTCGCTCAGCAACCGCGCCTTCGCCGTCACCGACCCGGCCGCGATCGATTTCGACGCACCAGAGGTGCAGGCGGCGGAGCTCCCCTCCTCCAACGGCATCGGCACCGCCCGCTCCCTCGCCCGCATGTACGCCGCGACCATCGGCGAGGTCGACGGCGTACGCCTCCTCACCCTCGCCACCCTGGCCAGGGCGACCGAAGAACAGGCCAACGGGAAGGACCGAGTGATGCTGCTCCCGAGCCGTTTCGCGAGCGGCTACATGCTGCCCACCGAAGGCAACCCCATGACCGGCCCGAACGCCTTCGGCCACACCGGCCGCGGCGGCTCCCTCGCCTTCGCCGACCCCGACCACGGCCTCGCCTTCGGCTACGTCATGAACCACATCGTCAGCGGATCCGACGACGAACGCGCGACAGCACTGGTCGACGCGGTCCGGAAGTCAGCGGCATAAGCACCGATGGCCGCGCCCCTCCGGCCCGAACCGCTTGGATCCGGTCCCGAGGCCCCAAATAGGAGCCGAATGAATTCGAGGTGCTTTACGTGGCCTGGCTGGAAGCGTCAGGAATCTTCGTCCCCCTCCGAGTCGGGACCCCGCACCACGGTAAAGTTGCTTACCTCTGACGGGATTTCCTCATGGGATGGTGGCCAGCCCGGGATTGGGTATGCGGGTCTGAAATGTTCCACTCGCCACTGGCCAAGGATTTGTTTCATGAGGAACGGGGATGTCTGAATTGGCCCGGACTTCTTATCAAAAACAACGATGTCCCCGCCTGTCGGAGAGAGCGCAACGAGTTCATAGTCGATTCCGATGGGGCGCGGATTGCTTGCTGCGCCCCATGTTTCATCGATCGAAGAGAAGTCTTCAGCGAATTCGCTCAGCTGTGTCGCTGAAAACGCCGCTGCCAGTGGATGATTCGATTTGACCGTAGAAAGGGACTTTGAGAGCTCTTCGCGATCAAACGGACTGACACTTTCATGTTCTCTGTTCGACCACACCCATGCTTGCGCCAGTACCAGGCGAAGATTCGGCGTGAGTAGCTCCCACGCGCGCTTGAACCTTTCGCGCTCCCCGGAGGAACAGGCAGAGATCCGACGCAAGGATGTCGACCTGGGCGACCTACCGTGAGCGTCAGCAAGGCCGCGCCGGAGCTGACCACCGGCAAGCGTGCGGAAGGCCCGACCAAAGTCGGAAACGAGGAAGCGGCTCGTCGTTCTGCCGGCTTCTGCGGAACGACCTTCGGCGGCATCTCGACTGGTACGCGGAGAAGGGCCCGGACGGACTGCTGTTCGTGGGGGAGAAGGGGAAGCCGGTTCCGACGTTCCGCCTTCGGGCGAAAATGGCGCGAGGCGCGGGCCAGGGTCGGCCTGCCGGAGAACTTCCGCTTCTACGATCTCTGGCACACCGGGCATACGCTCACGACGCGCTCCGGGGCCACGCCCAAGGACACGATGGTCCGCGCGGGGCAGTCGACCGATCGGGCCGCGCTGATATACCAGCACTCCGACACCGAGTGGCAGCGTGAGGTGGCCGCCGGCTTCGATCAGTTCGTACGGGCACGGCGCACGGCGGCGGAATCACAGGCATCTGGCACGAATGTGGCACGCGACACCTAGACCGGTCCAGAGAACACATAAGGCCCAGGTCGATGACCTGGGCCTTAGTCGTGGAGCGGGTGACGAGAATCGAACTCGCGCTCTAAGCTTGGGAAGCTCATGTTCTACCATTAAACTACACCCGCATCGACGCGACATGATCTTGCTTCGGCCCGGAGGCCCGGTGTCGCATCGTCGCTCACTCTACCCCATGACCCATCGGCGGTGTGCGCACCCGGTGGCGGAGTGCCGCGTGGAGCGGCGTCCTCTTCATCCCCTAATGTGGCGGTCTCGTCCACGCGTTGATGGGGAAGGGACTTGATGGACTCCATGGAGCGCACCGTCGTCCGCTGTGCCGAGGGGCACGTGTTCAGTACCGGGACGTTCCCGATGCAGCAGCTCGGGACGGACCGTATCGGGCCCGGGCGGCTCATCCGGTGTCCCCGGTGCGCGCGGCTGCGGCATGCCGTGCCGGTGGGGCGGGAGCGGCGGTAGGCGGGCACCGGAAGGTGGCCTTCGGCGCGCGGGGCGCTGTCCGGTTCGGGCGGGCCCGCGCGTTTCGGGTTTCCGGGGCCCGTATCCTCGATGAGTGCTTCTCTCAGACAAGGACATCCGGGCCGAGATCGACGCCGGACGGGTGCGCATCGACCCGTTCGACGAGTCCATGATGCAGCCGTCCAGCATTGACGTACGGCTGGACCGCTACTTCCGGGTGTTCGAGAACCACCGGTACCCCCACATCGACCCGGCCGTCGAGCAGATCGACCTGACCCGGCTGGTCGAGCCGGAGGGGGACGAGGCGTTCATCCTGCATCCCGGGGAGTTCGTGCTCGCCTCGACGTACGAGGTGATCTCCCTGCCCGACGACATCGCCTCCCGGCTGGAGGGCAAGTCCAGCCTCGGCCGCCTCGGCCTGGTGACCCACTCCACCGCCGGGTTCATCGACCCCGGTTTCTCGGGTCATGTGACGCTCGAACTGTCGAACCTCGCCACGCTGCCGATCAAGCTCTGGCCGGGCATGAAGATCGGCCAGCTGTGCATGTTCCGGCTCAGCTCACCCGCCGAGCACCCGTACGGCAGTGACCGCTACGGGTCCCGCTACCAGGGCCAGCGGGGGCCGACCGCCTCGCGGTCCTTCCAGAACTTCCATCGGACGCAGGTGTGAGCATGAGTGACGTACGGGAGAACCTGACCTACGAGGGCTTCGGCCGCGCCGTCCGGGAGCTCGCCCAGACCATCGCCGACGACGGCTACGAGCCGGACATCGTGCTGTCCATCGCCCGGGGCGGGGTCTTCGTGGCCGGCGGGCTGGCGTACGCGCTGGACTGCAAGAATATTCACCTGGTAAACGTTGAATTTTATACGGGTGTGGGGACCACGCTGGAGATGCCGGTCATGCTGGCGCCGGTCCCCAACGCGATCGACTTCTCCGACAAGAAGGTGCTGATCGCGGACGATGTCGCCGACACCGGCAAGACGCTCAAGCTGGTGCACGACTTCTGCCTCGGCAACGTCGCCGAGGTCCGCTCCGCCGTCATCTACGAGAAGTCGCACTCCCTGGTGAAGTGCGAGTACGTGTGGAAGCGCACCGACGAGTGGATCAACTTCCCGTGGAGCGTCGAGAAGCCGGTGGTCCGCCGGGAGGGGCAGATCCTGGACGCCTGAGAGGCTCCCTCCGGTGTCAGCCCGCTGACAGGCCCCGCTCGGGGTGGGCGGACATCGACGGCGGACGCCGTCTTGGTGTCGGCGGGCCGCGGCGGAGACCCCCGGCCAGCCCCCCACCTCATGGATGCCTCCGACCGTGCACCGGGGCGGCGGAAGCGTGAACTTCCGCCGCTCCTACGTCATCGGGCTACCAGGTCTCAGATGGTGCCGAGCTTGATCAGCGACAGCAGGGCGATCAGCTGGATGGCGGAGGCGCCCAGGGCCTTGGGCCAGGGCAGGTCATGGGACTTGCTCACCATCGAGGTGAACAGCGCACCCGCCGCCAGCCAGGAGAGCCAGCCCAGGATCTGGACCAGGGTGTTGTCGCCGCCCAGGAAGATGGCGAAGACCAGGCGCGGCGCGTCGGTGAGGGCCATGATCAGCATGGAGAGGCCGACCGTCGGCTGCCAGGCCCCGTTGCCGCCGAGCTGGCGGGCCAGGGTGTGGGTCACCGCGCCCAGGATGAGGCCGCCGACGACGAACATGACGCCGGTGAGCAGGACCGAGGGGACGGCCGTCGAGAGGGTGGCGTTGATCGCCTCCTCGCGGGCCTCGTCGAAGCCGAACAGCGCCAGCAGCCCGTAGAGGAAGGTGACCACCACCGCCGGGCCCCAGACGGCGTGGTCGCGCATCTGGAAGAAGGTCGGGCCGGGACGCATCACGATGCCGCTGAGCAGCTGCTTCCAGTGCAGTCGCGGGCCGGACGGGGCCGGGGCCGCGCCGGCCTGGTAGGTGGCGCCGTCGCCGTAGCCGCCCTCGTAACCGCCGCCGGCCCCCGCGTACGCCTCGTCGGGGACGCTGAACGCCCGGGTGTGGCCCGGGTTGTTCGCCGCATAGGGATCGTGCGGCGGCTGGTGCTGCTGGTGTTGCTGCGAGTGGGCGTAGGGGTCCCCGAAGTACTCGGGCTCACCGTAGCCCTGCGGCGGCGCCTGGTGCCCCTGGTGGCCCTGAGGCCCCTGGTGTCCCTGGTGCGCCGACGGCCACTGCTGCTGCCCCGAGGCATACGGAGGCGGCGGTGCCGTGTTGTTGCCGTACGGCGCCGCCTGCTGCGGTTGCTGTCGCCTGCTGCGGTTGTCCCGGCCGCGTCCGATCCTGAATCCAGCCACGTCAACGAACGTACCCGCTCCCGCCGGATGGAGTGGACATGCCGGGACGGAGGCGGCCCATTGCGGCTGAGCTGTGACATCCCCTAGGGGGACCCGGAGGTGCTACCACCAGGGCGGATGGGGGTGGATATGGGCGTATTGCCGCGAATGGTTATATAAGGGTGCCTTGGATGACGATGGCCGGACCTGCCTGTGCGGTGCAGGTCCGGCCATCGCCGGGCGGTACGCGGGGTCATGCGTACACGGGTGGTGCGTACGCGATCGGGAGGGATGGCGCGTACGCGGTCGGGCGCCCCGGAGGGCACCCGACACGTGGGGGCCGGCTACTTCACCGGGGCCGGCTCGTCGGCCGGGGCGGAACCGGGGCCGCCGGAGCCCGCACCGGTGCCGTCACCGTCACCGTCACCGTCACCGCCGCCGTCCTCCACCGGGGGCTCCGGCTCGGGTTCGGCGGGGGTCTTGACGGAGTCGAGGAGGAGTTGGGCGACGTCGACGACCTGGAGTGATTCGGGTGCTGTGCCGTCGTTCTTCTTGCCGTTGACGGAGTCGGTGAGCATGACGAGGCAGAAGGGGCAGGCGGTGGAGACGATGTCGGGGTTGAGGGAGAGGGCTTCGTCGACGCGTTCGGTGTTGATGCGCTTGCCGATGCGTTCTTCCATCCACATGCGTGCGCCGCCGGCGCCGCAGCAGAAGCCGCGTTCCTTGTGGCGGTGCATTTCCTGCTGGCGCAGGCCGGGGACGGCGGACATGATCTCGCGCGGGGGTGTGTAGACCTTGTTGTGGCGGCCCAGGTAGCAGGGGTCGTGGTAGGTGATCAGCCCGTCGACGGGGGT
>NZ_JBEYXH010000060.1:0-24629 GCF_040644755.1 Streptomyces sp. NPDC046887
GCTCGCCGCAGGTGTGGGACCTGTACCGATGCATCGTCGTTCATCCAGTCTTCGGAGTTGGGTGGTCGTGCGTGTGGTGTCGCGCGGGTGCCGGGGCGAGTCGCCCAGGCAGGGAGTCAGGGGCGCGGGCGGGGGTTGCGTACCACTCGCCCGGATGGCACCGTGAGCCACTTCGGTGACACGGTGCTTATGGGTGTGCTCCATCTGTCACCCTGTCGTTGTCCGTCCCGAGGAAACGACCAGGAGCCGACGAGGAGATGTCCATGGGGCCTCTTCCGACCCAGCGCGCGACCGGTGGCGAGTTGTCGCTGCCTCCCCGCCCGCCCCTGCCCGGGCAGTCGGTGGCCAGGACCAGCCTGCCCGGCAACCCGCTGGCGCCCGGCGCCGCGCGCCGTTTCGTCCGGGCCGCCCTCGCCGACTGGACCGGTCTCGCCCTGCCCGCGGCGGCGGCGATCACCGACCGGGCCGCCGACGACGCGGTGCTGCTCGCCGCGGAGTTGGTGACCAACGCCGTGGTCCACGCGGGCACCAACGTGGAGTTGCTGTTCCGGCTGGAGGATCCCGACCAGGGCACGCCCGCCGCGCTGGTGCTGGAGGTGTCGGACCACCACCCGACCCGGGCCTTGCGCCAGGAGCGGTCCGGGGGCGGCGAGTGCGGCGGCGATCCGGACGAGTACGGGCGCGGGCTCCAGCTCGTCGCGGCGCTCGCCGAGTGCTGGGGCATCACCTACCGCCCCGGGACGAAGACGGTGTGGGCCCGGCTGCCGCTGGACGGGTGGGACGCCTGCCCCGTACCGGGTGGCGAGCCGGCCATCCAGCGCGGGCTGCGGGCCGCCGAGTTGCTCGCCCCCGCGCCGCGCCGGGCCCTGCGGGATGACGAGGAGTGGACGGGCCGGGGCGGGCTGTCGTTCCTCGCCGAGGCCTCCGACCTGCTGGCCGGGCAGTTGGACGAGGACCTGGTCGCCGCACTCGCCGGGCAGCTGCTGGTGCCCCGGCTCGCCGACTGGTGCGCCTTCTGGTTGGAGGACACCGCCGGGGTGGGCGGCTACGACCGGGAGAGCGGCGGCACGCCCCGGCTGGCCCGGGTCTGGCACGCGGACGAGTCGGCCCTGGAGGCGCTGCGGGCGGTGCTGGAGAAGGAGCCGCCCCGGATGGCCGAGCCGCCGTGCCCGGGGCCGGTGGCCGTGCCCTGGCCCGCCCCGGGCGACCTGCGGGCCGACGCAGGCGACGGCACCGCGCTCGCCTACCGGCTGGTGGTCGGCGGCCACGGCCTGGGGACGCTGCTGATCGGCCGGCGCGGGGTCTCCCGTATCCCGGACGCGGTCGGCTCCCTGGTGGAGGACTTCGCCCGCCGGGTCGCCCTCGCCATCGGCGCCGCCCGCCGCTACGCCCGGCAGGTCACCATCAGCCGGGTCCTCCAACGCGGGCTGCTGCCCAGCCAGGTCGCCCAGATCCCCGGGGTGCGCAGCTGCGTGGTGTACGAGCCGAGCGACGACGGGCTGGCGGGCGGCGACTTCTACGACGTGTTCCAGGCCGGGCCCGGGGCGCGCCGCTGGTGCTTCATGCTCGGCGACGTCCAGGGCAGCGGCCCGGAGGCGGCCGTGGTCACCGGACTGGCCCGCCCCTGGCTGCGGCTGCTGGCCCGCGAGGACCACGCCGACCATGAGGTGGGCCATGTGCTGGACCGGCTGAACCGCCTGCTGCTGGACGACGCCACCGAGGCGGCGGAGACGGCGGCCTCGGTGGTGGCCGAGGTCGCCGCCGACCCGCTGGCCGCGGAGGCCGCCGCACAGGAGGAGGCCCCCGGGGCGACCGCGGTGGAACCCCGGCCGCTGCCCCGCTTCCTGTCCCTGCTCTACGGGGAGCTGGTGCCGCTCGCCCCGGAGGACGGCGGCGGCGCCCGCTGCACCCTGGCCTGCGCGGGCCATCCGCTGCCGCTGCTGCTGCATCCCGACGGCACGGTGAGCGCGGCCGCCGTCCCGCAGGTGCTGCTGGGGGTGGTGGACGACGTCGGCTACGAGAGCCAGACCTTCCACCTCGCCCCCGGGGACACCCTGCTCTGCGTCACCGACGGGGTCACCGAGCGGCGGTCCCGGGGTGGCCGGATGTTCGACGACGGGGACGGGCTGGCCGCCGCGCTCGCGGGCTGCGCCGGGCTGCCCGCCCGGGAGATCGCCGACCGGATCAGACGGGCGGTGCACGGCTTCGGCGAGGCCCCGGTCAGCGACGACCTCGCCCTGCTGGTCCTCCAGGCGGAGCCCGCCCCGGGACCGACCACGAGGACCACCGGAACGGGGACGGTGGGGACGGGGAGGGCAGTGACGGGGGCTGCCCCCACGGAGACGGCGGCCACGGGAACGGTGGCGACGGGGACGGCGGCCGGGGGAACGGCGGCCACGGGGACGGGGTGACGGCGCCCGCCCCGGGCCCGGGGCGCCCCGCCACCCCGGCCGGCGACGGTCACCCGCCCCGGTGACGGACAATGGACCCCATGCCTTCCGTACTGCCCGACGGCGAACCCGTGCCCGAGGACGGCGCCCTGCCCGCGTCCGCCCTGGTCGGCGCGGGGGAGCGGCCGCTGGGGTTCTATCTGCATGTGCCGTACTGCGCGACCCGCTGCGGCTACTGCGACTTCAACACCTACACCGCCACCGAGCTGCGCTCCTCCGGCGGGGTGCTCGCCTCCCGCGACAACTACGCCGGGACGCTGGCCGATGAGGTGCGCCTGGCCCGCAAGGTGCTGGGCGACGATCCCCGCCCGGTGCGCACCGTCTTCGTCGGGGGCGGTACACCGACCCTGCTGGCCGCCGCCGACCTGGTGCGGATGCTGGCCGCCGTACGGGAGGAGTTCGGGCTCGCCGAGGACGCCGAGGTGACCACCGAGGCCAACCCGGAGTCCGTCGACCCGGCGTATCTGGCCGAGCTGCGCGCGGGCGGCTTCAACCGGATCTCGTTCGGGATGCAGAGCGCCCGGCAGCATGTGCTGAAGGTGCTGGACCGCACCCACACCCCGGGCCGCCCCGAGGCCTGTGTGGCGGAGGCCCGCGCGGCCGGGTTCGACCACGTCAACCTGGACCTGATCTACGGGACGCCGGGGGAGAGTGACGACGACTGGCGGGCCTCCCTGGACGCGGCCCTCGGCGCCGGGCCCGACCACATCTCGGCGTACGCGCTGATCGTGGAGGAGGGCACCGGGCTGGCCCGGCGTATCCGGCGCGGCGAGGTCCCGATGACCGACGACGATGTGCACGCCGACCGCTACCTCATCGCCGACGAGATGATGTCCGCCGCCGGGTTCGACTGGTACGAGGTGTCCAACTGGGCCACCACCGAGGCCGGGCGCTGCCTGCACAACGAGCTCTACTGGCGGGGCGCCGACTGGTGGGGCGCCGGACCGGGCGCGCACAGCCACGTCGGCGGGGTGCGCTGGTGGAATGTGAAGCACCCCGGGGCGTACGCCGGCGCGCTGGCCGCCGGGCGCTCCCCGGGCGCCGGGCGGGAGCTGCTCTCCGAGGAGGACCGGCGGGTCGAGCGGATCCTGCTGGAGCTGCGGCTGCGCGAGGGCTGCCCGCTGGAGCTGCTGAAGCCGGCCGGGCGGGCCGCCGCCGAGCGGGCGGTGGCGGACGGCCTGCTGGAGCCGGAGGCGTACGCCGGGCGCGGCCGGGCCGTCCTCACCCTGCGCGGACGGCTGCTCGCCGACGCGGTGGTACGCGACCTGGTGGACTGAGCCACCGCACGTCAGGGCTGGGCGGGCCCGCCGACCGTCACATGGTCGATCAAGTGCTCCACCGCGCCCAGCAGCGAGGGCTCCAGGTCCTTGTAGGAGCGGACCTTGGAGAGGATGTGCTGCCAGGCGGCGCCGGTGTTCTCCGGCCAGCCCAGCGCCCGGCACACCCCGGTCTTCCAGTCCTGGCCGCGCGGCACGGTCGGCCAGGCCGGGATGCCCACCGAGGCGGGCTTCACCGCCTCCCAGACGTCGATGTAGGGGTGGCCCACGATCAGGGTGTGGGCGTCCGACACCTCGGCGGCGATCCGGGACTCCTTGGAGCCGGGGACGAGATGGTCCACCAGCACCCCCAGCCGGGCGTCCGGCCCGGGCCCGAACTCGGCGACGATGGCCGGCAGGTCGTCCACGCCCTCCAGGTACTCCACCACCACGCCCTCGATCCGCAGGTCGTCGCCCCAGACGCGCTCGACCAGTTCGGCGTCGTGCCGCCCCTCCACGTAGATCCGCCCGGCCCGCGCCACCCGGGCCCGCGCACCCGGCACGGCGAGCGAACCGGAGGCCGTACGGGAGGGCCGCACCGGACCCGCCGACGGCCGCACCAGGGTCACCGGGCGGCCCTCAAGGAGGAAGCCGCGCGGCTCCAGCGGGAACACCCGGCGCTTGCCGAAGCGGTCCTCCAGGGTCACCGTGCCCGCCTCGCAGCCGATCACCGCCCCGCAGAACCCGGTGGCCACCTCCTCCACCACCAGATCGGGCTCGGCCGCCACCTCGGGCACCGGCGCCGAACGCTTCCACGGGGGCGTGAGATCAGAGTCGTAAGCGCGCATGCGCCAGACGCTACGACATGGTCACGCCGTCATTGGTCTTCGGCGGCGCCGAAGCGGCGGGCCAGGGCGTCCCGTTGGGCCCGGACGAACGCCGCGTCCACCACCGCGCCGTGCCCCGGCACGTACAGCGCCTCCTCGCCGCCCAGCGCCAGCAGCCGGTCCAGCGCGGCCGGCCAGCGCCCCGGCACCGCGTCCGGGCCGGCCTGCGGCTCGCCGGACTCCTCGACCAGGTCCCCGCAGAACACCACCTCGCGGGAGCCGGCCGGCGCGCCCGGTGGCGGGGGCACCAGCAGCACCAGGTCATGGGCGGTGTGCCCGGGGCCCACATTGGCCAGCAGCACCTGCCGCCCGCCCAGGTCGAGCGTCCACTCGCCGGAGACGAGGTGCCGGGGTGCGGCCGGCACGTCCACCGCCTCGGCCGCCTCCTCCTCGGGTACGCCATGCCGGACCGCGTCCCGACGCAGCGCGTCCCGCTCCCGGCTGCTCGCCAGCAGCGCGTCCAGGCCGACCGCCCCGAACACCTCCGCCCCGGCGAACGCGGACGCGCCGAGGACATGGTCGAAATGGGGGTGGCTCAGTGCGAGATGCGTCACGCGCCGCCCGCCGAGCAGCATCTCCGCCTCGGCCCGCAGCCGCGCGCCCTCCCGCAGGGTGGCGCCCGCGTCGAACAGCAGGGCGGCGTCCGTACCGGCCACCAGCCCCGCGGTGGCGTCCCAGCCGGGCAGCCGGCACCGGCCGGTGCCCGCGCCGAGCCGCTCCCAGCCCACCGCCGCCCAGTCGATGCCCGATCCGTCGCATGTGGGGGTGTCCATACCCGAGACGCTAACGGCCGGAGACGCCGGCGGCCGACCGGCGCCCGACCGACGGCCGGACCGGCGCCCGTGCCGTGACCGGCGCCCGTGCGCCGTCGGCGCCGCGACGGCGGTACCGGGCCGTGAGGGTCCCGTGCGCCACCCGCCCCCGGCCCCATCGCCGCGACGGCGGCACGCCGTGCGATCCGGCACGGTAGCCTGGTCGGCCGCCCTTGCCGGTGGCGCACCCCCGCCCCGTACACTGGCCGGGACATCACTGGCACTCGGGCATGGCGAGTGCCAAGCAGGGAACAGAGCCACAGGCCCGCCGCCGTGCGGGGAGGCCCCCGCGAGCGACGCGCGGGGCGAGGACCCATCAGCTGGAGGTGTGCGCGGATGCTCAGCGAACGCAGACTCGAAGTGCTGCGCGCCATCGTCCAGGACTACGTCGGCACCGAGGAGCCCGTCGGCTCCAAGGCGCTCACCGAGCGGCACGCGCTCGGCGTCTCCCCGGCGACCGTGCGCAACGACATGGCCGTGCTGGAGGAGGAGGGCTATATCGCCCAGCCGCACACCAGCGCCGGCCGCATCCCCACCGACAAGGGCTACCGGCTCTTCGTCGACAAGCTCGCCGGGGTCAAGCCGCTGTCCTCGCCGGAGCGCCGCGCCATCCAGAACTTCATGGCCGGCGCGGTGGATTTGGACGACGTGGTCGGGCGTACCGTCCGGCTGCTCGCCCAGCTGACCCGGCAGGTCGCGGTGGTGCAGTACCCCTCGCTGACCCGCTCGACGGTGCGGCATGTGGAGCTGCTGTCGCTGGCCCCGGCCCGGTTGATGCTGGTGCTGATCACCGACACCGGCCGGGTCGAGCAGCGGATGGTCGACTGCCCGGCGCCGTTCGGCGAGGCCTCCCTCGCCGATCTGCGGGCCCGGCTCAACAGCCGCGTCGTGGGCCGCCGGTTCGCCGACGTCCCGCAGCTGGTGCAGGACCTGCCGGAGTCCTTCGAGACGGAGGACCGCGGCACGGTCTCCACGGTGCTCGCCACCCTGCTGGAGACCCTGGTGGAGGAGACCGAGGAGCGGCTGATGATCGGCGGCACCGCCAATCTCACCCGCTTCGGCCATGACTTCCCCGTGATGATCCGGCCGGTGCTGGAGGCGCTGGAGGAGCAGGTCGTGCTCCTCAAGCTGCTCGGCGAGGCCAAGGACTCGGCCATGACCGTGCGCATCGGGCATGAGAACGCCCACGAGGGGCTGAACTCCACGTCCGTCGTCGCGGTCGGCTACGGTTCGGGCGACGAGGCAGTCGCCAAACTCGGCGTGGTCGGACCGACCCGCATGGACTACCCCGGAACGATGGGAGCGGTACGCGCAGTGGCACGTTACGTCGGACAGATCCTGGCGGAGTCGTAAGTGGCCACGGACTACTACGCCGTACTCGGCGTGCGCCGCGACGCCTCCCAGGACGAGATCAAGAAGGCGTTCCGGAGGCTCGCCCGCGAGCTGCACCCGGACGTCAATCCCGATCCGAAGACGCAGGAGCGCTTCAAGGAGATCAACGCCGCCTACGAGGTGCTGTCGGACCCGCAGAAGAAGCAGGTCTACGACCTCGGCGGCGACCCGCTCTCCAGCGCCGGCGGCGGTGGCGCGGGCGGCTTCGGGGCCGGTGGCTTCGGCAACTTCAGCGACATCATGGACGCCTTCTTCGGTACGGCGTCCCAGCGCGGCCCGCGTTCGCGCACCCGGCGCGGCCAGGACGCCATGATCCGGCTGGAGATCGAGCTCGACGAGGCGGCCTTCGGCACGACGAAGGACCTCCAGGTCGACACCGCCGTGGTGTGCACCACCTGCTCCGGCGAGGGCGCCGCCCCCGGCACCTCGGCGCAGACCTGTGACATGTGCCGCGGTCGCGGTGAGGTCTCCCAGGTCACCCGGTCCTTCCTGGGCCAGGTCATGACCTCCCGCCCCTGCCCGCAGTGCCAGGGCTTCGGCACCGTGGTGCCCACCCCCTGCCCGGAGTGCGCGGGCGACGGCCGGGTCCGCTCCCGCCGCACGCTCACGGTGAAGATCCCCGCCGGTGTGGACAACGGCACCCGCATCCAGCTGGCCGGCGAGGGCGAGGTCGGCCCCGGCGGCGGCCCGGCCGGCGACCTGTACGTGGAGATCCACGAGCTTCCGCACCCCATGTTCCAGCGGCGCGGCGACGACCTGCACTGCACGGTCACCATCCCGATGACGGCCGGCGCGCTGGGCACCAAGGTGCCGCTGGAGACGCTGGATGGGGTCGAGGAGATCGACATCCGGCCCGGTACGCAGTCGGGGCAGTCCGTCCCGCTGCACGGCCGGGGCATCACCCACCTGCGCGGCGGCGGTCGGGGCGATCTGATCGTCCATGTCGAGGTGCAGACCCCGACCAAGCTCGACCCCGAGCAGGAGCGGCTGCTGCGGGAGCTGTCCAAGCTGCGCGGCGAGGAGCGGCCCACCGGCCAGTTCCAGCCCGGCCAGCAGGGCCTGTTCTCCCGGCTGAAGGACGCCTTCAACGGCCGCTGAGGGGACGCCGCGGTACGAGGTGAGGGGCGGCGGGTCCGGGAACGGGCGGCCGCCCCTCACCACGTACCTCGTCACCTGAACCGGGCCTTCGGGCCGGTCGGCGGGCGTGGCACGATGCACACATGTCCACCGCACTGACCGATCTCTTCCTCCACCCGATCGTGCAGGCCCCCATGGCCGGCGGCGCCTCCCGTCCCGAGCTGGCCGCCGCCGTGAGCGAGGCGGGCGGCCTCGGCTTCCTGGCCGCCGGCTACAAGACCGCCGACGGCATGTACCAGGAGATCAGCCGGCTGCGCACGCTCACCGCGCGGCCCTTCGGCGTCAACCTGTTCATGCCGCAGCCGGGCCACGCCGACCCCGCCGCCGTCGAGGTGTACCGCAACCAGATCGCCGGGGAGTCCGCCTTCTACGAGACGGCGCTCGGCGACCCGGACTCCGGCCGTGACGACGGCTATGACGCCAAGCTCGCCGTCCTGCTGGACGAACCGGTCCCGGTGGTGTCCTTCACCTTCGGCTGCCCCTCCGCCGAGACCCTGGCCGCGCTCGCCGCCGCCGGCACCCGCACCCTCGTCACCGTCACCTCCGTCGAGGAGGCCCAGGCCGCCCGGCGGGCCGGCGCCGACGCGCTGTGCGCCCAGGGCGTGGAGGCCGGCGGCCACCAGGGCACTCACCGGGACGACCCGGAGAACGACGGCGCCGGCACCGGACTGCTCACCCTGGTCTCCCTGATCGCCGAGGCCGTGCCGCTGCCGATCATCGCCGCCGGCGGGCTGATGCGGGGCGGGCAGATCGCCGCCGTCCTCGCCGCGGGCGCCCAGGCCGCGCAGCTCGGCACCGCCTTCCTGGTCTGCCCCGAGTCCGGCGCCAACCCGCTGCACAAGCGGGCCATGACCGACCCGCTGTTCACCCGCACCGAGCTGACCCGGGCGTTCTCCGGGCGGCCCGCGCGCGGCCTGGTCAACCGGTTCATGTGCGAGCACGGCCCCTACGCGCCCGCCGCCTACCCCGAGGTGCACCACCTCACCAGCACCCTGCGCAAGGCCGCCGCCGCGGCCGGCGACCCGCAGGGCATGGCGCTGTGGGCCGGGCAGGGCCACCGGCTGGCCCGCGAACTGCCCGCCGCCCAGCTGGTGGACGTGCTGGCCGGCGAGCTGCGCGAGGCCGCCGGGACCCTCGCCCCGCAGGGGGCCGCCTCATGACCGCGCCCGTGTTCGTCGTCCCCGAGGACGTCTTCCGCCACCAGATCCCCGGCGGGCGGTACGTCCTGGACGGGCCCGAGGGGCGGCACGCCGTCTCGGTGAAGCGGCTGCGCCCCGGCGAGGACGTAGTGCTCACCGACGGGGCGGGCCACTGGTCGGAGGGCGTGGTCGAGGGCAGCGAGGGCAAGGACCGGCTGCTCGTCATGGACCTGGAGTCCGTCTCCGAGGAGCCGGCCGAGCAGCCCCGGATCACCGTGGTGCAGGCGCTGCCCAAGGGCGACCGGGGCGAGCTGGCGGTGGAGACCATGACCGAGACCGGCGTGGACGCGATCGTGCCGTGGACCGCCTCCCGCTGCATCACCCAGTGGAAGGGCGAGCGGGGCGCCAAGGCGCTCGCCAAGTGGCGCTCCACCGCCCGGGAGGCGGGCAAGCAGTCCCGCCGTACCCGCTTCCCGGAGGTCGCCGAGGCCGCCTCCACCGGGCAGGTCGCCCGTCTCCTCGCCACCGCCGACTTCGCCGCCGTCCTCCATGAGACCGGCGACACCTCGCTGGCCACCGCCGAGCTGCCCGCCGCCGGCGAGATCGTCCTCGTGGTCGGCCCCGAGGGCGGGGTGGCTCCCGAGGAACTGGCCGCCTTCGCCGAGGCGGGCGCCGAGCCGTACGTCCTGGGCCGCAGCGTGCTGCGCACCTCCACGGCGGGCACGGCGGCCGTCGCCCTGCTGATGGGCCGCACCGGCCGCTGGGGCTGAGGGCGGGGCCCCGCTGTCGCGCTGAGGCGGCGGACCGGCACCGGCCGGAGCCTCGGCCCCGTCCGGCGCGGCCGGGGGCTTGGGCGCCTGGTGGGCGACGGGGACGCGCTGGGCGCGGCCGCCCGTTGCCGCGCCGACCGCAGCCCGCGCGTCGCCTCCTCGGGCGACTGAGGACGGGCTGTCAGTGGCAGGCGGCATGATCGGCCCCATGACGGAGAACGTGCGGCCGCGTCCCACCCAGGTGCCGGGGTACGACGGCGCCATACCGGGCCATGAGCGCAGTACGCCAAGCCGGCCCGGCGGCATACCCGGCTATGACGGCGGCCCCCTCACCCACCACCCCGAGTACCTGGACGAGCCGCTGTTCTGGCTGGGGCACCTGGGCTCCTGTGCCGCGCATGACCCGCAGGCGCAGGAGCTGCTGTTCGGCGCGGACTACGAAGCGGCCGAGGCGTTCCACGGGCGGCTGTGGGAGCGCGCGGACTGGCCGGTGTTCACCGTCCCGCTGGCGGCCGGCCACCGCCTGCACATCGTCTACCGCACCCTCGAAGGGGACGGCGGTATCGACTACCTGCTCCACCACCCGTCCTGGCCCGAGGCGGAGCTGCTCGCCTCCGACGACGGGCACTTCTCCGGCCCCGGACTGTCCTGGCCGGAGCTGGCCGAGGCCGCCGGCAGCGAACTGCCCGGCGGCTGCACCGGCGACCCGGACGCCAGGCTGCTGCTCCTGCTGCCCGCGCTGGGGGACCACGACATCCCCGAGGCGGCGGTCGCCCGGCTGGCCGCCGCACTCCGTGCCCGTACGGGGACACAGGCGCCGCCCGAGGAGGTCGCCACCGCCCTCCTGGCGGGCCAGGGCCGGCCGGGCCCGGCGGTGTGGACGGTGTACGGGGACGGGGAGGGGGTCCGGGTCAACGACGGCGCGTACTCCCGCCGTAACCCCGCCAACCCGTTCGCGCTGCCGCCCGAGCGGCTGGCCCGGGTCTCCGCCGCCCTCACCCCCGGACGGGGCCGGTAACGGGCGTCGGGCGGCGACCGGTGGCGCTTGACGGGGCCGGTAACGGGCGGCGGGGCGCGGACCTCAGCCCGTAGAGTGCCCCCGTACCACCCGAAGATCACCCGTGACACCCACCCGTCACGTCGTGACGCCGTCACGCGTCACGCTCCACTTCGCGAAAGGACCGCGGCATGGCCGGAGAGCCCCAGGGCGACTGCCTGTTCTGCAAGATCGTGGCCGGGGAGGTGCCCGCCACCGTCGTCCGCGAGTCGGAGACCACCCTCGCCTTCCGCGACATCAACCCGCAGGCGCCCACCCATGTCCTCGTCATCCCCAAGGCACACCACACCGACGCCGCCGCGCTCGCGGCCGAGGCGCCGGAGATCGCCGCCGATGTGCTGCGCGAGGCGGGGGAGATCGCCCGGCAGGAGAAGACCGAGGACGACGGCTACCGCATCGTCTTCAACACCGGTGCCGGCGCCGGGCAGACCGTCTTCCACGCGCACGCCCACGTGCTCGGCGGCCGCGGCCTGACCTGGCCCCCCGGATAGTCACCCACCCCCACCCCCCCCCGCAGGAAGAAGCCATGTCCGTCCGCGAACTGGTCGTGCTGGGCACCGCCAGCCAGGTGCCCACCCGGCACCGCAACCACAACGGCTATCTGCTGCGCTGGGACGGCCAGGGCATCCTGTTCGACCCCGGCGAGGGCACCCAGCGGCAGATGCTCCGTGCCGGGGTCGCCGCCCATGACATCGACCGCATCTGCGTCACCCACTTCCACGGGGACCACAGCCTGGGCCTGGCCGGGGTGATCCAGCGGATCAACCTCGACCAGGTCCCGCACCCGGTCACCGCCCACTACCCGGCCAGCGGGCAGCGCTTCTTCGAACGGCTCCGGTACGCCACCGCCTACCGGGAGACGGTCAAGCTGGCCGAGGCCCCCGTGGCCGAGGACGGGGTGCTGGCCACCACCTCCTCGTACACCCTTCAGGCACGGCGGCTCTCGCACCCGGTGGAGTCCTTCGGCTACCGGCTCACCGAGCCGGACGGCCGCCGGATGCTGCCCGAGCGGCTCGCCGCGCATGGCATCGCGGGCCCCGACGTGGGCCGCATCCAGCGCGAGGGCGCCCTCGGCGGGGTGAGCCTGGACCAGGTCAGCGAGGTGCGGCGCGGGCAGCGGTTCGCGTTCGTCATGGACACCCGGCTCTGCGACGGTGTGCACGCCCTCGCCGAGGGCTGCGACCTGCTGGTCATCGAGTCCACCTTCACCGACGAGGACGCCGCGCTCGCCGCCGACCACGGCCATCTGACGGCGGGCCAGGCCGGGGCAGTCGCCCGCGAGGCGGGGGTGCGCCATCTGGTGCTCACCCACTTCTCGCAGCGGTACCCCGACCCGGAGGTCTTCGAACGGCAGGCCCGCGCCGCCGGGTTCGACGGCGAGCTGACCGTGGCCCACGACCTCATCCGCGTACCGCTGCCCAAGCGCGGCCGGTAGCTCAGCCGGCGGGGCCGGTGACCCGGGCGGCGATGGTGTGCGCGCACACCAGGGACTCGGTACGGGTGGTGTCCACCTCCAGGTCGTAGACCACGCCCCGGTGCGCCGCCTCCGCCTGCCCGGCGGCCATCCCACCGGTCCGGTCCCCGCGGGCGATCTCCCGGCCCGCCGCGACCGCCCCGTCGCACCGGACCCCGACCCACAGCACCTCCAGCCCGTCCAGGGCCGTACGCCACCGCGCCTGCGACTCCGCGCCGCCGAGGAAGACGTCGTCCACCACCAGCCGGGCACCGGCCCGGGCGGTCGCGGCCAGCCCTGCCATCCAGGCGGCCTCCAGCTCCCGGAAGCCCGCGCCCACCTCCACCCCGCCGTCCCCGGCGAACCCGATGCCCTCGCCGCCCTCCCGCAGCGCGGCGGGCAGCGCGTCCACCAGTCCGTCGATCCCGAACGCCAGCCAGGGGCCGGGCAGCACCGCCTGGAGGCACCGGGCGATCCCCGTCTTTCCCGCGCTGGAACCGCCGTTGAGCATGATCACCTGAACCGTCACCGCGCCACGGTAACCCCACCGCGGGACGGCCCCCGGGCTGATGGACGATGGAACCCACCGGCACCGCCCCCCACCAGGAAAGACCGCACCACATGGCACTCCCCGCGTCATCCGCCCCGCTCCCCAAGGCCGAACTCCATCTGCACATCGAGGGCACCCTCGAACCGGAACTCGCCTTCTCCCTCGCCGCCCGCAACGGGGTGCCGCTGCCCTACGCGGACACCGGCGAGCTGCGCCGGGCCTACGACTTCGCCGACCTCCAGTCCTTTCTGGACCTGTACTACGACCTGATGGCCGTACTGCGCACCGCCGAGGACTTCACCGACCTCGCCGAGGCCTATCTGGAGCGGGCCGCGCGGCAGGGGGTGCGGCACGCCGAGATCTTCTTCGACCCGCAGGCCCACACCGCCCGCGGGGTGCCGTTCTCCGCGGTGGTCGAGGGCCTGGGCCGGGCGCTGGACCGCGCCGAGGAGCGGCACGGCATTTCCACCCGGCTGATCATGTGCTTTCTGCGCGACCTGCCCGCCGAGTCCGCCCTGGCCACCCTGGAGGAGGCGAAGCCGTACCTGGACCGGATCACCGGCATCGGGCTGGACTCCGCCGAGGTCGGGCATCCGCCGGCGAAGTTCGCCGAGGTGTACGCGGCCGCCGCCGAGCTGGGACTGCGCCGGGTCGCCCACGCCGGGGAGGAGGGCCCGCCGGAGTATGTGCGCGAGGCGCTGGACGTGCTCGGCGTCGAGCGGATCGACCACGGGCTGCGCGCCCTGGAGGACCCGGAGCTGGTGGAGCGGCTGGTACGGGAGCGGGTGCCGCTCACCCTCTGCCCGCTCTCCAACGTACGGCTGCGCACCGTCGACACCCTCGCCGACCACCCGCTGCGCCGGATGATGGACGCCGGACTGCTGGTCACCGTGAACTCCGACGACCCGGCCTACTTCGGCGGCTATGTGGGCGACAACTACCACGCGGTCGCCGGGGCGCTCGGGCTGGACGCCGGGCAGCTGCGCGAGCTGGCCCGCAACTCCTTCCTGGCCGCCTTCCTCGACCACGACGAGGAGCGCCGGGCCCGCTACCTCGCCGAGGTCGACGCCCACCCGGACCCCACCGCGTGACCGCCCACCCGGACCCCACCGCGTGACCGGCCGTCAGCTGTCCGGGCCCGCGGGGCGGTAGGCGCGGCGGCGGACCAGGCGGGCCGGCACCGCACGGACCGGGAACTCGGCGACCGGCTGCTCCGGGGCGCCGATCTGCGGGGCGGCCAGGCCCGCGGCCGCGCCGGTGGTCCCCGCCACCAGGGCGGCCGGGGCGCCACCGCGGCGCCGGATCGCGCCCGGCACCAGCGGGCGGCCCGCGGTGTGCAGGGCGACCGCGGTGAGCGGCGCCGCCAGCAGCACCAGCAGGACGGCGAGCACCAGGCCCATCCCCGCGTACCCGGCCCGCTCCGACAGCAGGCTGCCCGCCACCGGACCGCAGGCCACGCCCAGTGAGGACGCCGACCCGGCGAACACCGCCCACCGGCCGCGCGGGTCCAGGGAGGCGCCCAGACCGATCAGATACGACAGCACCACCGGGTAGCAGGCGTTCCACAGGATCTCGCCGCCGGCGAAGGAGACCAGGCCGTCGGAGGCCGAGGTGACCGCTATACAGACGGCGATGAGCACCGTCCCGGCGCCGATCGGCACCGCCCGGCCGATCCGCCCGCCGAGCGCCCCCGCGCCCAGCACGCCTACCAGCCCGGCGCCCAGCGCGGCCGCGAACACCGCGCCCACGGCCACCTCGGTCAGCCCCGCCTGGGTCAGCCCGATCCGGCCGCTGACCCCCCACAGCGCGTTCTGCGCCAGCGACCAGCAGGCCATCCCGCCCGCCAGCACCAGCCCCGCCCGCCGCCGGGGCAGCGGCCCCGCCGCACCCCGGGTCCCGCCGTCCCCGCCATCGCCACCGTGCCCGCCCGCCAGTCGGCCCGCGGCCGGCCAGACCGCCGCCGCGACCAGCGCGATCGCGGCGAACGGCAGCGCGTGGCCGCCGCCCAGCCAGTCCGGCACGGTCAGATGCGGCAGCGTCAGATACAGCACCCCGGCGGTGGCCGACACCGACAACAGGCCCAGGGTGGAGGCGCGGTGCGGATCAGGGCGGCCCGCGATCCCGGCCGCCGCTACCGCCGTGGCCGTCCCCGAGCCGAAGCCGCCGGCCATGGCGCCCGCCACCACCAGCGGCACCGACCCGGCCAGCGCGGCCGCGCCGTACCCGGCCACCGCGACCAGCAGCCCGGTGCGGGCCAGCCGGCGCGGCCCGAACCGTTCGACCCGGGAGGCCAGCGTGAACCCGGCGGCGGCCGAGGAGAGCAGCAGCAGCGAACCCGCCAGCCCGGCCTGCGCCGGACTCAGGCCCAGCCCGGCGGAGAGCCGCCCGACGATGGTGGGCAGCAGATACGAGGCGAGGTACCCGGCCGTGAACACGGCGACGAGCGGCCCCAGGGCGCGCGGGGGCGAGGACATGGGCGTTCCCGGAGAATGACAAGGAATGACGGGGAGGGGAGAGGCGCCCCGGCGGCACTGAGGCGTGCGGCATACGGCATACGGCGACGGCGCACGACCTGCCAAGGTGCGGCGTGCGACGGGTGGTTCGCGGGGGACGCGGGCCAATTTGTATCAAGGCGCCGGGGAAGCGGAGAAGCCGACTCCACGTGTTCCACGTCACAATAGGTTTCCCAGCGCACTGGGTGGGTATCACGCGCCCCCTCCAAGCTCCCCCCAGGCGCCCCTCCCGCCCCCTGGGTTCCCCCCTCCCGCCCCCGGGTTCCCCGCTCCCGTCCCAGGGGGAGGCCACCGCAGACCCCATCCCCGCCCCTCCAACCTCCCGCGATCCCCCTTTCGGCCATCGCCGTCGGGCAGACTGGCCTGATCCGCATTCCGCACCCGCCATCCGGGGAGAGAGCGCAGTGACCACGCCCAGGGGAGAGCACCGCCCGCACCAGCCGCCGCACCAGCAACACACCGCCGGGGTCGACCCCTTGGGGCCCGTACGCGGGCCCGCCGACCCCGACTACGACGTCTTCCTCACCGGCACGGTCTTCCTCGACATCGTCTTCACCGGCCTCGACAGCGCCCCCGTGCGCGGCACCGAGACCTGGGCGCGCGGCATGGGCTCCAGCCCCGGCGGGGTCGCCAACATGGCCACCGCGCTGGCCCGGCTCGGGCTGCACACCTCCCTCGCCGCCGCGTTCGGCGACGACCACTACGGCGAGTACTGCTGGGACGCCCTGGAACAGGGCGAGGGCATCGACCTCAGCCGCTCCCGCACCGTGCCCGGCTGGCACTCCCCGGTGACCGTCTCCATGGCGTACGAGGGCGAGCGCACCATGGTCTCCCACGGCCACGCCGCACCCCTCCCGGACGGGCCCCGGCCCGCCTGCCCGCCCCGCGCCCGGGCCGCCGTCGCCTCCCTGGTGCCCGGCCGCTCCGAGGAGTGGGTCGCCCAGGCCGCGCGGCAGGGCACCCGGATCTTCGCCGACGTCGGCTGGGACGACACCGGCCGCTGGGACCTGGCCGCCCTCGGCGACCTGGAGCACTGCGAGGCCTTCCTCCCCAACGCCGAGGAGGCGATGCGCTACACCCGCAGCTCCTGCCCGCGCGCCGCCGCCCACGCCCTGGCCGAAAAGGTGCCGCTGGCCGTCGTCACCCTCGGCGCGGAGGGCGCCTACGCCGTGGACGGCCGCACCGGCGAGTCCGCCTCGGTGCCCGCCATCGAGGTGGCCGCCCTCGACCCCACCGGCGCGGGGGACGTCTTCGTCGCCGGGTTCCTCACCGGCACCCTGGCCGGCTGGCCGCTCGCCGACCGGCTGGCCTTCGCCGGACTGACCGCCGCCCTGTCCGTGCAGGAGTTCGGCGGCTCGCTCTCCGCGCCCGGCTGGGTCGAGATCGCCGCCTGGTGGAACCTGGTCCAGGGCGCCGAGGGCCAGGACCCGGCGGCACTGCGCCGCTACGCCTTCCTGGTGCCGCTGCTGCCCGCCCCGCTGCGCCCCTGGCCGCTGCGCCGGGCCGTCCCCACCATCGGCTTCGGCCGCTCCGCCTGAGACCGTCCGACAGCCGGCGGCCTCCCTGCCCCCTCCCGTGCAGGCGGCCGGCGGAGGCCTCCCTTCGCAAATCCCTTCGGTGTTGTCGGTGGCACGTCGTACGCTGGAGAATCAGAGGTTGTCGATCGGCGAGAACCCTGCAACAGGAGGTATGCGCAGGCCAGAAGGCCGGCCCATGACTCAGTCAGACACAGCCCAGACGCAGGCGCAGGCACAGGCCCGGTTCGCCGTCCCGGCCAAGCACCCCATGGTGACGGTCCTCGGCTCCGGAGACTCCCTGCTGCGCGTGATCGAGCAGGCGTTCCCGGCCGCCGACATCCATGTCCGGGGCAACGAGGTCAGCGCGGTGGGTCCGCCGGGCGAGGTCGCCCTGATCCAGCGCCTGTTCGACGAGATGATGCTCGTGCTCCGCACCGGGCAGCCGATGACGGAGGACGCCGTGGAACGCTCGATCGCCATGCTCCGGGCGAGCGACGACGGATCCGCGGAGCCCGGCCAGGAGACCCCGGCCGAGGTGCTCACCCAGAACATCCTCTCCAGCCGCGGCCGCACCATCCGCCCCAAGACGCTCAACCAGAAGCGCTATGTCGACGCCATCGACAAGCACACCGTGGTCTTCGGCATCGGCCCCGCCGGCACCGGCAAGACGTATCTGGCCATGGCCAAGGCGGTCCAGGCCCTGCAGTCCAAGCAGGTCACCCGGATCATCCTGACCCGGCCGGCCGTCGAGGCGGGGGAGCGGCTCGGCTTCCTGCCCGGCACGCTCTACGAGAAGATCGACCCCTATCTGCGCCCCCTGTACGACGCGCTGCACGACATGCTCGACCCCGACTCCATCCCCCGCCTGATGGCGGCGGGCACCATCGAGGTCGCGCCCCTGGCGTATATGCGGGGTCGTGCGCAACCGCTGTTCACACCGGTCCTCACGCCGGACGGCTGGCGTCCCATCGGCGAGCTTCGGGTCGGCGACCTAGTCGTGGGATCCAACGGCGAACCGACCCCCGTACTGGGCGTCTATCCGCAGGGCGAGAAGGACATCTACCGCCTCAGCGCCCAGGACGGATCCTGGACCCTGTGCTGCGACGAGCACCTGTGGACGGTGCGGACCGCCTCCGACCGGCGACGCGGGGAACGCTGGCGTGTGCTGGAGACCAAGGAGATGATCGGAAATCTGCGGGCGGGCCATGCGCGCCGCTACGAGCTTCCGATGCTGACCGCACCCGTCCAGATGCCCGAGCAGGCGGTCCCCATGGACCCGTACGCCCTGGGGCTCCTCCTGGGCGACGGCTGTCTGACCGGATCCACCACCCCCTCCTTCGCCACCGAGGACCAGGAGCTGGCCGCGGCGCTGGAAACCGCGCTGCCCGGTGTCTCGGTGCGCCACAGGGGAGGACCGGACTACGTCCTCAACAGGGTGAAGTCGCCCGGTGACGTCATCACCCTGGCCAACCCCGTGACGGCGGCCCTCCGGCAGCTGGACCTGCTCGGTGTGCGCTCGCACTCCAAGTTCGTCCCCGAGGTGTACCTGAGGAACACCGCGGAAGTGCGCCTCGCGGTGCTTCAAGGGCTGCTGGACTCCGACGGCGGTCCGGTCACCCAGACCGGGCGGACCTGCCGAGTCCAGTACTCGACCGCGTCGATCACCTTGCGGGACGACGTCATCGGGCTCGTCCGGTCGCTGGGCGGGGTGGCGTACACGCGCCGCCGCCTGGCCGAGGGACGTGCCCAGGGGACGGCACTGGCGGCACACGTCCACGACTCGCATGTCGTGGACATCCGCCTGCCCGAAGGCATCGAGCCCTTCCGGCTCGAACGCAAGCGCCGCACGTACCAGCAGGCCGGTGGTGGCGGACGCCCGATGCGGTTCATCGAGTCCATCGAGCCGGCGGGCCGCGAGGAGACCGTGTGCATCCAGGTCGCCGCCGAGGACTCGCTGTACGTCACACAGGACCACCTGCTGACGCACAACACGCTCAACGACGCCTTCATCATCCTGGACGAGGCGCAGAACACGAACCCCGAGCAGATGAAGATGTTCCTCACCCGCCTCGGCTTCGACTCCAAAATCGTCATCACCGGAGACGTGACCCAGATCGACCTGCCCGGCGGCACCAGGAGCGGGTTGAAGCAGGTGCAGGACATCCTGGACGGGGTACCAGACGTCCACTTCTCCCGGCTCACCTCCCAGGACGTGGTCCGGCACAAGCTCGTGGGCCGTATCGTCGACGCGTACGAGAAGTACGACACCCAGAACGGCCAGAGCGGGAAGTAGACCGAACAGCACATGTCCATCGACGTCAACAACGAGTCCGGCACCGAGGTCGACGAGCAGGCGATCCTCGACATCGCCCGGTACGCGCTCACCAGGATGCGCATCCACCCCCTTTCCGAGCTCTCGGTGATCGTGGTGGACGCCGAGGCGATGGAGCAGCTCCACATCCAGTGGATGGACCTCCCCGGGCCCACGGACGTCATGTCCTTCCCGATGGACGAGCTGCGTCCGCCGGCCAAGGACGAGGAGGAGCCCCCGCAGGGACTCCTCGGCGACATCGTGCTCTGCCCCGAGGTCGCGGCCCAGCAGGGCGAGCAGGCCCCCACCGGCCACTCCATGGACGAGGAGCTCCAGCTCCTCACCGTCCACGGCGTGCTCCACCTGCTGGGCTACGACCACGAGGAGCCCGACGAGAAGGCCGAGATGTTCGGCCTCCAGGCGGCGATCGTCGATGGCTGGCGCGCGGAGAAGGGCCACACCGGCCCCTCCCCGGCGCCGACCGTCTCATGACCGCCCCCCTCGTCGGCGGCGCCATCGCGCTGCTCGTGGTCGCCTGGCTGGCCGCCTGCGCCGAGGCCGGGCTCGCCCGGGTCTCCAGCTTCCGCGCCGCCGAGGCCGTACGCCAAGGGCGGCGCGGCGCCGAGAAGCTCGCCCAGGTCGCCTCCGACCCCACCCGCTACCTCAACCTCGCCCTGCTCATCCGGGTCGCCTGCGAGATGGCCGCCGGAGTGCTGGTCACCTATGCCTGCCTCGCCGAGTTCCGCGAGACCTGGGCGGCGCTGCTGGTCGCCATGGGCGTGATGGTGCTCGTCTCCTACGTCGCCGTCGGCGTCTCGCCCCGTACCATCGGCCGCCAGCACCCGCTGAACACCGCGACCGCCTCCGCGTATGTGCTGCTGCCGCTGGCCCGGGTCCTCGGCCCCGTCCCTCAGCTGCTCATCCTCATCGGCAACGCCCTCACCCCCGGCAAGGGCTTCCGCAAGGGCCCCTTCGCCTCCGAGGCCGAACTGCGCGCCATGGTCGACTACGCCGAGCAGGAGTCGCTGATCGAGGCCGAGGAGCGCCGCATGGTGCACTCCGTCTTCGAGCTGGGCGACACCCTGGTCCGCGAGGTCATGGTGCCGCGCACCGACCTGGTCTCCATCGAGCGGTACAAGACCGTCCGCCAGGCCCTCACCCTCGCCCTGCGCTCCGGCTTCTCCCGGATCCCGGTCACCGGGGACAGCGAGGACGACATCGTCGGCATCGTCTACCTCAAGGACCTGGTCAGGAAGACGCACGTCAACCGCGAGGCCGAGTCCGACCAGATCGCCACCGCGATGCGCGCCGCCAGCTTCGTCCCCGACACCAAGAACGCCGGCGACCTGCTGCGCGAGATGCAGCGCGAGCGCAACCACTGCGCCGTCGTCATCGACGAGTACGGCGGCACCGCCGGGATCGTCACCATCGAGGACATCCTGGAGGAGATCGTCGGCGAGATCACCGACGAGTACGACCGCGAGCTGCCGCCCGTCGAGGAGCTGGGCGACGGCTCCTTCCGGGTCACCGCCCGCCTCGACATCGGCGACCTCGGCGAGCTGTTCGGCCTGGACGCCTACGACGACGAGGACGTGGAGACGGTCGGCGGACTGCTCGCCAAGGCACTGGGCCGCGTCCCCATCGCCGGCGCCGCCGCCGAGGTCGAGCTGCCCGACGGGCGCGGACTGCGGCTGACCGCCGAGTCCCCGGCCGGCCGCCGCAACAAGATCGTCACCGTGCTCGCCGAACCGGTCGAGAAGGAGCCCGCCGCATGACGCCCCGGCCCATGACCGCCGCCCGGCTCCGCGCCTTCTGCCTCACCTTCAACGACACGGCCGAGGAGTTCCCCTTCGGCCCCGACACCTCGGTCTTCAAGGTCGCCGGCAAGCTGTTCGCCCTCTCCGCCCTGGACGCCCGCCCACTCACCGTCAACCTCAAGTGCGAGCCGGAGAACGCGGTACGGCTGCGCGCCGAGCACCCCGAGGCGGTCGCCCCCGGCTACCACATGAACAAGCGCCACTGGAACACGGTGACCGTCGCCGCGCTGCCCGAGAAGACGGTGCGCGAGCTGATCGAGGACTCCTACGACCTGGTCGTCGCCGGCCTCCCCCGAGCCGAACGCCTCCGCCTGGACCGCCCGTAACCACCAGTCGTACCCGGCCTATGCTCAGGACATGACGCAGAGCAACGAGCAGCCCTCCGCCGGCAAGACGCCCCCCGGCGACCTCTCCGCCGAGGACCGCAAGATCGTCACCCTGGCGCGCAGCGCCCGCGCCCGCAACGGCGTCGCCGAGGGCGCGGCCGTCCGCGACGAGACCGGCCGCACCTATGTCGCCGGCACCGTGGACCTCCCCTCCCTGCGGCTCAGCGCGCTGCGGACCGCCGTGGCCATGGCCGTCGCCAGCGGGGCCACCTCCCTGGAGGCCGCCGCCGTGGTGTCCGGTTCCGAGACCACCACCGAGGAGGACCGGGCCGCCGTACGCGACCTCGGCGGCGCCACCACCCCCGTACTGCTCGCCGGCCCCGACGGCACCCTGCGCACCCGCCTCACCGCCGGCTGACCACCCTCCCGGCGGGGGCGGCCGGGACCCACCCCGTACGGGTGTCCGGACACGGGTACGAGACGGGGCCGGGGATCGGGGACAATGACCCCCATGAGCGTTCGCACCCCTGCTTCCGAGACCTCCGACTCCGGGGCCGCCCACCGGGCCGGCTTCGCCTGCTTCGTCGGCCGCCCCAACGCCGGCAAGTCCACCCTCACGAACGCTCTGGTCGGGCAGAAGGTGGCCATCACCTCCAACCGCCCGCAGACCACCCGGCACACCGTGCGCGGCATCGTGCACCGCCCCGACGCCCAGCTGGTCCTGGTGGACACCCCCGGGCTGCACAAGCCCCGCACCCTGCTCGGCGAGCGGCTCAACGACGTGGTGCGCACCACCTGGGCCGAGGTCGACGTGATCGGCTTCTGCCTGCCCGCCGACCAGAAGGTGGGCCCCGGCGACACGTACATCGCCAAGGAGCTGGCCGGGATCAAGAAGACGCCCAAGGTCGCCATCGTCACCAAGACCGACCTGGTCGACTCCAAGCGGCTGGCCGAGCAGCTCATCGCCGTCGACCGGCTGGGCCAGGAACTGGGCATCGAGTGGGCCGAGATCGTGCCCGTCTCGGCGACCGGCGGCAAGCAGGTCCAGCTCGTCGCCGACCTGCTGATCCCGCTGATGCCCCAGTCCCCGCCGCTGTACCCGGAGGGCGACCTCACCGACGAGCCCGAGATGGTCATGGTCGCCGAACTGATCCGCGAGGCCGCGCTGGAAGGCGTACGGGACGAGCTGCCGCACTCCATCGCGGTGGTCGTCGAGGAGATGATCCCCCGCGAGGACCGCCCCGCCGACAAGCCGCTGCTCGACATCCACGCCAACGTCTACATCGAGCGCCCCAGCCAGAAGGGCATCATCATCGGCCCCAAGGGCTCCCGCCTCAAGGAGGTCGGCACCAAGTCCCGCAAGCACATCGAGGCCCTGCTCGGCACCCCGGTCTTCCTGGACCTGCACGTCAAGGTCGCCAAGGACTGGCAGCGCGACCCCAAGCAGCTCCGCAAGCTCGGCTTCTAGTCCCTCCCGGGGCGCCCCAAGCTCCCTCCCGGCCGTCCCGCCGTCAGAACGACACCTCATGGTCCACCCGAGGGTGCCCGCAGACGCGGATGATCGCCCCGGCGCCGATGTCCGGTCCGGTGAAGTCCTTGTACTGGGTGAAGCAGAAGTCGGGGTCGCCCCGGAACCCGTCGCATCCGCATACCTGCTCCGTCCCCGAATGGGGCACTCCGGCGCAGACCCCCACGGAGGCGAGCGACGCGAGGCCCGGATCCAGTCCGGCCCGGGCGAGCACCTCGGCGGCCGACGCCCGGCCCTTGTCGATCAGCTCGGCCGCCTCTCTGAGGGCGCGCAGATGCTCGTCACTGAGACGTTCGGGCAACGGGGACATCATGCCTCCTTCGGGTAAGGGCGCTGGTGTGCCGGGCGAAGGCGCGACCGAATTCCGGGACGCGAATTCCGGGACGCGATTTCCGCCGTGATCACTGCTCGTCGACACGTTCGCACACAGCGAGCCCGGGCTCTATTTCGGAGCATTCAAAAACCGGCTGGACGAACCCCACCGTCAGAGCTCCCTCCGATTCCTCTCCGCGCCCCGCGGGGTAGTACGCGAGGGAGAAATGCCGGACCGCGTCCGGATACTTCTCGACCAGACCGCGGAATTCCGCGACCAGCCCACCGAACTTCTCCGGAATGGCAGTGCTGCTGCCGCGCTGTTCTGTCATGACCGCCTCCTGAAGCACGTCACGTCGTCACCGGGCCCTTACCGGCCACCGCGTTCGCACTTTCCTTCTCCATTTTCGCGCGACCGTCGCCCACGCGCAGCGCGCCCCGACCGAAGCGATCTTGTCCACGGGCCAGCCCGCCGCCATGTCGGTGTCGGCCAGGCCGAGGTGCACCGCTGTGACGAGCGTGCCCTGCTCGGCGAGCTCCAGGCGGACACCGTTGGTCATGGCCCAGGCGGCGGCCTTGGTCAGGCGGTAGGCGTTGGCGCCCTTGCCCGGGAACCACGACATGGCGGAGAGGACGTTGACGATCGCGTCCCCGCCGTTCCCGGCGAGCACCGGCGCGAACTCCCGGATCATCCCCAGGTGGCCGAACGTGTTGGTCTCCAGCTCGTGCCGGACCGCGTCCAGCGAACCGGTCACCAGATCGGTCCCGGTACTGATCCCCGCGTTGTTGACGAGGAGCGAGACATCCGGGGCGGCCTCGGCGGCGGCCCGCACGGATGCGGGATCGGTGATGTCGAGAGGCCCGGTACGCTAGAACCTGACGCTGACGTCAGAGGCACGTGTCGGCCGTCAGGACCGGGGCGAGAGGAATCACCATGACCGTCACGGAGACCGCGGCCGAGCGGCTGGTCCGTATCGGCGAGGTGGCACGGGGCGCCGGTGTCTCGGTACGCGCCGTGCGCTACTACGAGCAGCAGGGGCTGCTCACAGCGGAGCGCAGCCCGTCCGGCCAGCGCCTCTACCGGCAGGACGCCGTCACCCTGGTGCGCTTCTTCCAGCAGATGTTCGCCGCCGGTCTGACCAGCCGAAGGATCGCGGAGCTCCTTCCATGCTGGGACACCGGGCACACCGACGCCGAGCAGCGATCCATGCTGCGCGCCGAGCGCGACCGCATCCAGGCCAAGGTCGACGACCTGCAGGCCGCCCTGGACCGCCTGGACGAGGTCATCGCGATCACGGACACGCACCCGTAGGCCCGGCCGGCCGGACATCGCACCAGCGCTCCACGCCCAGAGCTCGCGTACCAGGTCGGTCATCCCGCAGGCGTGGATCATCCGTACCGC
>NZ_JBEYXH010000061.1:0-23366 GCF_040644755.1 Streptomyces sp. NPDC046887
TTCCTCCTCTTCCAGCGCCACTTCATCGCCGGAATCGCCACCACCGGCCTCAAGTAGCCACCGGACACCGACGACCGCCGCCCGGGTGGCCGGACGGCCCTGCGCGAGCGGATCCGGTCGATGGCGGGGGAGCGGGAGCGCGCCGACCGGCGCCGTGCCGCGCTGCTGGACCTGCTCGGCCGCGCCGTCCCCGGTTCCGCCGAGGCGGCCGGCTTCACCCGTGAACTGCTCTGGGTCCGCGACGACCTGGCCCGGGCCGAGGCCCGCACCGCCGAACTCACCGCCCGCCTCAGCGCCCTCGGCCCCGCCACCACCCACCCGGATACCGGTCTCGCCGCGGTCTTCCCCCGCCGGACCCCGGACCCGTACGCCGGCCAGAGCGCCCGCCCGTCGCCCGCCGGGGAATCCACCCCCGCCACCCCCGACCCGATCACCGCCTCGGCCCCCCACCCGCCGGCCGCCATGGAGCCGCCCCCGGCCCACCCGGACACCCGCCTCGCCACCCGCTCTCCCCTCGGGGCCCCGGGCCCGTACGACGTCGCGGGCAGCGTCCCGTCGGCCGCCGTGGGGCCCGGCCCCGCCTTCCGGGCCCCCGGCCCGTCCCCGACCCTCCGCGCCCCGGGCCCGGACACGGCGCCGCCGGGCGCCGGGGAGCCCGCCCCCGTCCCCCCGGGCGCCGCCCCGTACCCCGCCGGGGAGTCGCCGGGCGCCCCAGCCCCCGTCCCCGTAGACCCCGATGTCCCTCCCGACCCCGCCGAGCACCGCACCCGGCGGCGGGGGCGGGCCGGGCGGCCGCGCGGGGCCCGGTACGCCTGGCTGGACGAGGTCCCCGAGGAGCCGGACCCGCTCGGGGCCGAGCCTGAACCCCAGGTAGACCCGGCCGCGCTGCTCGGCGCTCCGGTCACCGCCACCGCCGCCCCGCGCGGCGCCCGGTTCGCCCCGGTCGCCCCGGAGGAGGCCCCGCCCGCGCCGCGCCCCGATCCGGGGCCCGCGCGGGAGGCCGTGGCCGCGCTGCGGCGGCTGCGCGCGGCCGGGCGGGGCGGCGAGGCGCACGTCCTGCTCTGCGAGGCCGCCGCCTGGCCCGCGGAGCTGGTGCCCCCGCTCGCCGGGGAGCTGGGCGCCGCCGGGCTGGGCGCCGACTGGGCCACCCTGCTCTGGGAGGCCGCCTCACTGCCCTCCGAGCGGATCGCCGAACTGGGCCGGGCGCTCGCCGACGCGGGCCGCGACCGGGACGCCGAGGCCCTGCTGCGCCAGGGCGTGGCCCGGCCCACCGACGAGACCGCGGCGGCCGTGCTCGCGCTGGAGGACAGCGGCCGCCCCGCGCACGCCCGCGCCCTGCTGGACGCCTTGGTGGGCTGCCGGCCCGCCGAGGAGGCCGCCCGCCTCGCCGCGCACGCCCCGCACCGGCTGGTCCCGCTGCTGCTGGACGCGGCGCGCGCCGCCGCCCCCACCGCCCCGGCCCGTGAGGAGGCCCTGGTGCACGCCCTGCGCGTATCCGGCCTCGCCGGCTGGTGAAGCACGGGCTGCCTGTCCACCTCCGCCCGATGTGGACCACTCGGGTGCGAAACATGATCGACTCCGTTGCTTCACGGCGGCGGTCTTGCTCCCGCATGTGACGAGGCTTACGTTCACTGTCTACGCACCGCTTCTACGGGCGTAGAGCTCGTCGACGCATGTCGCGAAGGAGCAGCCCCATGTCCCATACCGTGCGCGCAGCGCTGGTCCAGGCGACCTGGACGGGCGACACCGACTCCATGATCGCCAAGCATGAGGAGCACGCCCGGGAGGCGGCCCGCCAGGGAGCGAAGGTCATCGGCTTCCAGGAGGTCTTCAACGCCCCCTACTTCTGCCAGGTCCAGGACCCCCAGCACTACCGCTGGGCCGAACCGGTGCCCGACGGGCCCACCGTGACCCGGATGCGGGAGCTGGCCCGGGAGACCGGACTGGTGATCGTCGTCCCGGTCTTCGAGAGCGAGGGCCCGGGCTTCTTCTACAACACCGCGGCGGTGATCGACGCCGACGGCTCCTACCTCGGCAAGTACCGCAAGCACCACATCCCGCAGGTCAAGGGGTTCTGGGAGAAGTTCTACTTCCGCCCGGGCAACGCCGGCTGGCCGGTCTTCGACACCGCCGTGGGCCGGGTCGGCGTCTACATCTGCTACGACCGCCACTTCCCCGAGGGCTGGCGGCAGCTCGGCCTCGCCGGCGCCCAGCTCGTCTACAACCCCTCCGCCACCCACCGGGGCCTCTCCGCCCACCTCTGGCAGCTGGAGCAGCCGGCCGCCGCCGTCGCCAACGAGTACTTCGTCGCCGCCATCAACCGGGTCGGCCGCGAGGAGTACGGCGACAACGACTTCTACGGCACCAGCTACTTCGTGGACCCGCGCGGGCAGTTCGTCGGCGACCTCGCCTCCGACAAGGAGGAGGAACTGGTCGTCCGCGACCTCGACTTCGGCCTGATCGACCAGGTCCGGCAGCAGTGGGCCTTCTACCGGGACCGCCGCCCCGACGCGTACGAGGAGCTGATCCAGCCGTGAACGACCTCCTCAAGCGGCACCAGGCCGTCATCCCCGACTGGGTGACCCTCTACTACCGCGACCCCATCGAGATCACCCATGGCGAGGGCCGGTACGTCTGGGACGCCGAGGGCCGCCGCTATCTGGACTTCTTCGGCGGCATCCTCACCACCATGACCGCCCACGCCCTGCCCGAGGTCACCCGTGCGGTCAGCGAGCAGGCCGGCCGGATGATCCACTCCTCCACCCTCTACCTCAACCGCCCCATGGTGGAGCTGGCCGAGCGGATCGCCGCCCTCTCCGGCATCCCCGACGCCCGGGTCTTCTTCACCACCTCCGGCACCGAGGCCAACGACACCGCGCTGCTGCTCGCCACCGCCCACCGCCGCTCCAACCAGGTCCTGGCGATGCGCAACAGCTACCACGGGCGCTCCTTCTCCACCGTCTCCATCACCGGCAACCGCTCCTGGACGCCCACCACCCTCTCCCCGCTGCAGACCCTCTACGTGCACGGCGGCGTCCGCACCCGTGGCCCCTACGCGCACCTGGACGACGCCGAGTTCACCGCCGCCTGCGTCGCCGACCTCACCGACCTGCTCGGCCACACCGGGGACGTGGCCGCGCTGATCGCCGAACCGGTGCAGGGCATCGGCGGCTTCACCTCCCCGCCGGACGGGCTGTACGCCGCCTTCCGCGAGGTGCTGGCCGAGCGCGGGGTGCTGTGGATCGCCGACGAGGTGCAGACCGGCTGGGGCCGCACCGGTGAGCACTTCTGGGGCTGGCAGGCGCACGGCGCCGCCGGCCCGCCGGACCTGCTCACCTTCGCCAAGGGCATCGGCAACGGGATGTCCATCGGCGGGGTGGTCGGCCGCGCGGAGATCATGAACGGGCTGTCCGCCAACTCCATCTCCACCTTCGGCGGCTCGCCCGTCACCATGGCCGCCGGCCTCGCCAACCTCTCCTACCTCCAGGAGCACGACCTCCAGGGCAATGCCCGGCGGGTCGGCGGACTGCTCATCGAGCGGCTGCGCGCCGCCACCGCCGGACTGGACCGGGTCCGCGAGGTGCGCGGCCGGGGGCTGATGATCGGCGTCGAGCTCGTGCATCCCGGCACCGGCGGCGCCGACCCGGAGGCCACCGGGGCCGTGCTGGAGGCCGCCCGCGAGGGCGGACTGCTGGTCGGCAAGGGCGGCGGCCACAACTCCAGCGCCCTGCGGATCGCCCCGCCGCTCAGCCTCACCGCCGCCGAGGCCGCCGAGGGCGCCGACATCCTGGAACACGCCCTGCGCTCCGTCTGCTGAACGCCCGGAGGTATCACCGGCCATGACCACCACCCCCGCCCCAGCCGGCGGCACCCCCGGCACCGGTCGCGTCCTGGTCCGCGGCGGACTCGTCATCACCGCCGCCGAGGAGACCCCAGCCGACGTCCTGGTCGAGGACGGCAAGGTCGCCGCGCTCGCCGCGCACGGCAGCTCCGCCGCCGAGGCCTGGACCGCCGAGCGCGTCATCGACGCCACCGGCCGCTATGTCATTCCGGGCGGCGTCGACGCCCACACCCATATGGAGCTGCCGTTCGGCGGCACCTTCGCCTCCGACGACTTCGAGACCGGCACCCGGGCCGCCGCCTGGGGCGGCACCACCACCATCGTGGACTTCGCCGTGCAGTCCCGGGGCGGCGCCCTGCGCGAAGGACTGGACGCCTGGCACGCCAAGGCCGAGGGCCGCTGCGCCGTCGACTACGCCTTCCATATGATCATGTCGGACGTGAACGAGTCCTCCCTGAAGGAGATGGACCTCCTCGTCGACGAGGGGATCACCTCGTTCAAGCTCTTCATGGCCTACCCCGGCGTCTTCTACAGCGACGACGGGCAGATCCTGCGGGCCATGCAGCGCGGCGCCGCGAGCGGCGGGCTGATCATGATGCACGCCGAGAACGGCATCGCCATCGACGTGCTGGTGGAACAGGCCCTGGCCCGCGGCGAGACCGACCCGCGCCACCACGGCGAGGTCCGCAAGGTGCTGCTGGAGGCCGAGGCCACCCACCGGGCCATCCAGCTCTCCCGGGTGGCCGGCGCCCCGCTCTACGTGGTGCATGTCTCCGCCGAGGAGGCGGTCGCCGAGATCGCCGCCGCCCGCGACAAGGGGCTGCCGGTCTTCGGCGAGACCTGTCCGCAGTACCTGTTCCTGTCCACCGACAACCTGGCCGAGCCGGACTTCCAGGGCGCCAAGTACGTCTGCTCCACCCCGCTGCGGCCCCGGGAGCACCAGGCGGCGCTCTGGCGCGGACTGCGCGGCAACGACCTCCAGGTGGTCTCCACCGACCACTGCCCGTTCTGCTTCAGCGGCCAGAAGGAGCTGGGGCGCGGCGACTTCTCCAAGATCCCCAACGGGCTGCCCGGGGTGGAGCACCGGATGGATCTGCTCCACCAGGCCGTGCTGGACGGGCACATCAGCCGCCGCCGCTGGATCGAGATCGCCTGCGCCACCCCGGCCCGGATGTTCGGCCTCTACCCGCGCAAGGGGACCATCGCCCCCGGCGCCGACGCCGACCTGGTGATCTACGACCCGGCGGCCGAGCAGACCCTCTCGGCTGCCACCCACCATATGAACGTGGACTACTCGGCGTACGAGGGCCGCAGGCTCACCGGGCGGGTGGAGACGGTGCTCTCCCGCGGCCGGGTCGTGCTGGACGGCCGGGAGTACACCGGCAGCCCCGGGCACGGCCGGTTCGTGCCCCGCTCCACCTGCCAGTACCTGGACTGAAGGGAAGCCGCGTGGACTTCGGACTCGTCCTGCAGACCGACCCGCCCGCCTCGCAGGTCGTCGGCCTGATGCGAAGGGCGGAGCGCAACGGCTTCCGCTACGGCTGGACCTTCGACTCCGCCGTGCTGTGGCAGGAGCCCTTCGTCATCCACAGCCAGATCCTGGAACACACCACCAAGCTCCGGGTCGGCCCGATGGTCACCAACCCGGGCACCCGTACCTGGGAGGTGACGGCCTCCACCTTCGCCACCCTGAACGACATGTTCGGCAACCGGACCGTCTGCGGCATCGGCCGCGGCGACTCCGCGATGCGGGTCGCCGGCCGCCGGCCGAACACCCTGGCCCGGCTCGGCGAGGCCATCGACGTCATCCGCGACCTGGCGGAGGGCCGCGAGGCGACCGTCGACGGCAACACGATCCGCATCCCGTGGATCAGGAACGGGAAGCTGCCGGTCTGGATGGCCGCGTACGGCCCCAAGGCCCTGGCCCTCACCGGCCGGAAGGCCGACGGCTTCATCCTCCAGCTCGCCGACCCCTTCCTCACCGAGTGGATGGTCAAGGCCGTCCGCCAGGCCGCCACCGACGCCGGCCGCGACCCCGACGCGCTCACCATCTGCGTCGCCGCCCCCGCCTACGTCACCGCCGACGACTCGCCCGAGGCCCTGGCCCACGCCCGGGACCAGTGCCGCTGGTTCGGCGGCATGGTCGGCAACCATGTCGCCGACCTGGTCGCCCGGTACGGCGAGCACTCCGGCCTGGTACCCGAAGTGCTCACCGCGTACATCAAGGCCCGCGAGGGCTACGACTACAGCCATCACGGCCGGGCCGGGAACCCGTCCACCGACTTCGTCCCCGACGACATCGTGGACCGCTTCTGCCTGCTCGGCCCGCCCGCCGCGCACATCGGGAAGCTGACGGCGCTACGGGACCTGGGCGTCGACCAGTTCGCGGTGTACGCGATGCACGACGCCCGGGAGGCGGTGATCGACGCCTACGGCACCGAGGTCATCCCCGCCCTTCGCTGAGCCTGACGTCAGGCCGAGTTGATCCAGCCCCGGGTGGCCCCGGTGGCGGGGTCGACGTCGAGGTAGTCCTCCCGGCCGTCCCCGTCGATGTCGGCGAACTGGATGCGGCTGCCGGGGACGAGCACCCCGGAGGCGACCTGGCCGCGGGACGTCCAGTACCAGTCGCCGCCGCCCGGCTTCGGGCCTCCGTTGGACCACATGTCCAGCGCGCTGCTGTCGTGCAGGACCAGGTAGTCGGCCCGGCGGTCGCCGTCCAGGTCGGAGAAGCGGACCGTCCGGCCCTGCGCCCCGACGCCGCCCGCGATGGTGCCCTGGCCCGACCACAGGTAGTCGCCCCCGCCCGGCTTCGGCCCGCCGTTGAGCCAGGCCCTGACCAGGCCGTCCGGGTGGACGACCAGGTAGTCGGCCCGGCCGTCGCCGTTGAGGTCGGACAGCCGGATGCTGCTGCCGGCCTCGCCGACCCCGCCGGCGACGGTGCCCTGCGACAGCCAGTACCAGTCGCCGCCGTGCGGGCTGGGCCCGTCGTTGAGCCAGGCCTGCACCGATCCGTCGGGGTTGACCACGATGTAGTCCGCCCGGTGGTCGGCGTTGAGGTCGGCGAAGGTGACGTTGGCGCCCGGCTTGCCGACGCCGCCGGCGATGGTGCCGGCCGGCGTCCAGTAGTGGTCGCCGCCCTCCGGCTTGGGGCCGCCGTTCAGCCAGGCCTGGACCGAGCTGTCCGCGCCGACCTGGAGGTAGTCCGCCTTCTTGTCGCCGTTGATGTCGGCGTACAGCACACGGGCCGAGTTGCCCACGGTGATCGAGCCCTGCGGCGACCACGGCCAGCCGTCCTCCGGCGAGCTGTCGTTGCGCCACATCCGGGTGTTGCCGGTCACCGGGTCGACGTCCAGGTAGTCGGCCTTGCGGTCGCCGGTCACGTCCGCGAACCGGATGCGCTCGCCGGAGACGCCGACCCCGGAGGCGATGGTGCCCTGCGGGTACCAGCGGTAGCCGCTGCCGCCTGGACCGCCGTTGATCCACGCCCGCACCGAGCTGTCGCCGTTGAGCACCAGGTAGTCGGCCCGGCGGTCGCCGTTGAGGTCGGCGAACCTGACCTTGTCCGGGGAGACGCCGACGCCGGTGGCGATGGGGAGGGACGAGTCGGCGGACCACGGGCGTTCCGGTCCCGGCGGGTTGTGGATGAAGGCGTCCACAGCGCTGTCCGGGGCGATCCAGAGCCAGTCCACCAGCCCGTCGCCGGAGACGTCCGCGAACTCGGGCCGCAGCACCCAGGTGGTGCCGAACTCCTGGGTGTAGGTGCCGCCGTCGCCCCGGCGGACCTTGAGCGTGGTCGGCTTGTCGCCGGGCACCAGCTGGATGATGTTGGCCCGGCCTTCGTTGAACACGTCACCGAAGAACCAACGCGCCTCCCGGTTGCCGGTGTTGATGGTCCGGCGCGAGGTCCAGGCGACGGTGCCGTCGGTGTTGACACCGCCGTTGTTCCAGACGTCGAGATTGCCGTCGGCGTGCGAGACCAGGAAGTCCGCCCGGCCGTCCCCGCTCAGGTCCGCGAAGTGGATCCGGTCCCCGCTGCCGAGCGACAGGTTGCCCGGGTAGGAGTGGGGGCGGAGCGTGCCGCTCGCGATCGTCCCCTGCGGGAACCAGCTCCGGACCGGGCTGCCGCCGCCCGGCCCGTCGCCGCCCCCGGTCGGCGGGTCGACCCAGCCGGCCCACTCGATCGACTCGATCCCCTGGTGGAAGGCGTGCCCCAGCTTGCGGTAGCCCTCGTCGTTGGGGTGCAGGAAGTCGGCCAGGTCGGAGGAGGGACTCAGCGCCTTCCAGCCGTCCACCATCCAGATCTTCCGGCCCTGGTCGCGGCGGTCGCCCACCAGCCGCGGAATGCTCTGGTTGAAGTAGAAGATCCGCCCCTCGGTGGTCGGGTTGGCGCTCGGCACGAGTGTGGAGACGATCAGCGAGACGTCCGGTTGCTTGGCGAAGATCCTGTCCATCAGCGCGCCGAGCCGTGCCGGTGCTCCGGCCGGGTCGACGTTCTCGTTCATGTCGTTGGTGCCGATGTGCAGCAGCACCACGTTCGGTTTGTAGGTGTCCATCACCGAGTCGGCGATCCCGCTCAACTGGTCGATCTGCCAGCCGGGATGGCCCTCGTTGTCGTTGTCGGGGACCGACCCGTAGTGCTGCGAGCCGACATAGCTGACCTCGGTGTGCGTCTGGTTGCGCCGCAGCTCGTCGTAGAGCGGCCCGCGGTAGGCGGAGGTGCTGCTGCCCGCCCCGAAGGTGATCGAGTCGCCGAAGGGCAGGATGCGCAGCTCCGGCGGCTCGGCCGCGGCCCGCATCTGGCCGAGGCTCACCGCGTTGTGGTCGGCGCTGGCGCCGGGCAGCCGCTCCACCGGGTGGTTCGGGAGGTTCTCCGAGGACAGGGCGTAGTCGAACTCCTCCCCGCCGATGTGCGTCGGCTGGAACGTCCGGTACATCCAGGTCTGCGGTGGCATGACGACCGTGCCGGGGTCCCGGTTGAAGTCGCCCGCCAGCGTCCAGGTCCGGTTCGGCCCCTGGGCCCGGACGTATCTGTTCACCGCGTCGGCCATGCGCTGGACATCGACACCGCCTCCGGACAACGCGTGGTACGTGAAGTACCAGTTCTCCCCGAAGCGCACCCCGAGCACGTTCCGCCCGCCCGGGTACGGGTTGGCGATGATCCTGACCTCGTCGGCCGGGCGCTGGGTGACGATCGCGAGGTTGTTCCGCCCGCCGGTGTAGCCTCCCCCGTTGGGGTCGACCTGGAGGAAGTACACCTCGTAGCTGGCTTGGCCGGCCACCCAGCGGTGGTGCTGCACATAACCCGAACGCCCCGGAGCGTTGGGGTCGAACGTGAAGCGCTGGACGAACTCACCCGGCGGCGCCGCCCCGGCCTCCTGCAGCGCCACGATCTCCGCGCTGCGCGCATAGTCCTGGACCTGGTCGGTCCACTTGGTCTCCCCGAGTTTGGTTCCCCCCTGCATGTTGTAAGTGATCAGCGGAGTCGTCGCCAACCCCGCCGCCACCGCCCGCCCGGCCGTGAGGCCGAGCCCGGCAACGGTCCCCAGCACGATGGCCAGGGCAGTGATCCACGCGCGCACACGCATGGCAGCTCCTTCGTGGAATGGGCGCGCGTGGAGTGCCACGGCGGGATGGTCCGTCCCCCGACTCCACTTCCGGCGCCTTACGGCCACATCCCAGCACGGCGGGCGGAACGCCGTCCAGAACGTGCCTGTGAGGCAAGGCGGTTGGGCCGCCCGCCGGGCTGCCGAGGTCTCAAGCCGCCAGCCCGTCCTGCGCGTCGACTCCTCAGCTTGTCCGGTCGAGTGCGGCGCCCACGCGCTCGGGGTCGGTGAGGGGTGCCAGATGGGCGGCGCCCTCGATGGTCAGGAGCCGGGCTCCGCGCCGTAGCGCCGTATCCGCCGCATCGGCGAAGTAAGGAGAGCCCCCACACCGTAGGTATGTCGCCGGTGGGTGAGGGCGGCCGGATGCGGGGCCCGGCAAGGGCTCCTCGTGAGTGGCCCGGCTCAGCGGCCGAGCCCGCGCGGTCACCCACGCCAGATCGCCCGCCGCGAGCCCCATGGCCTCGAAGCCGAACGGCGGTATCAGCCATGCCTCGCCCTCCGGCCGCAGAGCGGCAGCGGCATCGCACGCGTCGCGCAGGACGGGCTGGAGGTCGAAGGCGGACTGGCCAGGCGAGGGGAAGTACGCGTCCAGGTAGGTGAGTTGCCGGATGCGCCGCGGCCGCTCGTATCCCGCGCCGGTGATGACCATGCCCCCGTAGCTGTGCCCCACGAGGACCACGTCGGTGAGGTCGTGCCTGTCGATCAGAGCGACGATCTCGGCGATATGGGTACGCAGACCGACACCGGGTGCGGCCGGGGCGAGCGAGGGGCAGACGACGGTGTGGCCGGAGGCCCGTAGTCCGGGGGCGACCCGTTCCCACGCCCAGCCTCCGAGCCAGGAGCCGTGTACGAGGATGAGGGTGGCCATCACTCCTCCGACGCGGCCCTGGCCGCCCAGGAGGAGCGGATGTCCCGCAGAACCCACTTCAGACGGTCGTCGGGGATCAGGAACCCGCCGACTCCGGACGAGAACAGCACGTCGTAGACGCGCTGGGACACCTCGGTGAGCCGCTCACCGAAGTCCTCGTGCTCCTCCGGTCTCGCGGGGAGCAGGATGACGATGGTGTCCTCCCTCTGCTCCACCGCCTCGACGGCGAACTCCCGTACCGGCTGGTGGCCCGACTCCTCGCACAGCACTGCTTTCGGGTCGGCGACGAGCCTCGCCCGGTAGGCGCTGTCGTTGACGAGCCGGAGGGTGTGGACGGTGCCGGCGTCATGCCTCATGGCTGCTCCGTGTCTCGTCGTTGCCGGCCTGGGCCTCGTGGAAACTCCGGCGCATGGCCAGCAGTTCGGTCTTGAGCCGTTCGGGCAGCAGCCAGACGAAGTTGTCCCCGCTGCGCCACAGGTCCATCAGGTTCACGGGCTCGCCGCGGTCCGGCTCGTCCGGCCGCTTCGCGGGTGGGAGGACGTAGTACAGCGTGTCGCGCCGCTGCAACCTGACCTCCACGGTGATCCCCGCGCGCACCCGCACCCCCATCGACGCCAGGGCCTCCAGGGGCTCGCGCTCCAGTCGCGCGGCGAAGGACGGGTCCGCCCAGGCGCGGCGGGTGAGCGCCGCTTCCAGGTCCTGGTCCTCCCCGGTGGGGCAGGGCCCCGGCGTTGCCCCGTGTCCCGGTCCCGCCGGCCGGTACGGCTCAGTCATGGCTCCCCCGTACCGGGAGCGCCGCGACGACCCTGACCTCCACGAGATACTCCGGTGCGAAGAGCGCGGGCACGCCCACCAGGGTGCTCGCGGGCGCCGTCGTGACACCGGCCCGCAGCGGCCCCATGATCGCGGGCAGCAGCTCCGGTGCGTAGTCGACCACGTAGACGGTCTCCTCCACGATGTCGTCGCGGGTGGCGCCGACCCCGGCGAGCGCGGCGTCCAGGTTGCGGGCGATCCGGGCCGCCTGGGCGCCGTGGTCGCCGAGCCCCTCGGGCGACCCGTGCGCGTCCCAGGCGACCTGCCCGGAGACATACGCGATCCGGGTCCCACCGACGGTGACGACCTGGCTGATCTGGTCGGACGGGTTGTGCACGGACGGTGGATTGACGCGTTCCACGGTCATGCCGGCTCCTTTCGGCTGGGCGTCCCCGCCCAGGTGGTCAGTGCCCGGGCGCGCTCGTCGCGGCGCGCGCCGCCGTCGGTGGTGCGGGTGGCCCAGGCGATGTGGCCGTCGGGGCGTACGAGCACCTCCGTCACCCCGTCCAGGTCCTCGCGCCCGTCGTGGAGGTCGGCGTCGACGGCCGTGACCCGCGAGCCCCAGCCCGCGTCCACGACCTCCCGCACGGCCGCGCCGCCGGCCAGGGAGAGCAGGACGTAGCGGCCCCCGACGAGCAGTTCGTACACCCGTATCGCCTCCGAACCGGCGGCGGTCAGCCCGACGTCGGGCATGCGCCGCCCCACCAGCGGGTCGGCGTCCGGGTCCGTCGCCGGATAGCGGGTGCCGAGCGCGGAGACCTGCTCGGCGAGCCGGCGGTTGACCTCCGGTATGCCCAGCAGACCGTCTAGGAGGCCGCGCAGGGCCGAGGCCGGGCGCTGGTACTGCCCGACCAGCGTCAGCTCCGCCAGCAGCGTCTGCACCTCGGTGTTCTCGGTCACCGACCGGCCGACCGGACGGCGTTCCCCGTCGTAGCTGTCCAGCAGCCCGGGCGGGGCCCAGCCGCCGACCTCGGCGGCCAGCTTCCACCCCAGGTTGGCGGCGTCCTGAAGCCCGGTGTTGAGCCCCTGGCCCGCCGCGGGGAAGTGGATGTGGGCGGCGTCGCCCGCCAGCAGGACGCGTCCCGCACGGTAACGCTCCGCGAGCCGGGTGGCGTTGCCGAAGCGCGAAAGCCAACGGGGCCCGGCGACGCCGCAGTCGGAGCCGGTGATCCGGATGAGCGAGGCACGGAACTCCTCCAGGGTCACGGGCTCCCGGGTCGGTACCCGTATCCGCTCCGGGTCCAGGCAGACGAACCGGGTGACCCCTCCCTCCAACGGCGCGACGATCACACCGCGCGCCCGTGCCGCGTCGAGAGCGCCGGGCCGCGGATCGACGGCCGTGAAGTCCCCGAGCATCCCGGTCAGGGTCTCGTCGGCGCCGGGGAAGCCGATCCCCGCGGCCTGCCGCACGGTGCTGCGCCCGCCGTCGCACCCGACCGCGTAACGGCCGTGCACGGTCTCGGTGCCGCCGCCCGGTACGCGTACCTCCACCTCGACCCCGTCGCCGTCCTGGCTCACGCCGAGGGTCTCGTGGCCCCGGCTGATCTCCACCCCCAGCTCGCGCGCTCGTTCCGCGAGGATCGCCTCGGTGCGCGCCTGGGCCAGGAAGAGGGTGTAGCCGTGCCGGGAGTCGAGCGCGCCGAAGTCCAGGTGGGTGGGCAGCCCGGCGAAGTGCCAGCCCGGCACGGTCCGGCCGAGGGGGAGGAACCGGTCGAGCAGCCCTCGCTGGTCCATCAGCTCCACGCTGCGCGGGTGCAGGCTCAGCGCCCGCGAATCCCGCTGCGGTTCGGCGCGGCGCTCCAGAACCCGGGTCCGTACGCCGGCCAGCGCCAGCTCGCAGGCGAGCATCAGCCCGGTCGGGCCCGCGCCCACGACGATCACGTCGGCTTTCATCGGAGGTCTCCTTCCTTTAGTGAACAATGTTCACGTGGACGCTGTTCACTATAGTGAGGCCCATGAGCATCCCGTCAAGCCCCGCCCGGGGCCGGCCCGCCCGGCTCGATCGCGCCCGCACCATCCGGACCGCCCTCGACCTGCTGGACGAGGGCGGTCTCGACGCGCTGACCATGCGGCGCCTCGCCGACGCGATGGACGTCCGGGCCGGCGCGCTGTACCGCTACTTCGCGACCAAGCAGGACCTGCTCACCGCGATGGCCGAGCGCATGGTCGACGGCGTCGCCGAGTCCGCGCGGGACGGCGACTGGGACGAGCGGACGGCGCGCCTCGCCCGCGCGCTGCGTACCGCCCTGCTCGCCCACCGCGACGGCGCACGCGTCTTCGCCGGCACGCACTCGACCGGCCCGAACACCCTCGGCTTCGCCGACAGCCTGGTCGGCGTCCTGCGCGAGGCGGGCTTCGGCGACGACGACGCGGCACGCGCCCTCCATGCCGTCGCCAACTTCACCGTCGGCCACACCCTGGAGGAACAGGCCGCCCTGCGGCCGGGGGACGGGGAACCGGCCAACCCGGACGTCCTCCGTGAGGCGGTGACGGCCGGGGCGTATCCGCACCTCGCCGCCACCCTGCCGGCACTCATCAGCACGGACTTCTCGGCCGACTTCGAGTTCGGACTGCGGCTGCTCCTGGAGGGCCTGCGCGCCGTCCGGAAGTGACCCCGACGCCGGTTCTTCCGGCGGGAGACTGGGTCGGCCCGGGCGGCCCGAACGCACCGGAATCGGCCATCATCGGAGCTGACACCGAAGGGCCGACATGCCCCGCCCGACCTGGCCCGGCACCCGGACCGGAGAAGGGAAGCCGTATGGACTTCGGACTCGTTCCGGCCGTGGACAACGCCTATGCGCATGCCCATGCCCATGCCCCTGGGGCCGAGGTCATCCCCGCCCCGGGAGATCCGGTCCGTTGAGCGGGGGCCGCGGACCCGACCGTACGCCGGACGGCCGGTACGTCGTCATCGGCGGGCGGCGCTGGCGGGCCACCGACCCGGACATCCCCGAGGAGCCCGCCGCCCGGCTGCGCTCCCATCTGATGGCCGCCCGGCGCGCGGTCGGCGCGGCCCGCCGAGCCGACGACCCGGCCGCCGAGCGCACCGCCCGCGCCCGGGTGCAGACCGCCAAGGTCGCCCTGGGGGAGCGGGGCACCCCCTGGTGGGAGCAGTCACCCGCCGAGCGCCGTACCCGCTGGCAGGACGGCCTGGCCGCGCTGGACGCCCGGGCGGGGTGAGGCGCGGCCCCGGCGGCGCGTGGAGACCCGGGCGGCGCCGCGGCAGAGGTGGGGGCCGAGCCACGCGTCCGCCCGCCTCCGGGGTGGCCCGGGGCCGGGCCGCGAGGGCTCCGATCCGCGCCGATCGCCCTCTACTCATCGGTAGCACCGTTCAGTAGGCTCCGCGCATGCCGACCGACACCACCGCCACGCCCCCCGGACTCGCCGCGCAGGCACGGTCGTTGGCGGAGGGGCACACCACCTCCGCCGACCTGGTCCGGGCCTGTCTGGAGCGGATCGAGGCGGCCCAGCCCACGGTGAACGCCTTCCGCTGCATACGCGCCGAGGAGGCGCTCGCCGAGGCCGAGGACGCCGACCGGCGGCTGCTGGCAGGGGAGCGGCTGCCGCTGCTCGGGGTGCCGGTCGCGGTCAAGGACGACACCGATGTGGCCGGGCTGCCCACCCGGTTCGGCTGCCGCGGCGACATCCCGTCCGCCACCGCCGACGGGGAGGCGGTACGCCGGCTGAAGGCGGCCGGGGCGGTGGTCGTCGGCAAGACCAACTCCTGCGAACTGGGCCAGTGGGCGTTCACCGAGGGGCCCGCCTTCGGGGCCACCCGCAACCCCTGGAACCTCGGCCACACCCCCGGCGGCTCCTCCGGAGGCTCGGCCGCCGCCGTCGCCGCGGGCCTGGTGCCCGCCGCGCTCGGCTCGGACGGCGCCGGCTCCATCCGCATCCCGGCCGCCTGGACCCACCTGGTCGGCATCAAACCGCAGCGCGGCCGGGTCTCCGTCCACCCCTACACCGACTGCTTCGAGGGCCTCACCGTCAACGGCCCGCTGGCCCGCACCGTCGCCGACGCCGCCCTGCTCCTGGACGCCGCCGCCGGGCCGCACCAGGACGAACGGCACCACCCCGCCCCGGTGGACGCCTCCGCCGCCGCCCGCCGCGACCCCGGTCGGCTGCGGATCGCCCTCGCCCTGCGCCCGCCCTTCACCGCCACCCGCGCCCCCCTCCACCCCGACATCCGCCGCGCGGTCACCGCCCTCGCCGAGACCCTGGCCCGACTCGGCCACACCGTCACCGAGGCCCGCCCCCGCTACGGCCTGATCGGCCTGGGCTTCCTGCCGCGCGCCACCGCCGGCATCGCCGCGTACGCCGACCGCCACCCCGACCCCACCGTGCTCGACCCGCGCACCCTGGGCGCCACCCGCACCGGCCACCGCCTCGCCGGCCGCGCCCTGCGCGCCGCCCGCGCCCGCGAGGCCGCCCAGCACGCCCGTATCGGCGCCCTCTTCCGCGATTACGACGTGATCCTCGCCCCCACCACCGCCGCCCCACCGCCCCGGATCGGCGCCTTCGACCAGCTGCCCGGCTGGCGCACCGACCTCACCATGGCCGCCGCCTGCCCCTACGCCTGGCCCTGGAACGTCCTCGGCTGGCCCGCCGTCAACGTCCCCGCCGGCCTCACCCCCACCGGCCTCCCCATCGGCGCCCAGCTCCTCGGCCCCGCCGCCACCGAACCCCGCCTCATCTCCCTCGCCGCCCAACTGGAAGCCGACCTCCGCTGGCACGACCGCGTACCGCCGGCGGTCGCCTGATCGGGTGAGGCACATCGGATGCGCCAGCACGGCGCCCTCCGGTTGCGCGACCCTGACCCCGGTCGCCAAGCCGCACTCACGATGCCCAAGGGAGAACCGATGAGCGCCCAGCCTCACGCGTACGCGGTCAGCGACCCCGAGACAGCGCTCACGTACGCGATCCAGCACATGCGGGGAGACCGGGTGCAGATCGTCGAGGGGGTCATCGAACAGACCGGGCCGACCTGGGATCACGAGAACATCGCCGACCTGGTCCGCGAACAGCTCGGCCCCGTGCTGCGCCGACTGCGCCTGCGGGCCGGCTCCGGCAACCTCGACCTGCCCGGCAGCGGCAACTGGTACGTGCCCGACCTGGCCGTCGTCCCGGCCGACCTCGCCAAGGGAGCCGGGGCGCTCCTTCCCGACCAGACCCTGCTGGTCGCGGAAATCACCTCCGAGCCGAACGCCGACACCGACCGCACCGTCAAGCGCCGCCGCTACGCCGAGTACCGCGCCCCGCTGTATCTGCTGGTCGACCGCCAGGAGCGGAGCTGCACCCTGTACGCCGAACCCGGCCCCCTCGGGTACACGGCGCAGGACGGGCCGCACCCCTTCGGCGCGTCGCTCCGGCTCCCCGAGCCGTTCGCCCTGGACCTGGACACCTCCGAGTTCTGAGCCCGCGCGAACGGATCCCGGCCGGTGGCCGGATTGTCGGAGGCGCGTGCTTAGCTTGGAGGCATGATCGATGCCTTTCTCGACCCCTCCAGCGGATCCCTGCGCCAGGTGGAGGAGGCGGTGCGCCAGGCGGCCGCCGCCGAGATCATTCCGCGCTGGCGGCAGCTCGCCGCGCACGAGGTGATCGAGAAGAGCGGGCCGCACGATGTGGTGACGGTGGCCGACCGGGCCGCCGAGGCCCATCTGACCGCCTCGCTCACCCGGCTGCTGCCGGGCTCCGTGGTGGTGGGGGAGGAGTCCGTGCACGCCGACCCGGCGGTGTACGAGGCGCTGGAGCGCGACGCCCCGGTGTGGATCGTGGACCCGGTCGACGGCACCCGGCAGTTCGTCCGCGGCGAGGCCGGTTTCTGCACCCTGGTCGCGCTGGCGCTGCGCGGAGAGCTGCTCGCCTCCTGGACCTTCGCCCCGGCCCGGGACCGGATGGCGACGGCGGTACGGGGCCGGGGCGCCCGGCTGGACGGCGTCGAGCTGCGGGCGGGGTCGCCCGAGGCGGGCGCGCCGCTCCGGGTCGCCATGTCCCACCCGGACTACACCACCCCGGACCAGAAGGCCGCCCTGCTCGGCCTGGACACCGAGGGCGTCCGGGCCCGCCCCTGCGGCGCGGCCGGGCTGGAGTACCTGGCGGTGGCCAGCGGCGAGCTGGACGCGGTCGCCTTCTCCTGGGAGTTCGCCTGGGACCACGCCGCCGGGCTGCTGCTGGTCGAGGAGGCCGGCGGCGCCCAGTCCACCCTGACCGGTGAGCCGTTCCGGATCGCCGGGGGCAACGCCCTGCCCTTCACCGCCGCCCGGGACGCGGCCACCGCCGCCCGGATACGCGAGCTGCTCACCGCCGCCGGATGACCGCCGCCGTACCCCGACCGCCCGCGCCCCATATCCTTGATGGTCTTGGAAGGCCGGAGGGACCGGAGAAGGCCGGACGGGCGCGGAGGGGTGGGGATGGACACGGGAGGCCGGATGGACATGGGAGGGCCGGATGGACACGGGAGGGCCGGATGGGCGCGGAGGCGCCGGACGGTCCCGACCGGGTCGCCCGGCGTCACCCGCTGGCCCGCTCGCCCGCCCACCCGCTCACCCGGTCATCTGATCACCCGCTCATCCGATCCCCGCTCACCCGCTCACACCCGCTGACGAAGGAGCCATGGTGCCGTCGATGCTCGATGCCGTCGTCGTAGGGGCGGGGCCCAACGGGCTGACCGCCGCCGTCGAGTTGGCCCGCCGGGGCTTCTCCACGGCCGTCTTCGAGGCCCGGGACACCGTCGGCGGCGGCGCCCGCACCGAGGAGCTGACCCTCCCCGGCTTCCGCCACGACCCGTGCTCCGCCGTCCACCCGCTGGGCATCGGCTCACCCGCCTTCCGGAACATGCCGCTGGACCGGTACGGCCTGGAATGGCTCCACCCCGAGCTGCCGATGGCGCACCCCTTCGACGACGGCACCGCCGCCGTGCTGGCCCGCTCCGTCGCCGAGACCGCCGCCTCCTTCGGCCCCCGGGACGCCGGCACCTACCGCCGGCTGGTCGCCCCCTACCTCGGCAAGTGGGACACCCTGGCCCGGGACTTCATGTCCCTGCCGCTCAGCGCGCTGCCCCGGGACCCGGTCACCCTCGCCCGCTTCGGCATCGCCGGGCTCCCCCCGTACAGCTGGCTGATGCGGCGCTTCCGCGACGACCGGGCCCGCGCCCTGATCGGCGGGCTGGTCGCCCATGTGATGGCCCCGTTCGGCGGTCCGGCCTCCAGCGCCATCGGGCTGGTCTTCGCCCTCGCCGCGCACGCCGTCGGCTGGCCGCTGCCGCGCGGCGGCTCCCAGTCCATCGCGGACGCCCTCACCGCGTACCTCCGCGACCTCGGCGGCACCGTCCACACCTCGTACGAGGTCAAACGGCTGGACGACCTCCCGCCGGCCCGCGCGTACATCTTCGACACCTCGCCCACCGCGCTCGCCCGGATCGCCGGCCTCGGCCGCTACTACGACTCCTTCCGCTACGGCGCCGCCGCTTTCAAGATCGACTACGCCCTGGACGGCCCGGTGCCCTGGACGGCCGAGGCCCCCCGCCGCGCCGGTACCGTCCAGATCGGGCCGAGCAGCCGGGAGATCGCCACCGCGCTGAAGCAGGCATCCAGCGGCACCGCCGCCCCCGAGGTGCCCTTCCTCATCACCGCCCAGCCCAGCCTGGTCGACCCCTCCAGGGCCCCGGAGGGCAAGCAGGTCTTCTGGGCGTACGGCCATGTCCCCAACTCCTGGCAGGGCGACCTCACCGAGGCCATCGAGCGGCAGATCGAGCGCTTCGCCCCCGGCTTCCGCGACCGGGTCATCGCCCGCGCCACCGCCGGCCCGCCCGAGATCGCCGCCCGCAACGCCAACTACGTCGGCGGGGACATCGCCTGCGGCGCCGCCTCCGGGCTGCAGCTCATCCTGCGCCCCCGCCCCACCCTGTTCCCCTACCGCACCCCCCACCCGGCCGTCTTCCTCTGCTCCTCCGCGACCCCGCCCGGCGCCGGCGTCCACGGCATGTCCGGGCACAACGCGGCCAAGGCCGTCTGGCGCCACCTCAGAAAGGGCTGACCCCATGGAGATCGTCCTGGTCCGCGGCGACATCACCGAGCAGCAGGTGGACGCCGTGGTCAACGCCGCCAACTCCTCCCTGCTCGGCGGCGGGGGAGTGGACGGCGCCATCCACCGCAAGGGCGGCCCGGACATCCTCGCCGCCTGCCGGGACCTGCGCGCCGCCCACTACGGCAAGGGCCTGCCCACCGGCCGCGCCGTCGCCACCACGGCCGGCCGGCTCCCGGCCCGATGGGTGATCCACACGGTGGGCCCGGTGCATTCCACCACGGAGGACCGCTCCGAGCTGCTGGCCTCCTGCCATCGCGAGTCCCTGCGCGTCGCCGACGAACTCGGCGCCCGGAGTGTCGCCTTCCCGGCCATCTCCACCGGCGTCTACCGCTGGCCGGTGGAGGACGCCGCGCGGATCGCCGTGGAGACGGTCCGCGCGGCGGAGACCTCGGTGGAAGAGGTCAGGTTCGTCCTCTTCGACGAGCGGGCGTACGAGGCGTTCGCCGCCCGCGTCGGCTGACGCGAGCACCCATCCGCCCCCGACGCCGACCGCTCACGAGGCGTCCGGCTCGGGCCGCAGCAGGGCACCGATCGCCTTGCCCAGCTGGCGGTGCAGGGCGTCGTCGTCCGAGGCCCGCGCCAGGGCGGGGGTGCCGATCGCCCGGCCGAGCAGACTGGTACCCAGCAGCAGGGCCGCCACCAGCTCGGCCCGCAGCGGGGCGTCGGGGCCGTCGAGACGGGCGGCGAAGCGCTCCGAGAACACCTCGGCCAGATCGTCGCGGAACTCCCGGACGGCCGTCTGGCGGTCCGGTGAGCTGAGCACGGCCACCACCGGATGCGGTATCTCCTCCGCCGGCGGGCCCCCGGCGAGGAAGTCGCAGAGCCAGCCGGCCACCTCGTCCAGCGGGGTCTCCAGCAGCGGGTCGAAGAGCGCGGAGGGGCGGGAGACCGCCGCGAACAAGGCGTCTTTCGAGCCGAAGTAGCGGTAGACCAGCGCCGCGTCCACCCCGGCGTCCCGGGCGATGTCGCGCAGGCTGGTGCCCTCGTAGCCATAGGCGCCGAAGCGCTGCGCCGCGGCGGCCATCAGCGCGCTGCGGGTGCCCGCGGCGCTGCGTTTGCGCCGTTTCGGCCGGCGCCCGGGCGTCTCCGGCGTGTCGTCGGCCGCGGGACGGCTCGCGGCGGAACGTTCGCCCGGTCGCGGGCCGCCGTGCTCCGCCGCCGCCTCCCCGCCTCGTACCGCCGCACCGGACGCTCCCGCCGCAGGTCGCCGTCCCCGCCCGCCACCGCCCTGGACCGGGAATCCGTTCACGTCCACGCCCTCGTCACCCCTCGTCGTCCGGCCCGCCGTGCCGCCGACCGGAGGGCCATGCTCCCCGCTCCGGCCGGTGTCCGAAAAGTCATCAGCGGATGTCATCGGCTGTTGACTCTAGACCTGCCCGACGGCCTACAGTCCCTCCCGACAGCAGCGACCGTCGGGAGGGGTGAGGGCTGATGCCCGCAGAGAGCCGTCGTGTGGTGGTCGTCGGGACCGGCTACGTGGGTCTGACGACGGGGGCCTGCCTGGCCTCGCTGGGACACCGCGTGGTGTGCGCGGACGCCGACGCGGCCAAGGTCGCCGCCCTGCGCCGCGGCGAGGTCGCCCTCCTGGAGCCGGACCTCGACGAGCTGGTACGGGACGGGCTGGACCGCGGCCGGCTGGCGTTCACCGGGGACACGGCCGCGGCGGTGGACGGGGCGGAGGTGGTCTTCCTGTGCCTGCCCACGCCGATGGGACTGGGCGGCGCCGCCGACCTGGCCGCCGTGGAGGCCGTCGCCGGGCAGATCAGGCACCGGCTGCCGGCCGGCTGCGTCGTGGTCGACAAGTCGACCGTGCCGGTGGGCACCGCCGAGCGGGTCGCCGCCCTCCTCGGCCGGAGCGACGTCCCCGTGGTCAGCAATCCCGAGTTCCTACGGGAGGGCAGCGCCGTCCACGACTTCCTCCACCCCGACCGCATCGTCATCGGCGGCGGCGACCCGGCGGCTCTGGACCGGGTGGCCGGGCTCTACCAGGCGCTGGACGCCCCCGTGCTGCGCTGCGCGGCGGCCGACGCCGAACTCGCCAAGTACGCGGCCAACTTCTTCCTCGCCATGAAGCTCTCCTTCGCCAACAACCTCGCCGTGCTCTGCGACGCGGTCGGCGTGGACGTCTCCCAGGTCACCGCGGCCATCGGCCTCGACCCCCGGATCGGCCCCGCCTTTCTGCGCCCCGGGCCCGGCTGGGGCGGGTCCTGCCTGCCCAAGGACACCCATGCGCTGCTCACCGCCTGCGAGGGGGCCGGCGTGGACTTCCCCCTGCTACGGGCCACCATCGAGACCAATGTCGCCCACCAGCACCACCTGGTGGACCGGATCGCGGCCGACCTGGACGCCGACGGCCGCCCGCTGGCCGGGGCGCGACTGGGCCTGCTCGGCCTCACCTTCAAGGCGGGCACCTCAGACCTGCGCGACTCACCCGCCCTGGCCGTCGCCCGGCTGCTACGGGCCCGGGGCGCCGTTCTCGTCGCCGCCGATCCCGCGCTCAGCGCCGAGACCACCGACCTGAGCGACCTGCTGACCCTGGTGGACGACCCCACCGAGGCGGCGGACGGGGCGGACGCCTGCGTGGTCCTCACCGAGTGGCCGGAGTTCCGCGCCCTGCACTGGGACCGGATGGCCACGCATATGCGCGGCCGGGCCGTCCACGACCCCCGCGGCGTCCTCGACCCCGACCGCCTGGCCCGGGCCGGCCTGGCCCTGCACGGCCTCGGCCGCCCCCGCGTCCTCACCGGCTGACCCCCTGCCCGAAGCCCTCAGCGGGCCCCACACCCACCCCCCCCGGCGGAACACGTATCCCCGCTCCATGTATCCCCGCTCCACGTTTCCCCGCTCCACGTATTCCCGCTCCAGGTATCCCCGCTCCTCGAAAGGCAGCACCATGCGCGTCCTGTGCACCACCACCGGCAGCCCTTCCCACGGCCGGGCCCAACTCCCCTTGTTACGGGCACTGGCCGCCGCCGGGCACGAGGTGCGGGTGCTGACCACCTCCGAACTGACCACGGTCTTCGGCGACGACGACGTGAGCGTGGATCCCCGGCTGCCGGCCTTCGACCCGAGCGCCCTCGTCCAGGACGGGGACGGTGCCGGACCGCTCGGGGCGCAGGCGCCCGCCGAGGCGCAGCAGGCCCGGATCCGCGACCTCACCCGCGCCCTGGGCGGCCCGCTGGCCAGGGCGCTGTACGAGGTGGAGGCGCCCGCCGCCCGGGCCTTCCGCCCCGATCTGGTGCTGCGGGACGGCATGGACCTCGGAGCCTGCCTGGTCGCCGAGGAGCTGGACGTACCGCAGCTGCCGACCCCCTCCGGGGCCCTCAATGTGCTCGACCCGGCCGATCTGCACGAACCGCTCAACGCGGTGCGCGCCGCGCTCGGCCTGCCGCGGCGGGACGATCCGCTGTCGGTGGTGGCGCACGGCCGGGTCGACTACGTCCCGGCGGCCTTCTCCTTCGCCCGGCACGCCTCCGGCGCCCTCGCCTACCAGCAGACCACCGGAGTGACCCGCGCCGCCCGGCTGCCCGACTGGTTCGCCCGACTGCCCACCGACCGGCCCCTGGTGTGGGCCGCGCTCGGCAGCGCGCTGCCGCACATCCGCCGCTACCTGCCCGCCGATATCGGCTTTCCGGTGCCGGACCCCGGTGAGTCGCTGCGGATCATCCTCGACGCGACGGCCGAACTCACCGACTGCACCGTGGTCGTGGGCACCTCCGGCATACTGCCGGACGACATCGACCCCGCCTCGCTGCCCGCGCACATCACCCTGACCGACTGGCTGCCGCAACCGCTGGTACTGGAGACGGCGGACCTGTTCCTCACCCATGGCGGCTTCAACAGCGTCCGCGAGGCGCTGCGCACCGCCACGCCGATGGCCGTGCTGCCGCACTTCGGCGACCAGCAGCCGAACGCCGAACGGGTCGAGGAACTGGGGCTGGGCCGCCAGATCGCCGAGCGCACCCCGGAGGCCGTGGCCGCCGCCTGCCGGGCGGTGCTGACCGACCCGGAGGCCGGAAGCACCGCGCGCCGGGCCCGGCTGGAGATGCTGGCCCTGCCCCCCGTGGAGGCGGCGGTGGACGACCTGCTGAAGCTGACCGGGGCGGCCCGGTGACCTCGGCGGACCGCGGGCCGTCCGCTCCGGACGGCCCGCGGC
>NZ_JBEYXH010000062.1:0-21504 GCF_040644755.1 Streptomyces sp. NPDC046887
CACCTGGCGGACCTTGTCCAGGTCCTCGCCGGGGTGGACGGTGACGTCGACGGTGGCGGTGGACCAGCCCTGGCTGAGGTTGCCTATCCGCTTGAGCGGCGCCTCACTCGTCACCCCGGGTCAGCCCATGCCAAGGTTTCCCGCGCCTCACCACCGTTTCCCGGGCTCAGCGCCCGGTTTCCCATACCGGGCAACCGGGCAACCGGGCCCGGCCCCCCGAGCCACGCCACACCTCCCGACGTCCCGCACCCCGCTCCCGTTTCCCCCTCCGCGCCGGGCCGCGCCCCGTTTCCCCCAGTCCGTTTCCCGTCCCCCCCCCGTCTCGTTTCCCGCACCACCCGCACCCCGGCCACCTGGCGTCCGGCGCCACCCGCACCCCGCGCTCCGAGCCCCCTGCCCCAGTCTCCGGCGCCCCGCGCCCTTCGGCGTTCCGCGCCACCCGCCTCCCCGCCCCTCCGGGCGCCCCGCCTCATCCGTATCCCCGCCATCCGCACTCCGCCACCCGCACCCCGCGCCACCCCCGCCCCTCCGGGCGCCCCGCGCCCCCACGCCCCCTCGCCCCGTTGACCCGCCCGGAGTACCGTGAGGGACCTCGATCGGTCCTTTCGTGTGAAGAACCGCCCGCCGGGGAGGCGCCGTCTTGCGCTGCTCCCAATCATGGGCGGAATAGCCGATGGCGACGGAGGTACGCCGGTGAGTACGGGGCAGCAATCACGAGGCACCGGAGTTTTCCGGACCAAGAGCATCGAGCAATCCATCCGGGACACCGAGGAACCGGAGCACGCGCTCCGGAAGTCCCTGTCCGCCTGGGACCTCACGGTCTTCGGCGTCGGCGTGATCATCGGCACCGGCATCTTCGTGCTGACCGGCAAGGTCGCCAAGGAGAACGCCGGGCCGGCCACCGCCCTCGCCTTCGTCGCGGCCGGCATCGTCTGCGCGCTCGCCGCGCTCTGCTACGCCGAGTTCGCCTCCACCGTCCCGGTGGCCGGATCGGCGTACACCTTCTCCTACGCCTCCATCGGCGAACTCCCCGCCTGGATCATCGGTTGGGACCTCGTCCTGGAGTTCGCCCTCGGCACGGCGGTGGTGGCCGTCGGCTGGTCCGGCTATGTGCGCTCGCTGCTGGACAACATCGGCTGGAACCTTCCAGCGTGGATGCAAGGCCCGGACGCGGCCGGTGGCACCTTCGACCTCCTCGCCTTCCTGCTGGTCCTGGTGATCACCGGTGTCCTGGTCGTCGGGATGACCCTGTCCGCCCGAATCACCTCCGTGGTGGTGGCGATCAAGGTCACCGTCGTGATGATCGTGATCATCGCCGGGCTGTTCTTCATCGTCGGCTCCAACTACTCGCCGTTCATTCCCGAGGCCGTGACCCCGGAAGGCGGCAGCTCCGGCTGGGACACCCCGCTGGTCCAGACGATCTTCGGCTACGAGCCCACCAACTTCGGCATCATGGGCATCTTCACCGCCGCCTCGGTGGTCTTCTTCGCCTTCATCGGCTTCGACGTCGTCGCCACCGCCGCCGAGGAGACCAAGCTCCCGCAGCGCGACATGCCCCGCGGCATCCTCGGCTCGCTGCTCATCTGCACCGTGCTGTATGTGGCGGTCTCCCTGGTCGTCACCGGTATGCAGAACTACAAGGAGCTGTCCGTCAGCGCCCCGCTCGCCGACGCCTTCAAGGCCGCCGGCCATCCGGTGTACGCGGGCATCATCAGCTTCGGCGCCGCCGTCGGCCTCACCACGGTCTGCCTGATCCTCTTCCTCGGCCAGACCCGGGTCTTCTTCGCGATGAGCCGCGACGGGCTGCTGCCCCGGTTCTTCTCCAAGACCCACCCGAAGTTCAAGACCCCGTACCGCCCCACCATCCTGCTCGGCGTGATCATCGCCATCGTCGCCGGCTTCACCAGCATCAACGAGCTGGCCACCCTGGTGAACATCGGCACCCTCTTCGCCTTCGTGGTGGTCGCCCTCGGCGTCATCGTGCTCCGCCGGACCCGCCCCGACCTGCAGCGGGCCTTCCGCACCCCCTGGGTGCCCGTCCTCCCCATCCTCTCGGTCGCCGCCTCGCTCTGGCTGATGCTCAACCTGCCCAACGAGACCTGGTTCCGGTTCGCCGTGTGGATGGCCATCGGTGTGGTCGTCTACTTCCTCTACGGCCGCTCCCACAGCCGTCTCGGCCGCGGCGAGACGCTCTCCGCCGACCGTCACCCCTGAGCACCCATCCGCATCCGGCGGCCGGTGCCCCTCCACCCAGGGGCACCGGCCGCCGTCCGTCACGCGCGGACCGTTCAGACCAGCCGCCGCCTCTGATCGGCCGCCCCCGTACAGGACCAGATCTGCGCCCGGGTGCCGTTCGCCGACGACCGCGGTTCTGGTCCACCGCCGGCGACCACTTGGTCACCGACTTCGCCCGGTTGCGGACGAGCGACAGCCCGATCCCCTCGGTCGGCGAGAACAGCTTGCGCATCGTCTCGTCACGGGTGGCCTGGGAGAGCGCGCCGCTGCCCTTCAGCAGCCAGGCCGCGGTGTCGGTGAACGAGGCACCGCCACCGGCGAAGGTCTGGTAACGGGTGTTCTCGTCCACCGTGAACTGCCGCTCCCGGGCCCCGTCAACCCTCCCGCATTCATCTCCCGAACGCACAACCCGCCCCACCCACCCGGAACTTGGACGTCCACCGAATCCGGTGTGAAGTCTTGACGCCGCCCACCCCGCCCGATTGACTCACCGCACCCACCCCGGAACCGGTTCCGGTACCGGTCCCGCGCCCCGACCCGAAAGGGCCCCGATGCGTGTCACGATCGCCGACGTCGCACGTGCGGCCGGGGTCAGCAAGACGACCGTCTCCCGGGTGCTCAATACCAAGGCGGAGGTGGACGCCGCCACCGCCGCCCGTGTTCGCGCAGTGATCGACTCCCTCGGCTATGTCCCCAGCTCCGGTGCGGTCGGACTGGCCCGCGGCCGCAGTCGCACCGTCGCCATGCTCACGCCCCCGCTCACCTGGCCCTGGATGGGCGAGGTCCTCCAAGGCGCCGCCGACACCGTCGAAGCCGCCGGCTACGGACTGCTGCTGCACACCTGCAACCGGGGCACCGCCTCCATCGGCCACTTCACCAGCCAGGTCTCCGCCCGTGCCTTCGACGGGCTGCTGGTGGTCGAACCGGACAACACCCTGGACACCATCACCACCCTGCACCGCCGGGGCCTGCCCGTGGTCCTCATCGACGACCGAGGCCACCACCCGGACTTCCCGTCCGTAGCCACCACCAACCGCGAGGGCGGCGCCTCGGCCGCCCGCCACCTCGCCGCCGCCGGCCGCACCCGCCCCCTCATCCTGGCCGGCCCCACCGCCTTCGGCTGCGTCCGCGAACGCCTCGACGGCTTCCTCGGCGTCCTGCCCACCGACCTGATCACCGAGGGCGAACTGACCGAAGACTCCGGCCGCACCGCCACGGCACACGCCCTGGCGAAGAGCCGCCCCTTCGACTCCGTCTTCGCCCACAACGACCTGATCGCCATCGGTGCCCTCCGCGCCCTCCGCGCCGCCGGCCGCCGCGTCCCCGACGATGTCGCCGTCATCGGCTTCGACGACATCCCCGCCGCCCGGCACACCGAACCGCCCCTCACCACGGTCCGCCAGCCCATGCGCGCCATGGGGGAGCGGGCCGCCCGGCTGCTGCTCCAGCACCTCGCCGGCACCCCCGCGCCCACCGACCCGGTGATCCTCCCCACCGAACTGGTCGTCCGCGCCTCAGCCCCCTGACCCCGCACCCCCGCCGGACAGGCCCCAGCGGCAGTCCGCCCCCGTACGCCCATCCCCCAGGAGCCCTCGATGCCAGGACCCCGCAAGAGATCCCGTACGGCCACCATGGCGCTGATCGCCGCCACCGCCGTGCTGGGCTCACTGCTCACCGGAGCGCTGCCCAGCGCCGCCGCGCCCGCCGATGAGCCCCCGCCCGTCCCGGTGGACCGCTTCGAGGGCGAGGTACCCTTCGCCAACCCGCCCGCCAACGGCATCTTCACCTGGGGCAGCGACGCCGACGACCACCCCAAGCTACGGCTCACCGAACGCGCCGACGCCCCCGAAGGCGCCAAGGTCCTCGAAGGCGACTACGGCATCAGCGGCTGGGGCGGCCTCAGCCATGAGTTCGCCGTCGACAGCACTCCGCACGACTGGACCGCCGCCAAGGGCCTGCGCTTCTGGTGGTACGGCCAGAACAAGGCACCCCTGCCCCCCGGCTCCGGCAAGCGCGTCCACTTCGAGATCAAGGACGGCGGAGCCAACGGCGGCGCCTCCGAGCTCTGGACCACCTCCTTCACCGATGACTTCGAAGGCTGGCACCTGGTCGAGATCCCGTTCGCCGACTTCGTCTACCGCACCGACTACCAGCCCGTCGGCGGCATCGACCAGATCCTCGGCCTCAACGAGATGTGGGGCTGGGCCCTCACCCTGCCGCCCGGCGCGCCCGGCTCCTTCGCCATGGACGGCCTGGAGCTCTACGGCAAGGCGGACCCCGCCCTCACCGCCAAGGTCCTCACCGACGCGGCCGTCCACCCCGTGGACGAGGGCGGCACCGCCACCGTCGACATCTCCGTCGCCACCACCGGCTCCGCGCCCACCACCGAACCGGTGACCGTCGCCTACACCACCGGCAGCGGCAGCGCCGAACCCGGCAAGGATTACCGCCCGGTCTCCGGCACCCTCACCTTCCCCGCCGGCACCGCCTCCGGCACCACCCGCACCGTCACCGTCACCACCACCAAGGACCGCGCCGCCGAGGCCGCCGAAACGATCCCGCTCACCCTCACCGTCACCGGCGCCAAGCCCCCCACCGAGAACCCCCAGGTCGTGGTCAACGCCCACGACCTGTCCTACCTCAACCCCGGACTCTCGACCCGCGCCCGCGTCACCGACCTGCTCTCCCGCCTCACCCTCGCCGAGAAGGTCGGCCAGATGACCCAGGCCGAGCGCAACGCCCTGCGCTCCCAGGGCGACATCGCCGGCTACGACCTCGGCTCCCTGCTCTCCGGCGGCGGCTCGGTCCCCACCCCCAACACCCCGGCCGCCTGGGCCAGGATGGTCGACACCTACCAACTCCGCGCCCAGGCCACCCGCCACCAGATCCCGCTCCTCTACGGCGTGGACGCCGTGCACGGCCACAACAACGTGGTCGGCGCGACGATCATGCCGCACAACATCGGCATCGGCGCCTCCCGCGACCCCAGGACCGCCGAGCGCACCGGCGCGGTCACCGCCAAGGAGGTCCGCGCCACCGGCATCCCCTGGGACTTCGCGCCCTGCGTCTGCGTCACCCGCGACGAGCGCTGGGGCCGCTCCTACGAGGCCTTCGGCGAGGACCCGGCCCTGGTCACCGCCATGGAGACGGTCATCAACGGCATGCAGGGCCACCCCGACGGCCGCGACCTGGACCGCCGCGACAAGGTGCTGACCAGCGCCAAGCACTTCGTCGGCGACGGCGGCACCGAGTACGGCTCCTCCACCACCGGCTCGTACACCATCGACCAGGGCGTCACCAAGGTCACCCGCCAGGAGCTGGAGGCCGTCCACCTCGCCCCCTTCGCCGAGGCCGTCAAGCGCGGCACCGGAACGGTGATGCCGTCCTACTCCTCCCTCGACGTCCTCGGCGACGACCAGGGCCCGGTCAAGATGCACGCCAACGCCGAAATGATCAACAACGTCCTCAAGGACCGGATGGGCTTCGAGGGCTTCGTCATCAGCGACTGGCAGGCCATCGACCAGATCCCCGGCGACTACCCGAGCGACGTGCGCACCTCGATCAACGCCGGCCTCGACATGATCATGGTCCCCACCGACTACCCGACCTTCACCCGCACCCTCACCGCCGAAGTGACGGCCGGCCGCATCCCTCTCACCCGCATCGACGACGCCGTCTCCCGCATCCTCACCCAGAAGTTCCGGCTCGGCCTCTTCGAACAGCCCTACGCCGACACCACCCACCTCTCCGCGATCGGCTCACCCGCCCACCGCGCCGTAGCCCGTGAAGCCGCCGCCAAATCCCAAGTCCTCCTCAAGAACACCAACTCCCTCCTCCCCCTCAACCCCTCCCAAAAGGTCTACATAGCCGGCTCCAACGCCGACGACCTGGGCAACCAGGCCGGCGGCTGGACCATCAGCTGGCAGGGCGCCTCCGGCAAGACCACCACCGGCACCACCATCCTCCAGGCCATCCGCAAGGCGGCCCCCGCCGCCACGCTCACCTACTCCAAGGAGGCCACCGCCCCCACCACCGGCCATGACATCGGCGTGGTCGTCGTCGGCGAGACCCCCTACGCCGAGGGCATCGGCGACGTGGGCAACGGCCACGACCTCGCCCTCTCGCCCGCCGACCAGGCCGCCATCGACAAGGTCTGCGCCGCCATGAAGTGCGCCGTCCTGATCGTCTCCGGCCGCCCCCAGCTCATCGGCGACCGCCTCTCCGCGATCGACGCGCTGGTCGCCTCCTGGCTGCCCGGCACCGAGGGCGACGGCGTCGCCGACGTCCTCTACGGCAAGCGCCCCTTCACCGGCCAACTCCCCGTCACCTGGCCCAAGTCCGAGACCCAGCTCCCCATCAACGTCGGCGACAAGACCTACGACCCCCAGTATCCCTACGGCTGGGGCCTGACCACCCTCTCCCGGCCCCCCGCCGGCGGCGAACTCACCCTCAAAGCCCTCGCCCTGGCCGCCCAAGCCCTCCAGGCAGCAGGCCGGGGCTCATCCCCCGAAGCCCGCGAAATCGTCACCAAGGCCCGCCAACTCGTCCAGCACCGCATCGGCCAGCACCTCACCCCCCAGGTCTCCGCCCCCTTCGCCGAGGCCGACCACCTCCTCCTCACCGGCAACCCCGCCGCCGCGATAGCCAAACTCACCACCGCGTACCACTCCGCGGCATAGAGCGTCCGGGTCTCCGTCCGCGGGCCGGGCTCCCCGCCCGATAGGGCCGTATCCGGTCGTACGGGCCCCGAGGGCCGTATCACCTGCCGGGCATTGGCGTCCGACCGATGCGAGCCCTCGGCCCGGGAAGGGTGCCTGCGGCCCGCCGGACGGGGCCCTGCAAGAGGTGGTCCGGGCCTTCGGCCCGGGGGAGGGGCATCAGCCACGGCGATGGGGTCAGTGCGCCGCCGGTCGGGTGGGGGTACGCAGGGTCGCGCGCGCAGCCGCCGAGCGTAATGTGGCGGTCGCTTGACCGTCGAACGGCAAGCGCGAGCGGCGAGCACGTGAGCCCGGAGTGCCCACGCCCCCACCCACCCTCCGCGGACCCGACCACCGGAGGTGCCCCCGGCCACCGCACCGCAACCGACACAGACCCACCCGCGTCAGCGAGGCCACCGGCCAGCGGGCAGGCCCGAACACCGGCGGCGCGAGCCGCCCACCGCGGCGCAAGCCGCCCCCACCACAACGTCACCGCACAGCCCGCGGCCCCACACACTCCGCCCCATGCGCCTCCACCCGCCGCCGCAGCTCCCGGTCCGCGGTCACCACCACACACCGACGCCCAGCCGCCCCGGCGGCCCTCGCGGCCCCCGCCAGCTCCACGATCAGGTCGTCCCCGCTCCCCGGCGCCGCCTCCACCCGTACCCCCGGCACGCCCGCCACGTCCCGGGCCCGGCCCTCGACCACGAGGATCACCTCCAGGGGCGGCTCCAGCCCCACCGCACCGCTCTCGGCGAGGGGGACCAGCCGGTCGCGGAGCCGTTCCGCGGCGCCGTGCCGGTCCCGCCACCAGCCGTCCGGGACCGAGCCCACCACATTCGCCCCGTCCACGATCAGTACCGCCCGCATGTCCTCCGTCATGGGACCAGGGTGCCAGCTCCCCGGTGGCCGGTTTTGGTCCGTACGGGTGGTCCGTCCGTAGACTCGTCCAATGACCACAGCGGGCCAGCACCACGGACCGGCCGACAACCACCCCCCGGCCGACATCCCGGACGACAGCTACGACGCGTACGACGAGCCGCCCTACGACCCGGCGTACGACGACATGCCGCCGCCCGAGGAGTACGGCCCCCTCGACGAGCACCCGGGCGACCACCCCGGCGACCACCCGCACCGCGGCGACGAGCCCGGCCGGGTCCGGGACGCCACCGGGGAGAAGCCGCTGGACGTGCTCGCCCGGGTCTTCGGCTACGACGCCTTCCGCGGGGAGCAGCAGGAGATCATCGAGCATGTGGTGTCCGGCGGCGACGCGCTCGTCCTGATGCCGACCGGCGGCGGCAAGTCGCTCTGCTACCAGATCCCCGCCCTGGTCCGCCGCGGCACCGGCGTGGTCATCTCCCCGCTGATCGCCCTGATGCAGGACCAGGTGGACGCCCTGCGCGCGCTCGGGGTGCGCGCGAACTTCCTCAACTCCACCCAGGACCTGGACGAGCGCCGCCTGGTGGAGGCCGAGTTCGCCTCCGGCGAGCTGGACCTGCTCTATCTGGCGCCCGAGCGGCTGCGCGTACCGGCGACGCTCGATCTGCTGAACCGCGGCACCATCTCCCTCTTCGCCATCGACGAGGCGCACTGCGTGGCGCAGTGGGGCCACGACTTCCGGCCCGACTACCTCCAGCTCTCCCAGCTGCACGAGCGCTGGCCGGACGTGCCCCGGATCGCGCTGACCGCGACCGCCACCCCCGCCACCCACCAGGAGATCGCCTCCCGGCTGAAGCTGGACGAGGCCCGGCACTTCGTGGCCAGTTTCGACCGGCCGAACATCCAGTACCGCATCGCCCCGAAGAACGAGCCCAAGAAGCAGCTGCTCGACCTGCTGCGGAACGAGCACGCCGGGGACGCCGGGATCGTCTACTGCCTGTCCCGCGCCTCGGTGGAGAAGACCGCGCAGTTCCTGGTGGACAGCGGCATCGACGCCGTCCCGTACCACGCCGGACTGGACGCCCGGGTCCGCGCCGCCAACCAGTCCCGCTTCCTGCGCGAGGACGGCCTGGTGGTGGTCGCCACCATCGCCTTCGGCATGGGCATCGACAAGCCGGACGTCCGCTTCGTCGCCCACCTGGACCTGCCCAAGTCCGTCGAGGGCTACTACCAGGAGACCGGTCGCGCGGGCCGCGACGGACTGCCGTCCACCGCCTGGCTGGCGTACGGCCTCCAGGACGTCGTCCAGCAGCGGAAGATGATCGACGGCAGCGAGGGCGACGCCGAGCACCGCCGCCGCCTCACCGCCCACCTCGACGCCATGCTGGCGCTCTGCGAGACCGTGGAGTGCCGCCGGGTGCGGCTGCTGGCCTACTTCGGCCAGGATTCCGGCCCCTGCGGCAACTGCGACAGCTGCCTGACCCCGGCGAAGTCGTGGGACGGCACCATCGCCGCGCAGAAGCTGCTGTCCACCATCGTCCGGCTGAAGCGCGAGCGGAACCAGAAGTTCGGCGCCGGTCAGATCGTCGACATCCTGCTGGGCAAGAAGACCGCCAAGGTCATCCAGTTCGACCACGACGCGCTCTCCGTCTTCGGCATCGGCACCGAGCTGCGCGAGGCCCAGTGGCGCGGGGTGGTGCGCCAGCTGCTCGCCCAGGGCCTGCTGGCCGTGGAGGGCGACTACGGCACCCTGGTGCTCACCGAGGCCTCCAAGGAGGTGCTCGGCGGCGGCCGCGAGGTGCCGCTGCGCAGCGAGCCGGAGCGCCCGGCGAAGGCGGCCACGAGGTCGGGTGGCGGTTCCCGCAAGTCGGCCCCCGCCGCCGACCTGCCGCCCGAGGCCGCGCCCCTCTTCGAGCGGCTGCGCGCCTGGCGCGGGGCCACCGCCAAGGAGCAGGGCGTCCCGGCGTATGTGATCTTCCACGACGCCACGCTCCGGGAGATCGCCACCACCCGGCCCGGTTCACTGGCCGAACTCGGCGGCGTCGGCGGAGTCGGCGAGAACAAGCTCGCCAAATACGGCCAGGCCATCCTGGACACCCTCGCCGAAGCCTGAGCCCCCCGGCCACCCCGGCCCCCCGGGCCGTGCCCCCCCCGGGGGGCACCGGCCCCCCGGGGCCAAACGCCGCGGGCCGTACAGGAGACCGACCTCTCCCGTACGGCCCGCGGCCGTTCCCAGTCCCCCCCAGGGGGGAGCCGCTACGCCGGGACGCTCGCGACGCCCGCCGCCAGGAAGGGCTTGCCGTTCACCCGCTGGGAGACGCCCTCACGGTCCAGGTACGGCGTGATGCCGCCCAGGTGGAAGGGCCAGCCCGCGCCGGTGATCAGGCACAGGTCGATGTCCTGCGCCTCGGCGACCACGCCCTCGTCCAGCATCAGGCCGATCTCCTGCGCGACCGCGTCCAGCACGCGGGCCCGCACCTGCTCCTCGGTCAGGACGCGCTCGCCCTGCTTGAGCAGCGCGGCGACCTCCGGGTCCAGCTCCGGCTTGCCGGAGTCGTAGACGTAGAAGCCCCGCTTGCCGGCCTCCACGACCGCCTTGAGGTTCGGCGAGACGGTGAAGCGCTCCGGGAAGGACCGGTTCAGCGTCTCCGAGACATGCAGACCGATGGCCGGGCCGACCAGCTCCAGCAGCACCAGCGGCGACATCGGCAGACCCAGCGGCTCCACGGCCTTCTCGGCGGTGGCGACCGGGGTGCCCTCGTCGATCACGTTCTGGATCTCGCCCATGAAGCGGGTGAGGATGCGGTTGACCACGAACGCCGGGGCGTCCTTGACCAGCACCGCGGTCTTCTTCAGCTTCTTCGCCACACCGAACGCGGTGGCCAGCGCCGCGTCGTCGGTCTGCTCGCCGCGGACGATCTCCAGCAGCGGGAGGATGGCGACCGGGTTGAAGAAGTGGAAGCCCACGACCCGCTCCGGGTTCCGCAGCTTCGCCGCCATCTCCGACACCGAGAGCGAGGAGGTGTTGGTGGCGAGGATCGCGTGCGCCGGGGCGACCGCCTCGACCTCGGCGAACACCTTCTGCTTGACGCTCATCTCCTCGAACACGGCCTCGATGATGAAGTCCGCGTCCGCGAAGCCCTCGGCCTTGTCCAGTACACCGGAGACCAGGCCCTTGAGCCGGTTCGCCTTGTCCTGGTTGATCCGGCCCTTGCCGAGCAGCTTCTCGATCTCGGCGTGGACATAGCCCACGCCCTTGTCGACGCGCTCCTGGTCGATGTCGGTCAGCACGACCGGCACCTCCAGGCGGCGCAGGAAGAGCAGCGCAAGCTGGGAGGCCATCAGACCGGCACCGACGACACCGACCTTGGTGACCGGGCGGGCCAGCGACTTGTCCGGGGCACCGGCCGGGCGCTTGCCGCGCTTCTGGACCAGGTTGAAGGCGTAGATGCCGCTGCGCAGCTCGCCGCCCATGATCAGGTCCGCCAGCGCGGTGTCCTCGGCGTCGAAGCCCTTCTGGAGGTCCCCGTCCTTGGCCGCCTCGATGATCTCCAGCGCCCGGTACGCGGCCGGGGCGGCGCCGTGCACCTTGGAGTCGGCGATGAACCGGCCCCGGGCCACCGCCTGGTCCCAGCCCTCACCGCGGTCGATCTCGGCGCGCTCGACGGCGATCTCGCCCTTGAGTACGGCGGCGGTCCAGTGCAGCGACTGCTCCAGGAAGTCCGCGCCCTCGAAGATCGCGTCGGCGATGCCCAGCTCGTGCACCTGGGCGCCCTTGAGCTGCTTGTTCTGGTTGAGCGAGTTCTCGATGATCACCGAGACCGCGCGGTCGGCGCCGATCAGGTTCGGCAGCAGCGCGCAGCCGCCCCAGCCCGGTACCAGACCGAGGAAGACCTCGGGCAGCGAGAACGCCGGAACCGACTTCGACACGGTGCGGTAGGTGCAGTGCAGACCGACCTCGACACCGCCGCCCATCGCCGCGCCGTTGTAGTACGCGAAGGTCGGCACCGCGAGCGCGGCCAGCCGCTTGAAGACCTCGTGGCCGCCCTTGCCGATGGCGAGCGCGTCCTCGTGGCGCTTCAGCAGCTCCACGCCCTTGAGGTCGGCGCCGACGGCGAAGATGAACGGCTTGCCGGTGATCCCGACGCCGACGATCTCACCCGCCCCCGCCTCCTTCTCGACCACGTCGATGGCGGCGTTGAGGTTCGCCAGCGACTGGGGGCCGAAGGTGGTCGGCTTGGTGTGGTCGTGCCCGTTGTCCAGCGTGATCAGCGCGAAACGGCCGGCCCCGGCGGGCAGGTCGAAGTGGCGTACGTGGGCGGTGGTGACGACCTCGTCCGGGAACAGCTCGGCCGCACCCTTCAGAAGCTCTGCGGTGCTGCTCATGCCTTCTCCCCCTCGAAGTGCGGGTTCTCCCAGATCACGGTCGCGCCCATGCCGAAGCCGACGCACATGGTGGTGATGCCGTAGCGGACCTGCGGCTGCTCCTCGAACTGGCGGGCCAGCTGGGTCATCAGCCGGACACCGGAGGAGGCCAGCGGGTGGCCGAAGGCGATGGCACCGCCGTACTGGTTGACCCGGGCGTCGTCGTCGGCGATGCCGTAGTGGTCCAGGAAGGCGAGCACCTGCACGGCGAACGCCTCGTTGATCTCGAAGAGCCCGATGTCACCGATGGTCAGACCCGCCTTGGCGAGCGCCTTCTCGGTGGCCGGGATCGGGCCGTAGCCCATGACCTCCGGCTCCACACCGGCGTACGCGAAGGAGACCAGCCGCATCTTCACCGGCAGGCCGTGCTCGCGGGCGAAGTCCTCGGAGGCCACCAGCGAGGCGGTGGCGCCGTCGTTCAGACCGGCCGCGTTGCCCGCGGTGACATTGCCGTGCACCCGGAACGGCGTCTTCAGCCCGGCCAGGTTCTCCAGCGTGGTGCCCGGGCGCATCGGCTCGTCCGCCGTCACCAGACCCCAGCCGGTCTCACCCGCCGAGCCCGCGGCGGAGCCGCTGTCCGGCGCTGCGGTCCGGCGCACCGAGATCGGCACCAGGTCGGCCTGGATCTTGCCGTTGGCGTACGCCTTGGCCGCCTTCTCCTGGCTGCGCACCGCGTACTCGTCGGCCCGCTGCTTGGTGATGTGCGGGTAGCGGTCGTGCAGGTTCTCCGCGGTCATGCCCATGAACAGGGCGGACTCGTCCACCAGCTTCTCGCTGACGAACCGCGGGTTGGGGTCGACGCCCTCACCCATCGGGTGGCGCCCCATGTGCTCGACACCGCCCGCGATCACCGCGTCGTACGCGCCGAAGGCGATGGAGCCGGCCGTCGCGGTCACCGCGGTCATCGCACCGGCGCACATCCGGTCGATGGAGTACCCCGGCACCGACTGCGGCAGCCCCGCCAGGATGCCCGCGGTCCGGCCGATGGTCAGGCCCTGGTCGCCGATCTGCGTGGTCGCCGCGATGGCCACCTCGTCGATCAATGCCGGGTCCAGGTCCGGGTTGCGGCGCAGCAGCTCCCGGATCGCCTTCACGACGAGGTCGTCGGCACGGGTCTCGTGGTAGACGCCCTTCGGGCCCGCCTTGCCGAACGGGGTGCGGACGCCGTCGACGAAGACGACGTCCCTGACGGTACGAGGCACGATGGCTCTCCTCCAGGGTGCGGGGTGGCACTGCTGCGGCGCACACGGCTAAGCGCGCGCTCGCCCCCATGCTACTTACGGGTAACCAGACTGCACAGTCCCCCCGCCGACAGCGGCGAACGTCACACCCCGTCACGGCTCCGAGCCCGCCCCCGCACACGCCGGCGCCCCCTCCCGAAGGAGAGGGCGCCACCGTCCGACCTCTGCTCGTATCCCCGCTCTCTCAGCCCTTCTCCACCGCCGACAACGCGCCGACCAGCACCGGAGTCACCTGCTCCACCTGCCAGGGCCGCGCCCCGTACCCGGCCAGCGCCGCCGAGACCGCCTCCGCGGTCGGCTCGGCCGGCGGCTCCCAGCAGACCCGGCGCACCGTGTCCGGGGTGATCAGGTTCTCGGGCGGCAGGTTCAGCGCCTCCGCCAGCGCGGTCACCGCCGCCCGCGCCGCGGTCAGCCGGGCCGCGGCCACCGGGTCCTTGTCCGCCCACGCCCGCGGCGGCGGGGGCCCGGTCACCTGCTGCCCCGGCTGCGGCAACCGGTCCTCGGGCAGCGCCCGGGCCCGGTCCACCGCCGCCTGCCACTGCTCCAGCTGGCGCCGCCCCTGCCGCTGCCCGAACCCGTTCAGCGCCGACAGCGCCTGCACGTTCGCCGGCAGCGCCAGCGCCGCCTCCACGATCGCCGCGTCCCCCAGCACCTTGCCCGGCGACACGTCCCGCCGCTGGGCGATCTTGTCCCGCAGCGTCCACAGCTCGCGCACCACCGCCATCTGGCGCCGGCGCCGCACCTTGTGCATCCCCGACGTCCGCCGCCAGGGGTCCTTGCGCGGCGGCGCGGGCGGCGCGGCGGCGATCGCGGCGAACTCCTGGTGCGCCCACTCCAGCTTGCCCTGCCCCCGCAGCTCCTCCTCCAGGGAGTCGCGCAGATCCCGCAGCAGCTCCACGTCGAGCGCGGCGTACCGCAGCCACGGCTCGGGCAGCGGGCGGGTGGACCAGTCCACCGCCGAGTGCCCCTTCTCCAGCGCGTAGCCGAGCACCGTCTCCACCATCGCGCCCAGCCCGACCCGCGGGAAACCGGCCAGCCGCCCGGCCAGCTCGGTGTCGAACAGCGTGTCCGGCACCATGCCTATGTCCCGCAGGCACGGCAGGTCCTGGGTGGCCGCGTGCAGGATCCACTCCGCCCCGCCCAGCGCCTCACCCAGCCCCGACAGGTCCGGGCAGCCGACGGGGTCGATCAACGCGGTTCCGGCGCCCTCGCGCCGCAGCTGCACCAGATACGCCCGCTGCCCGTAGCGGTATCCGGACGCCCGCTCGGCGTCCACCGCCACCGGTCCCGTCCCCGCCGCGAAGGCGGCGACCACCTCCGCCAGGGCATGCTCGTCGGCCACCACCGGCGGGATCCCCTCGCGGGGCTCCAGCAGGGGAATGGGCGCCCCATCGACCGCGACGCCGGTCGCGGCGTCGTCCGGAGGGCCGCCCCCGGTGGTGCGCAGTACGGTCTCGGCTGCGGTCTCTCGGGCGTCCGTCACCTGTCAACAATATCCGTGAACGGCGGACGCCCGTCGACGGAACGTTCCGTCGACGGGCGTCCGAGGGCGCCGGATCCGGTCAGTGGATGATCCCGGTACGCAGCGCCACCGCGACCATCCCGGCCCGGTCGCCCGTGCCGAGCTTGCGCGCGATTCTCGCCAGGTGGCTCTTCACGGTCAGCGCGGACAGGCCCATCGACACTCCGATGGCCTTGTTGGACTGCCCTTCGGCCACCAGGCGCAGCACCTCCACCTCGCGCCCGGACAGCTCCCGGTAGCCGCCCGGGTGGCTCGGGGCACCCGGGGGGCGGCGGTGCAGCCGCGCGGCCGCGGCACCGATCGGCGCGGCGCCGTGCCGCGTCGGGTGCCCGATGTTGGTACGGGTGCCGGTGACGACATAGCCCTTGACGCCACCCGCCAGGGCGTTGCGCACGGCGCCGATGTCGTCGGCGGCCGACAGCGCCAGCCCGTTGGGCCAGCCCGCGGCGCGGGTCTCGGACAGCAGGGTCAGCCCGGAGCCGTCGGGCAGGTGGACGTCCGCCACGCAGATGTCACGCGGGTTGCCGATGCGCGGGCGGGCCTCCGCGATCGACGACGCCTCGATGACATCACGGACGCCGAGCGCCCAGAGGTGGCGGGTGACGGTGGAACGGACACGGGGATCGGCCACGACGACCATGGCCGTGGGCTTGTTGGGCCGGTAGGCGACCAGGCTTGCGGGCTGCTCGAGGAGAACGGACACCAAGCCTCCAGGGGGAAGGTGCGGGACACCGGCTCGGGGAAAAGCCGGGCGAACCGTGCGGGATGGGTCACAGGACTCTTCGGCAGCCGGTGGCTCCGCCTTTAGGGGAAGATCACGATCTAGTGAGTAACAATTCGCCCGAGCCCTAGAGCGGGCGGCGGCCAGGACCCCGTGCGGGCCGCCGATGTCCGGGCCTGCCCGCTGACTGGTTGCTTCTACCCCAAGGACTCCGCCCAGGGGGTGCCCCCAGCGCGCGCGACCCTGCGTACCCCCACCCGACCGGCGGCCGACTGACCCCTCTCGCCGTGGTTGCGCACTACCCGGCCGATGGCCCGGACCACCTCCGACCGGGCCGCGCCCGGTCGTGAGCCCCCTTCCGGGCCATGGGCTCGCCCCGGTCGGACGCCACCGCCCGGCGGGTGATACGGCCCGCCGGGTCCCGACCCCGTACGGCCGCCCGGGGCGGTGTCCCGGTGTATGGGCCTGCGGGGCCGTTGGACCGCGCCGCCGCCAGGGGTTGCGTCCGGCGTAGGGGCCCTCCCGGGCCGGTGACCCGGGCCGCCTCATACGGACCGGCCCGACGACCCCTTAGGACGACTCACCCCGTCGCAGTGGCCGACGATCCCCGGGCCGTGAGCCCGCACCGGTCGGACGTCACGCCCGGCGGGTGGGACGGCCCCCGCCCGACCCGTACCGCCGGATACGGCCCTTTCGGGCCTGGGGCCCGTACCGCTGCCCGCTGTCCGGCTGTGTCCCGGCCCCTGGGCCGGGGTCGTGCCACCGGGGGTGCAGCCGCCCTCCGGACGTTGGGTGGGGTATGCAGGGTCGCGCGCGCAGCCGACGAGCGTAAGTCGAACGGTGCGTTTGACTTCTGACGGTGAGCGCGAGCGGCGAGCACGTGAGCCCGGAGTGCCCCGCCCCCCACCCACCGGGCGGGTGCACACCCACCGGGCGGATCCCCGGCCACCGGACCGCGACGCGAACAGACGCAGACGCGGCAGCGAGACCACCGGGCCGCAGCCGAAGACCCGGGCCAGCACTAGGTCGTGTTTCGAAAATCGGTTCTGTGCCTCGTCCCGCAATCGCGATGATCTCGGTGTGGGACGAGGGGATCTTTCTGACGGGCAGTGGGCTGTGCTGGAGCCGCTGTTGCCGGTCGCGGCGCTGGGGCGGCCGTCGTTAGGCCGGCGGAAGCTGATCGACGGGATCCGGTGGCGGGTGCGGACTGGTGCTCCGTGGCGGGATCTGCCGTCGGAGTACGGGCCGTGGCAGACGGTCTACGGACTCTTTCGCCGCTGGCAGCGCGATGACACCTGGTCCGGATTGTTGACCCGGCTGCAGGCTCGGGCGGATGCGGCAGGGCTGATCACGTGGGAGGTCAACGTCGACTCCACGATCTGCCGGGCCCATCGGCACGCCGCGGGTGCCCGCCGCGACGGCCAGGCCCAGAACGAACCGCCGGGCGGAACCTCTATCGAGCCCGACGACCATGGACTGGGCCGGTCCCGGGGAGGCTTCACCACCAAGATTCATCTGGTCTGCGAGCAGGGCCAGCGGCCGCTGTCTTTGCTGGTCACCGCGGGTCAGCGTGGTGACAGCCCGCAGTTCGTCGCCGTTCTGGAAGGCATCCGGGTGCCCCGCACCGGACCCGGTCGTCCCCGTGTCCGTCCCATCCGAGTGCGGGGCGACAAAGCGTACTCCTCACGCGTCAATCGGGCCTACCTGCGAAAGCGCGGCATCCGCTGCACGATCCCGGAGCCTGCCGACCAGGCCGCCCATCGCAAGCGGCGCGGGAAGGCCGGCGGGCGGCCTCCGGTCTTCGACCGCGAGGACTACAAGGCCAGGCACGCGGTCGAGTGCGGGATCAACCGGCTCAAGCGCAACCGCGCGGTCGCCACCCGGTTCGACAAGCTTGCCGTCCGCTTCGAAGCCACCGTCTTGATCGCCGCGATCGGCGAATGGCTGTGACCGGCCTGAGTTGTCGGTTCCTCATGCCATGCTGACCGCGACCCGGGTCGACGGCGAGGGGAAGGCAACGATGGGGGCTCAGTACTACGGCGCCGACAGCGAGAACGGCGACCGCATCGACGACCCCTCCGAGGATGCGCTGTTCATGCTGATCAGCGACCTCAACGACTCCGATAACACCTTCGTCGTCGTCCAGCCTGATGAGGACGACCCCGTCTGGTTCGCCTCCGTGGCCGTCCTGGACGAGGGCGGCTACGAGATCGTCCGCCGTGACACCACCCGCAACGAGCACGAGGTCACCACGGCGATCGGCATCAACGACATCGCCCGTGACCTCACCATCTGGATGGCCGCCCGAGACTTCCCCGGACGCCCAAAAAGCCAGGTCAGCGCGTTCTAAAACACTGCCTAGGCGCGGCGGGGGCCTCGGCGTTGGGGGAGGGAGACGACGCCGGCGGAGGGGGCGTCCGGGGTGGAGGGGACGGATGGGGGGAGCCCCGCGACCTGGCAGAGTAGGTCGCACCAGGCCGCCAGGTGCGCCGAGGTGTCCGGCACTCCGCCGGAGCCCTCGCGCGGGGTCCAGGAGGCGCGGATCTCGATCTGGGTGGCCGGGCGCCGGTCCGCGAGGCCGCCGAAGTAGTACGAGCCCGCCCGGGTCACCGTCCCGGACGCCTCGTCGTAGGGGAGGCCGCGGGCCTCCAGCGCGCCGGTCAGCCAGGTCCAGCAGACCTCCGGCAGCAGCGGGTCCGCCGCCATCTCCGGTTCCAGCTCGGCCCGGACCAGGGTCACCAGGCGGAAGGTGCCCTGCCAGGCCTCGTGCCCGTCCGGGTCGTGGAGCAGGACGAGCCGGCCGTCGGCCAGGTCCTCGTCGTCGGCGACCACGGCCGCCTCCAGGGCGTATGCGTAGGGCGCGAGCCGCTGCGGCGCGCGGGCGGTGTCGAGCTCGATCTCTGGCCGCATCCGCGCCGACGTCAGACCGTCCACCGCGCGCCGGAAGGCCGGCGGCACGGACGGTGCCTCCTGCCGCCCGGAATCGGCGGCTTCGCCGCCCCCCTCGGGGTGAGCGGAGTGTTCGGAGAACTGTCCATGCGCCGCAGCCATGCGGGGAAGGTTAGGCGGAAGGAGCCCCGCACGCGGGAGGGACACCCCGGGCCCCGCGAGCCGGTTGCCCACGCATGCGAAGATTCGGTGCGTGAGTGCCAACGGACGCCCCTCGGGCCAGCAGACCCCGCCCCAGCAAAATCCGCAGAACCCGCAGGACCCGCAGACGCGTGACTCCGCGTTTCTTCGGGCGTGCCGACGGGAGGCCGTGCCGCACACGCCGGTGTGGTTCATGCGCCAGGCGGGGCGTTCGCTGCCGGAGTACCTGAAGGTGCGCGAGGGCATCCCCATGCTGGAGTCCTGCATGCGGCCCGAGCTGGTCACCGAGATCACCCTGCAGCCGGTGCGCCGGCACAAGGTGGACGCGGCGATCTACTTCAGCGACATCGTGGTGCCGCTCAAGGCCATCGGCGTGGACCTGGATATCAAGCCGGGGGTCGGGCCGGTGGTGGCGGAGCCCATCCGCAGCCGGGCCGACCTGGAGCGGCTGCGGGAGCTGACGCCGGAGGACGTGCACTACGTCACCGAGGCGATCGGGATGCTCACCGGCGAGCTGGGCGCCACCCCGCTGATCGGCTTCGCCGGTGCCCCGTTCACCCTGGCCAGCTATCTGGTGGAGGGCGGGCCGTCGCGGAACCACGAGCACACCAAGGCCCTGATGTCCGGGGACCCGCAGCTCTGGGCGGATCTGCTGGACCGGCTCGCGGGGATCACCGCCGCCTTCCTGAAGGTGCAGATCGAGGCGGGCGCCTCGGCCGTGCAGCTCTTCGACTCCTGGGTCGGCGCGCTCTCCCCGGCGGACTACCGGCGCTCGGTGATGCCCGCCTCGGCGAAGGTGTTCGAGGCGGTGGCCGGGTACGGGGTGCCGCGCATCCACTTCGGTGTGGGCACCGGCGAACTGCTGGGGCTGATGGGCGAGGCCGGCGCGGACGTGGTCGGCGTGGACTGGCGGGTGCCGATGGACGAGGCGGCCCGCCGGGTCGGCCCCGGCAAGGCGCTCCAGGGCAACCTGGACCCGGCGGTGCTGTTCTCCACCCGGGAGGCGGTCGAGGCCAAGGCCGACGAGGTGCTGGCCGCCGCGTCCGGACTGGAGGGCCATGTGTTCAACCTGGGCCACGGGGTGCTCCCCACCACCGACCCGGACGCCCTGACCCGCCTCGTGGAGTACGTCCACGAGAAGACGGCCACCGACGGCTGACGAGAAGACGAGGAGGGGCCGGCGGCAGGAGCTGCCGGACCCTCCTCGCCGTTGGCGCCTCAGTCCCCGATGAACAACAGGTAGCCGGACTCGCGGATCGCCTGGTGGGCCTCCTCGATGACGCGTCCCACCACGGGGGTCCTCTCCTCGTCCGGAAGCCCTGCGAGCTCGATGGCGAGGCGCTCCGACTGCCGGGTGTTGAACATGGTCAGGCCGTACGGCGAAATGCCGCATCGCAGGCTGGTGACCGGCGCTCGCACGCACAGCGCGAGGAAGGTGTCCTCCGGGTCGTCCCCGAACTCCTCCACGGTGTCCTGCGCACGGTTCAGCCGCCGCATTCCCAGTCCCATGCCGGTTCTCCTCTCCTTCTTCAGCTCGTCGGAACGATGGGGTACATCGTGACCAGGTCGCCGTGGACGCTCACCACGATGGTGAGGCAGTGGGTGTCCTGCTCTCCCGTCTCCCTGGAGGACTTCCCGAACTTCTTCTTGGGGTCGAGGCAGACGCTCTTCTCACGGTAGGCGGTACCGCCGCTCGCCTGCTTCCACTCCCCCTGGTCGCTGATCGCTCCATAGAAGACGTCCCTCAGGTCCCCGAGAGTGAGACCGGAGTTGAACAGACCCTTCTTGTCGGTGACCATCGACCCGCCCGCGAAGTGGTAGTTCCGGAGGTTCCTGAGCGCGAGGGTGTCGAGGGCGACCTCGATGCCTCCCTTGGGGAGGCTCTGGCCGGGGGGAATGTACTCACAGTCGGCCCAGCCCTCGAACCCGTTCCACCCGTCGAACCCGTCCCCGCCGGAGGCGGGTGCGGCCATGAAGGCCACCCTCTGCGCGGACTTGGACTTGGACTTGGTCGGGCAGAGCACGGCCTGGGCCCGCTCGACGATCTTCTCGGCCTTTTCGACGAGCTTCCTCGCCTTGTCCGTCCTCTCCAGGAAGTCGTCGATGCCCTGGATGGCCTTCATGATCTTCGGCAGCTTGCTGCCGATCTTGACGAACTTGACCGGGCCGAGGTTTTGGACTATGGCCCAGAGGCAGATACCGATGTCCGGGTCGTCCAAGCACTCCTTGATGTCCTCGGCGAAGAGTTCCACCAGGAGCTCGCCACCGTTCTCCGTCAGGTAGTCGAGCAGGTTCTTCTCTTTGAGCGCCTTGGCCGCCTCGAACTCCGCGACACTGATACCGGCGGCTTCCAGTGCCTTGCGCTGTGCCTCCGAGAGGTCGCCGCCGGACGCGTTGCCCCCGCCCCTGGCGGCCTCCTCGCGCTCCTTGCGTTCCAGTTCGCGCCGGTACGCTTCGGCCCGCTTGGCGGCCTCGTCGGCTTCCTTGGCATAGGTGCCGGCGTTCTTGGCGGCCGTCTCGGCGGAGGCGGCATGCTTCTCGGCGGACTCGGCGAACGCCTTCGCGTCGGCGGCGTCCTGCTCCGCCTGGGCCGCGGCGCCCTGGGCGACGCTCGCCTCCTGCTCGGCCAGACTCGCGGCGCTGCCGGCGGCCGCGGCCTGGTTCTCGGCGTCGGCGGCGGCGCCCCGGGCGCGG
>NZ_JBEYXH010000063.1:0-21146 GCF_040644755.1 Streptomyces sp. NPDC046887
ACATGCCCCGCTCCCCCGCCCCCCGCGGCCGTCCCGCCCCCCCCCCCCGGGCCCCGGCGCGCCCCGAGCGCGCCGGGGCTCCGCACGCCCGGGACGGTCCGCGGCCCCCTCGGGTGACCGGCCGGGGTCCGCGCTGTCCGACGGGCCTCCTACTATGTCCGGCCATGAGCATGAGTGAGGCCGACAGACCCCTGGTCGACGGGCGCTTCCGACTGGTGTCCCCGCTCGGCAGCGGCGGCATGGGCACCGTCTGGCGGGCCCGCGACACCGCCCTCGACCGCGAGGTCGCCCTCAAGGAGGTCCGCCCGCCGGAGCCCGCGGCGGAGGCGGCCAGGCCCGGGCTCACCGCCCAGTTCCGCGCCCGCGCGATCCGCGAGGCCAGGGCGCTGGCCCGGCTCTCCAACCCCCATGTGGTCACCATCCACCACATCGTGGAACCACCGGACGGCTCGCCTCCGTGGATCGTGATGGAGCTGGTCGCCGGACACTCGGTGTACGACCGGCTCGCCGCCGGCCCGATGCCGGTGCCCGAGGTGATCCGGCTCGGCCGCGAGGTGCTCTCCGCCCTCGCCGCCGCGCACTCCGCCGGCATCCAGCACCGGGACGTCAAGCCGGCCAACGTCCTGCTCCGGCCGGACGGGCACGCGGTGCTCACCGACTTCGGCATCGCGGTCCTGGACGAGTCGACCTCCCGGCTCACCTCCACCGGCGACCTGATGGGCTCACCCGAGTTCATCGCCCCGGAACGGGTGCGCGGCGAGGAGGGCAACCCCGCCTCCGACCTGTGGTCGCTCGGCATGCTGCTGTACGTGGCGGCCGAGGGCCACCACCCGCTGCGCCGGGCCACCAGCCTGGCCACCGTGGTCGCCGTCCTGGACGACCCGATCCCCCCGCCGGTCCGCTCCGGCGCCCTCGCCCCGGTGTTGGACCGGCTGCTGGTCCGCGACCCGGCCGCCCGGCCGGACGCCGCCGCACTGGACCGGCTGCTGGCCGAGGCGGCGCTACGGGAAGCGGGCGGCGACCCCGGCACCGTACCGCTCGCATCCGGCACCCCGCCCCGCCCCCAGGACACGCCGGGCTATCCCACCTCGCCGCATGCTCAGCACACGCCGGGCCCCGCCTCCCCATCCCGTCCCCAGGACACCTCGGGCCACGCCACCCCGTCCGCGTACACCCACCCCGCCTACACCCCGCCGCCCAGCGGCGGCTGGACGCCGGGCGCGGCCCCGGGCGCCGCCACACCCCCGCACGGGGTGTTCGGCCCGCCTCCCGCCGACCGGGCCGCCCGCCCGCGCTCCCGCCCGCGCCGCCGGGCCCCGCTCTGGGCCGGGCTCGGCGTCCTCGCCGGGGCCGCCGTCCTGGCGGGCGTCTATCTGCTCCCGCCGGACGACGGAACCGGCGACCGCTCCACCGGAAGCGGGAAGACCACGGCCACCGGTTCGGCGGCGGACCGGGGAGCGCGCGACGGCGGCGGTCAGGCGGGCCCCACCGGCACCGGTCGGACGCGCCCGGCGGACGAACCGAGCACCGCCGGGAGCCCGGCCGGGCGCGGCACCGCCGACACCGAGGGCAGCCTGCTCACCCCGGCCAACGTCCGGGCGGTGCTGAAGGCGTTCGGCGAGGCGAGCGGCAGCGACCAGCTCATCGGCGTGAACGTCTACCCGGAGTACGCCCTCGCCAAGATCCCCACCAAGCCCGGCGCCCTCACCTTCGACAACTACGAGTTCCGGAACGGCACCGCCCGGCGGATCGGCCCGGGCGGAACGACCACCGCGAGCGGCGCTTCCGGGCCGTCCTTCGACCCCGGGAAGCTCGCCTGGGACCGCCTCCCGGAGCTGATGGAGCGCGCGGAGCGCGAACTGGCCGTCGAGGACCCGAACCTGCGCTATGTGATCGCCGATCGCTGGACCTTCAACGACGACCGGCCCAGCCTGCGGGTGTATCTGTCCAACGCCTACGGGGCCGCTGGCTACCTGGTCGCGGACAGCGCCGGAAAGGTGCTGAAGACCTTCCCGGCGTCCTGACCGCCTGCCCCCGCGGCCCCGCCGGACGGGAGCCGACACGAAGACGTCACACGGCGCGGGTGTGCCGCCTCCGGCCGCGGGGGAGGGGCGTGATCATGACCCAGGAGACGCAGGCACCCGCCCCGCCCCGCCGCCCGGTCCGGCAGCTGCTCGCCGCCTCGGTCGGCAACGCCGTCGAGTGGTACGACTGGTACGCGTACACCTTCCTCGCCACCTATATCGCCGCCCAGGTCTTCCCCAAGAGCGCGGACAACTCCCTGGTGCCGCTGCTCTCCACGTTCGCGGTCTTCGCCGTGGGCTTCTTCATGCGGCCGGTCGGCGGGCTGCTGATGGGGGCCGTCGCCGACCGGCACGGCCGGCGCGCCGCGCTGACCACCACCATCCTGCTCATGGGCGGCAGCAGCCTGCTGGTCGCCCTCACCCCGTCCTACGCCTCGGCCGGACTGGCCGCGCCGGTGGTGCTGGTGACCGCCCGCCTCCTCCAGGGGCTCTCCGTGGGCGGTGAGTTCGCCGCCTCCACCACCTTCCTGGTCGAGTCGGCCGGGCCCGGCAGGCGCGGGCTGTTCTCCAGCTTCCAGTACGTCTCCACCACCCTCGGCCAGCTCGCCGCCTCCGGGCTCGCCGCCGTCCTGGTCAGCACCCTCGGCGACGGGCCGATGGGGGAGTGGGGCTGGCGGATCCCCTTCCTGCTGGGGGCGGTCCTCAGCCTCGTCGGCTTCTGGATCCGGCGCGGCGCGGAGGAGACCCTGCGCAAGCCCGAGCACCCCGCCGCGCCCCGCCCCCGGCTGTTCGACGCGCTGCGCCACCACCCCCGCGCCTCCCTGCTGATCTGCGGCATCACCGCCGGCGGCACCCTCGCGTACTACACCTGGACGTCCTATCTGCCCACCTACGCCGAGCTGTCCGGAGTCGACAAGGGCGACACCCTGCTCGCCTCCACCCTGGCGCTCGCCTTCTTCGCGGCGCTGCAACCGCTCGGCGGGCTGCTCTCCGACCGGTTCGGGCGCAAGCCGCTGCTGCTCTTCTTCGGCCTGGGCTTCACCCTGCTCGCGGTGGCGCTGCTGCGGGCGGTGGACTCCTTCACCTCCCTGCTGCTGGTCGCCTGCGCCGGGATGGTGCTGCTCACCGGCTTCACCTCGGTCTCGGCCGCCGTGAACGCGGAGACCTTCCCGGCCAGGGTGCGGGCGGCCGGGATCGGCTTCCCGTACTCCCTCACCGTCGCCCTCTTCGGCGGCACCGCCCCCTACCTCGGCACACTCTTCCGGGAGATCGATCGGCCCGGGCTGTTCGCCTGGTACGTCTCGGCGCTCTGCCTGCTGTCCTCGCTGGTCTATCTGCGGCTGCCGGAGACCGCGCACCGGGAACTGGACCGCTGAGGCGCGGGTACACGCGTACGCGAGGAGGCCCCGCCGTCATGGACGGCGGGGCCCCGAACGGTCCTCCCGGTCAGCCCCGGTCGGCGTCGTGGCGCAGCGGGGTCAGCTGCTCGATGTCGTAGCGGGCCCGCAGTGCGGCGATCGCGGCATGGTCGGGCTCCCCGCCGCCGTCCAGGATCTCCAGCAGCTCCTCGAAGTACCGCTCGTGGTCCGGCGGCGGGGAGGCCTGGAAGAACATCCGCGCCGGCTCGCCCGAGCGGTTGGCGAAGGCGTGCGGGCAGCCCGGCGGCACCACGATCACCGTGCCCGGGGTGGCCCGCACGGTGCGCCGGCCCGACGAGGACTCCCAGTTCCGCCAGTCCTCCCGGGTGCGCACCCGGGGCTCGAAGGCGAGCACATCGAGCTCGCCCTCCAGTACGTAGAACAACTCCTCGCTGCGGGTGTGCACATGGGCGCCCACATCGAACCCGGGCGGCACCACCACCTCGAAGCTGGAGGCCGCCCGCGAGTGCTCCCCGGTCACCTTGAAGGTCACCTCGTGCGCCGGGGCCCGCAGCGTACGGCCCTGCCCCCGCGGCACCAGCAGCCCGTCGGGGGTCTCGGCCAGCAGCGAGGCGGGCGCCTGCTGGTGCGCCGTCACCAGGTCACCGGAAGCGCCTCGGGGCCGCGGATCAGCGCACCGCGCCGGAACGGGACCTCCTCGGGCGGCACCGCGAGCCGCAGCCCGGGGAAGCGGTCGCAGAACGCGTCTACCAGCAGCTCCGACTCCAGCCGGGCCAGCATCGCGCCCACGCAGTAGTGCGGCCCGTAGCCGAAGGCCACATGCGGATTGGGGGAGCGGTCCAGGATCAGCGACTCCGGGTCGGCGAAGACCTCCGGGTCCCGGTTGGCCGACAGATAGGAGACGTACACCGCCTCGCCCTCGGCGATGACCGTGCCCGCCACCTCCACGTCCTGAAGCGCGATCCGGGACAGGCCCACCGCGCTGCGGTGCGGGATGTAGCGCAGCAGCTCGTCCACCGCCCGGGGCCGGGCCGCCGGCTCCGCCCGCAGCCGCTCCATCAGCTCCGGCCGGGTCAGCAGCAGATAGAGCATGTTGCCGGCGTTGTTGGTGACCGCCTCACCGCCGATCTGGATCAGCAGCGACAGGCCCACCGCCTCCGAGGCGGTGATCTCGCCGTGGGCGATCGCCGTGCCGAGCAGCCCCAGCACACTGTCCTCGTCGGCGTTGTCCTTGGGCTGGGCCAGCAGGTCGGCGAAGGAGGAGCACATGTCCTCCTTGGCCCGCTGGCTGCGCTCCACGCCCTGCGCGGAGGAGAGGATCAGATTGGTCCACTCGTGCATCTTCGGCCGGTCGGACGCGGGCACGCCCATCAGCTCGCAGACCACCGCCAGCGGGAACGGGCCCAGCAGCCGCTCGGTGAGGTCGGCCGGCGGGCCGTCCGCGAGGATCCCCGCGACCAGCTCGTCCAGCATCTCCCGGGCGCTGTCCCGCAGCCGCTCCACGCCCCGGGTGGTGAACGCCGGCGCCACCGAGCGGCGCAGCCGGGTGTGGTCCGGCGGGTCCTCGAAGCCGACCGCCCCGTCCACCGGGATGAAGTGCGGCGCCAGCCGGGTCACATCGTGGTCCACCACCAGCTTGCGGCTGAACCGCGGGTCGTTGGTGACCGCCCGGACATCGTCGTACCGGGTGACCAGCCAGGCCCAGCCGCCGCCGTTGGGCAGCTTGATCCGGGTGAGCGGGCCCTCCCGCATCAGCTCGGCCAGCACCGGGTCGAAGTCCGTCCCGTGCAGGTCCAGCGCAGGCCAGTTGCGCACCGGCGGCAGGCTCCGGCCGGTGACCGGGCAGACCTCCGCCCGGTCCTGGACCGTGGCGGTCGTCGTCTCATCCCACACGGCTGGGTTCCTCCACCAGATCGGAGACGAGCTCGGAGGCGGTGTCCGGTACGCGGTCGGCGACCGTCCACCGGCCGAGCGACATCTCGGCGGTGATGCCGGGGCCGAAACCGGCCAGCAGGCCGCGGGCGGTGTCCTCGGCGCCGCCTTCGTCGAACATCCGCCGCAGCGCGTCCAGCACCACCGCGCTTGCGATGTTGCCGTACTCGGTCAGCGTCGCCCGGCTGAAGCGGAACGCCTCCGCCGGCACCTTCAGATACTTGCTGAGGTCGTCCAGGATGCGCGGGCCGCCGGCGTGGATGATGTAGAAGTCCAGGTCGGTGGCGTCCCAGTCGTGCTGCCCGGCCAGCTCCATCAGCGCCGGCGCCAGCGGCTCCATGGTGCCCGGCACCCGCTTGTCCAGCTTGAAGTGGAAGCCGGTGGAGCGGACGTCGTAGGCGATCCAGTCCACCGTCTCGGGGACCAGATAGGAGCCGTTGCGCTCCAGCGCCACCCCGGTGCCGCCCCGGCCGCGCATCACCGCGGCCGCGATCCCGTCGCCGAACAACCCGTTCGACAGCAGGTTGCCGACGCCGAGGTCGGTCGGCTGGTAGCACAGCGAGCAGAACTCGCAGGCGACGATCAGGGCGTTCGCCTCCGGGTAGGCGGTGCAGAAGTCGTGCGCCCGGTTGATCGCCGCTCCGCCGGCCGCGCAGCCCAGCTGGGCGATGGGGATCTGCCGCGTGTCGGAGCGGAAGTCCATGGTGTTGATCAGCCAGGCGGTGAGCGAGGGCATCATGAAGCCCGTACAGGAGACATAGACGATCACGTCGATGTCCTGGGCGCGCAGCTCCGCGTCCTCCAGCGCCCGGTTGATCACCGCGGGCACCCGGGCCTTCGCCTCCTCCTCGTATATGCGGTTGCGGACCTCGAAGCCGTCGTGGCGCAGCGTCTCCTCGATGGGGCGCAGCAGATGGCGCTTCTGGACACCGGTGTTCTCCATCAGCCGCAGGGCCAGCGGCAGCTGGGGATGGTCCGCGTGGATGGAGCGCGCCAGGTCGAGAGTCTCCTGCATGGTGATCACGTGCTCGGGGACGGACACCGCCGGTCTGCACAACGTGGCCATGAGTCAAGCCCTTTCGTCGCTTTCGTCCCCACAGCATCGCCAGCGGCCCGACGGCGGCGCGCGGCGAAGAAATCCGGCCGTGGTTGCGCCGCCAGGGTGAGCGGCCCCCGGACCGCCCCGGACCGGGGCCGCCCGAGGCCCCTTCCCGGGCCCCGGGCGCCGCCGCTTCCCGCACGGGGGCCGCCCGCGCGCACCGGCCCCGCCCCCATGTGCGGCCCGGCGCGCCGCGCAACAAAGCGCCACGCCGTGCGGGCGCCCATCTCACCCGTACGGAGGCGGCCACCCGCGCCCTACCGCCGCGGCCACCGTCCCGCCGGGCTCGGGCCTCCGCTCACCCGGACGGCCGTACAGCGGATGCCCGCCCGTCGAGCACCGGCCGAGCATGAGCGAATGCCCCATCATCTGCGCATCCTCCGCGGCGCCCCCACGCCCACCGAGCTGGCCGCCCTCACCGCCGTCCTCACCGCGCTGGCCGCCGCCCCGGTCGGCGAGCCCCCCACCGCGGCGTCCCATGGCCGCCGGCGGGCACACTGGGACCGGGGCTGGCGCGCCCATGTGTGCTCCAACTCCTGGCGGTCCCACCTCATCGGGCACCGCCTCCAGGACCACCACCGCTGAGGGGGCCACCGCGTGCGACTGCTGCTCACCTCCGACACCCATCTGCCCCGGCGCGCGCGAGAGCTCCCCGCGCCCCTGCTGGCGGCCGTCGAGGAGGCCGACGCGGTGGTGCACGCGGGCGACTGGACCGACACCGCCACCCTGGACCTGCTGACCGCCCGCTCCCGGCGGCTGATCGCCGTGTACGGCAACAACGACGGGCCCGCACTGCGCGCCCGGCTGCCCGAGGTGGCCCGCGCCGAGCTGGACGGGCTGCGCGTCGGCGTCGTCCACGAGACCGGTGGCGCCCAGGGGCGCGAGCGCCGCTGCGAAGACCGGTTCCCCGATCTGGACCTACTGGTCTTCGGCCACAGCCACATCCCCTGGGACACCACCGCGCCCGGGGGCCTGCGGTTGCTCAACCCGGGCTCCCCGACGGACCGCCGCCGCCAGCCGCACTGCACGTATATGACCGCCGAACTCGACGGCGGCCGCCTCACCGAGGTCACCCTGCACCGGCTCCCGCCCCGCCGCTGATCCACCAGGCCGCCCGGCGCGCACTCGGCGAGAAATGGCCGAAAAGCGCGCCGGGTTGTGCGAGATATCGCCAACTCCTGTACCAGTGCGATCCGTTCTTCCTAGCATGAGCCTCTCGTACGACCGTCAGGACCGCCGGTCGCGGCCGCCGGAGCGCGGCCCGAGCCGGCGGCGGCCTGCGGCGCAACCGGCACCCGACGCGGATGAGGCGAGGATGGCAGCACGCGAGTTGTGGAGTCCTGAGGCCATCGACACCGATGTCCCCAGCGTGGCACGTATGTACGACTTCTTCCTGGGGGGCAGCGACAACTACGAGTCCGACCGCGCCGCCTGCGCACAGCTGCTGGAGCAGGTGCCCAGCACCATGACGCTGGCGGTCAACAACCGCCACTTCCTGCGGCGGGTGGTGCGGGTGCTGGCCCAGGAGTACGGCATCCGCCAGTTCATCGACCACGGCTCCGGGCTGCCCACCCAGGACAACGTCCACCAGGTCGCCCAGGCCGTGGACCCCGAGGCCGCCGTCGTCTACGTGGACAACGACCCGATCGTGCTCGCCCACGGCCGGGCCCTGCTGGACGAGAACGAGCGGACCACCGTCATCCAGGCCGATATGCGGGACACCGACGGCATCTTCGGCCACGAGGAGACCCGCCGGCTGATCGACTTCGACCAGCCGGTGGCGGCGCTGTTCGTCTCGGTGCTGCACTGCATCCCCGACGAGGACGACCCGGCCGCGCTGGTCCGCGACGTGGCCCGTCGGCTGGTGCCCGGCAGCTTCCTGGTGGTGTGCCAACTGGTCAGCGACCGGCCGGAGATCAGGAAGTTCGTCACCGACTTCATGGCGGAGGCGACCGGCGGCCACTGGGGCCGGGTCCGCGAGCAGCACGAACTCGCCGGCTTCCTGGAGGGCGTGGAGGGCCTGAGCATCCTGGACCCCGGGCTGGTGGAGGTGTCCACCTGGCGCGCCGACAACGATCTGGCGCCCGTCCAGCAGACCGACGAATGGGTGGAGTGGGGCGGGGTCGCCCGGCTCGGCTGACACCCGCCGCACCGGCAACGGCAACGGCGAGGGCCGGGCCGCCCCTCCGCGGGGGCGCCCCGGCCCTCGCCGTGTGGGTGGGCTCAGTACGCCGCGAGCCGCTCGTGCACCAGGGCGAGCGTCTCCTTCGGGGTCAGCGCGCAGGCGCTCAGCCGGTCCATCATGTCCCGGTACTGCTCGACCATGTGCGGCTTCTGGCTGAAGGTGCTGTCCGTCAGATGCTCGATGTACACGGCGTCCCTGAGATCGGTGAGCGCGAACCGCAGATAGGTGACGCCCGTGCCCACCCCGACCGCGGCCGTCACATCCAGCGGGGCGACCTGCACCGTCACATGGGAACGCGCCATCATGGCGGCCAGGAACTCCAGTTGCTCCCGCATCACCAGCGGCCCGCCCACCCTGCGCAGCAGCACCGACTCGTCGAGCACCGCCCACAGCCGGGGCGCGTCCGGCTGGTCGAGCTGGCGCTGCCGCTCCTGGCGCAGATCCATCCGGCGGCGCACCTCGTGCGGCATCAGCCGCGCCGGCCCGGACTCGATCACCGCGCGGGCGTACGCCGGCGTCTGCAGCAACCCCGGGACGTAGAACGGCTCGTACGCCCGGATGATGGCGGCCGCGCCCTCCAGCGCCACCAGCGGCGCGAGGAACTCCGGCAGGACGTCGTGGTAGGTACTCCACCAGTCCTGCCGCCGGGACTGCGCCGCCAGCCGCAGGAACTCCTCGACCGCGTGCTCGTCCTGGACCCCGTACAGCCGCAGCAGCGCCTGGGCGTCGACGGCCTTGCAGCCGTGTCGGCCCAGCTCCATCCGGCTGGTCTTGGAACGGGAGAACCCGAGCCGGGAGTCCACGGCCGCCGGGTCGAGCCCGGCCCGCAGCCGCAGCTCGCGGAGTTTGGCGCCCAGGATCAGCTTGAGGGCCGTCGGATTGTGCTCGACCGAACCCAAAGGTCTTACGAACAGCGGTGGATGCGGTTCCGTCGACGTCATCGGGGGCGCTCCTGCTCACGGGGAAGGACGTACGACGGTACCCAGAGTGCGCCCGCGCGGCCAGACGGTGACGCCCCCGCCCGGCGCGATCCGGTCGGAATATGCCGGGGAGCGGGGCCCGTTGGACGCGCGGGCGGGTGGGGTGGCGCCGGGTCCGGCCCGCGGGGATTCTCCCCGCGGGCCGGCGGCCCGACCGGATACCGACCGGGAACCCGGCCGGGTCTCAGCCGAGCACTGAGTCTCAGCCGAGCACCGAGTCGAAGTCGCCGTCCCGGGCGCCCGCCAGGAAGGCGGCGATCTCGTCCCGGGTGTAGACCAGCGCGGGACCCTGCGGATCCCGGGAGTTGCGGACGGCCACACTGCCGTCGGCCAGCGGGGACAGCTCGACGCAGTTCCCGGTGGGGTTGCTGTGACTGCTCTTGATCCAGTGCGCCGAGGTCAGTTCCCCGGCCGGAATTCCGTTGGCCGGTGCCGCAACGGCCGGTGTCCCGTGAAGCCCGTGCTCGCCCATGGTCCCTCCAATGGTGTCCGCCGCGCCGGTCCGAACGGACCGACGACGGCCTGAATGCAATCCCGGACGCAATTGCGTTTTGCCCGTTGACCCGACGATACTCGTTCCCGGTCGGATGTCGCATCACCCAACTCCCAAGCCCTCAGGGGGACATGTCCAGTGACGGTTCACATGACGGCCTTACAGACCAGCGTCGGCGGTGGAGGACGGGCGGTCGTCCCGGCCCCCGCGGACCCGGCGGGCGAAACCTCCGGCGGGCTGCCGGACGACGCGGACCTCGGCTCCTTCGCCGCCTGTGCGCTGGAGGGCTGCCCGCGCAGCCCCGCCCGGGCGCGCCGGTTCACCGAGGCGACCCTGCGCGGCTGGTCGCTGCCTTCGGTCGGCCCGGACATGGCGCTGATCGTCAGCGAACTGGTCACCAACGCCGTACGGCACGGACTCGGCCACCCGGCGGCCGAACCGGCCGAGTACCCGGTCTGGCTGGGCCTCTTCCGCTATCCGGAGGCCGTGGTGTGCGCCGTCGCCGACCCGAGCCCCGAGGCGCCCCGCCCGCGCCGGGCCGGTGTCTCGGAGACCGGCGGCCGGGGCCTCGCCCTGGTCGGCGCGGTCAGCGACGAGTGGTCCTGGGACATCTCCCCGGTGCGGGGCAAGACCGTCTGGGCCAGCCTCTCGGTGCCCGCCCGGGCCGTACGCCCGGCCCCCTGACCCGACCGCGTCCCGCCGCCTCGGGGGAGGCGGGACACGGCCCAACCGGCAGGAGCGGGGCCGGGAAAACGGCCGGCCGGCCCGCGGAGGCGCGTACGCCCCACGGACCGGCCGGATCGCGACGGCGGTCGTCTCCGCGACCGCCCGCCGCTCAGTCCTCGACCGACGCGGCGAGGTTCTCGGAGATGACGTTCTCCAGCAGGTGCGACAGCGCGCTGTCGCCCTTGACGGCGGTGGAGTTCTCGGTGCAGGTCTGGTTCTGGGTGTCGTTGACCAGGTCCTGGATGCCGACGTTCACCAGACCCACGACGTTCTGGATGTCGGCCTGGGCCGGCACACCGAGGCAGAGCTTGTTCAGCGAGCCCTGGACCAGACCGATCTGCGGGCTCATGTACCCACCGGTGACGGTGTTGCCGTAGCTCTGCGTCGAGAAGTTGCCGTTCTGGGTGCTGATCTCGCCATCACCCACGGCCGCGGCCATCGGGGCACCGGCGGCCAGGGCGGCGGCGGCGACACCGGCGGTGGCCAGAACCTTCTTGATCATGCTGCATCCTTATCGTCGGTAGACCCGGAGCGTTCGGGTTCGCTTGCGTAACCGCGCTGCCCCGATCACGTAACGGCCCGGCGCCCGGCTGCCCGGGACTTCACCCGATTGCCGCAACGGGCGGGGCCCACCGGCCACCGGAAGCGCCCCGGTCAGGCATACGGGGCGGGGGAGGCGGTCACACATGGGGGCATGGACGCATCCCGAGACGCCACCCCGAACGACCCCGCCCCGGAGGAGGACCGGCAGACCGTCGAACGGCTCGTGCCGCTCTGGCTCGACGAGGCCGCCCGGCACGACCCGGCGTCCGCCGCCGACGCGCGCCGCCAGTGGGAGCGGCGCTCGCTCTCCGCCGAGGCCGCCCGGGAACTGGCCGACTGGGCGACCGCCCGGGTCACCGACACCGCCTTCAACGAGGACGAGGGGCCGTGGCGCGAAGGGCCCGCGCGGATCGGCGTGTCCGACAAGGCCGCCGTGCACCGGTGGCTGGCCGCCCGCGGGCACGACGTCTGAAGGCACCGCCTCCGCGCCAGCGGCCCGGCGCCGGACGCCGGTGACCCATCGTCTAGAGTGCGGTGCCGGTCATCGGCGCACCGGCGAGGGGGAACGGGAATGAGCGCGCAACTGCGTGATGTGGCGGAGGACTTGGCGAGGGTCCTGTGGCGGGAGCACACCGTGTACCGGGAGCGCTCCGGGGGTGTGGTGATACGCGGCGAGCATGTGCGGCGCTGGATCAGCCTGGCGCCCACCGGGGGCCGGGACGAGCTCCGGCTGCGCGCCGGGCGCATCCTGCCCGGCGGCACCACCGCCCCGGCCCGCTCCGAGGTGCTGATGCCCCGGTCCGCCTCCTCCGCCGAACTGGCCGCCGCCTGCCGCCGGTTGCTCGCCGAGACGGCCGCCGACCCCGGACCGGCCGGCCCCGGCGGACGGCGGGCGGAAGCGGCCGCCGGATCCCGCCGCCGGAGCGGCCGCCGCACCCGAAGGGAGCGTCGCCCCACCGCCCGCAGGTCCCGGCACACCAGCCTGGGCGCCGCGGTGGTGATGCTCTGCGTCGCCGGGGTGGTGGCCTACGCGGTGTGGGGCGCGGCCGCCCCGTACTGAGCCGCCCGCGGGGGAGCCCGGCCGGCGAGCCATGGCGGCGGCCCGGCCCGCCGTGCTCCACTGGACGGCAGGACGTACGCGCCCCCGGGGCGGGTACGGGCGAGGAGCGGGCCGATGGGTGCCATACGCGGAAGCGGACGGGCCGGCACGGTGGCGGCGGCCGGGGTGCTGTGCGCCGTCCTCGCCGCGGGGCTGACCGGATGCCCGGCCCCCGCTCCGGACCGCACCGCGCCCAGCGCCCCGGCCCGCGGGGTGTCACCGCTCACCGGGCTGCCCGTGCGCGAGGCCGCGCCGGTGCTGGCCGTCAAGATCGACAACGTCCGGCCGGCCCGGCCGCACACCGGTCTCGGCGCGGCCGACCTGGTCTACGCCGAGCAGGTCGAGGCCGGGCAGAGCCGGCTGCTCGCGGTGTTCTCCTCCCGGCTGCCGCCGCGGGTCGGCCCGGTGCGCAGCGCCCGGGAGGCCGACCTCGAACTGCTGCGCCAGTTCGGCCGGCCGGCGCTCGCCTACTCCGGGGCGCAGAGCGCGCTGATCCCGCTGATCGAGGCCGCGCCGCTGTACCCGCTGCCGCCGGAGGCCGCCCCGGCCGCCTATCTGCGCGAACCCTCCCGGCCCGCGCCGCACAACCTCTATCTGCGGCCCCGGGCGGCGCTGGACGCCGCCCCGCGCGCCGAGCGGGCGCGGGACATCGGCTTCCGCTTCGGTGCGGCGCCGCCCGGCGGGAAGCGGATCACCGAGCACACCGTCCGCTTCCCGGCCGCCCGGTTCACCTTCACCTGGTCGCCCGGCGAGCGGCGGTGGCGGGTGGCGATGGACGGCACCCCCGCCCGTACCACCGACGGCGGGCCGCTGACCGCGGCCACGGTTGTGGTACAGCACACCCAGGTCCGCCCCTCCCGGTTCCACGACCGCTGGGGCAGCGTCTCCCCGTACACCGAGACCACCGGCTCCGGTACGGCGCTGGTGCTGCGCGACGGCCGGGGGTACGAGGCCCGGTGGAGCCGCCCCGGGGCGGGCGGCGGCACCACCTTCACCACCCCGGACGGGCGCCCGCTGGCCTTCGCCCAAGGGCCGGTGTGGATCGTGCTCGCCGCGCGCTGAGCCGAGGACGACGAGCCGAGGGCCGGGCGCTCGCGGTCAGGCCGCGGTGCTCAGCCGGGCGAGCTGCTCCTCGCTCAGCGTGAGGAAGGGGGCCTGCGCGGAGTCGCGTACGCTCTCCGTCCGGCGCGCCCCGGGGATCGGGATCACACACGGCGACAGCGCCAGCATCCAGGCCAGGCAGACCCGCTGCGGGCTCGCCCCGACCTCCTCGGCCACCTCGTGAAACACCCGGTGCTCCGAGCCCAGCGCGGACGCCCCGCCGATCCCGCCCAGCGGGCTCCACGGCAGGAAGGCCAGGCCCAGCTCCTCGCATAGCTCCAGCTCGGGCAGGCTGGAGCGGAACGCGGGGGAGAACTGGTTCTGCACCGCCACCAGCCGCTCGCCCAGGATGTCCCGGGCCAGCCGGATCTGCTCCGGGTCGGCGTTGGAGATCCCCGCGCCGCGGATCTTCCCCGCGTCGTACAGCTCCTTCAGCGCGCCGAGCGTCTCCTCGTACGGCACCTCGGGGTCCGGCCGGTGGTGCTGGTACAGCCCGATCGCCTCCACGCCCAGCCGGCGCAGCGACCCCTCCACCGCCTCTCGGAGATAGCCGGCCGAGCCGTCCAGGGCCCAGGTGCCGTCCGGGCGGGTGTGCCCGCCCTTGGTGGCGACCAGCACCGACGAGGTGTCCCCGCCGTACTCCCGCAGCGCCCGGGCGATCAGCAGCTCGTTGTGGCCGGGGTCGGAGGTGTCGAGATGGTAGGCGTCGGCGGTGTCGATCAGGGTGACGCCCGCGTCGAGCGCCGCGTGCACGGTGGCGACGGCCTGCCGCTCGTCGGGCCGGCCCTCCACGGAGAGCGGCATGGCGCCCAGTCCGACGGCGCCGACCTGGTCCTCTCCGATGCGGCGGGTGGGCAGGGCGGAGTGTGGGGATGTCTCTGTCACCGCTCCAGCCTCGGTGCCGGGCGCGGCCCTGTCCAACACGGAACGCTGATGGCGGCCATCGCCCGCGGTGATCGCCGCCCGCAGTGCTCAGCGACGGTGAGCACTGCGGGCGCCGGGCGGGCGGTCAGGCCGCGCCGTCGTCGCGGGCCGCGTCCAGCCGGGCGAGCAGCGCCCGGACCGCCGCGGAGGCCCGCACCCCGTCCGGGTGGGCCACCGAGACCTCCCAGCAGGTGTCCCGGTCCAGCTCCCGCCGGACCAGCCCGCGCGCCTGGTCCTTGGCCGCCACGGACCGCGGCACCAGCGCCACCGCGTGCCCGGCGGCCACCACCTCCAGCAGCTTGTGCACATCGTCCAGCTGCATCCCGACGCTCCGCACCACCCCGGCCGCGGCGAACACCGCGTCCGCCGCCGCGCGCGCACCCCACTGCGGATGCAGGTCCACGAACGGCTCACCGGCCAGCAGCGCCGGCGGCAGCGGCTCCGTCCCGTCCGCCAGCCGGTGGCCCGGCGCGCACAGCAGCACCATCCGCTCCCGGGCCAGCGGCCGCAGCCGCACCCCCGCCGCGTCCCCGGGCCCGGCGGTGAACGCCACATCCAGCCGGCCCTGCCGCAGCCGCTCCAGCAGCACCGCCGAACCGGCCTGCTCCACCCGCACCTCCACCGAGGGGTGGCGCGCCCCGAAGGCGACCAGCAGCCCGAACGGGTCCGCCGCGCCCATGCACTGCTCGGTGCCCACCCGGAGGGTGCCGACCACCGCGTCCCGCACCGCCGCGACCGCCTCCCGGGCCGCCGCCGCGCCGGCCAGGGTGCGCCGCGCCTCCACCAGCAGCGCCCCGCCCGCGTCGGTCAGCCGTACCCCGCGCGGGGTACGGCGGAAGAGCTCGGCGCCCAGATCGCGTTCCAGGGCCCGCAGCGAGGCCGAGAGCCCGGATTGCGCCAGACGCAGCCGGGCGGCGGCCCGGGTGACGTTCCCCTCCTCGGCGACCGCCACGAAATGTTCCAGATGCCGCAGCTCCACGCCCCTGAGTCTAAGGAAACCCCCGCCGGGCCCGGGAAACGCCCGCGGGGGCATGGGCAACGGCCGACCGGAAACCCCCGGGCCCGGGAACCACCTCCCGGCCACGCGATCCACCTCGCGGGCACGATCCGGCCGTCCCGCCCCGGGGAAACCGCCGAACCCCGCCCCCCGGTCCGCGCGCGGCGCTACCGTGCGGGCATGGACGACGGCATGGACGACGGTGTGTTTCCGGAGGACGGGCAGGACTGGCCCCTCCCGCCCGCCTGGATGTGGGGGTGCGAGGACTGCTTCCCGCTCTACTGCGAGATGAAGCACCTGGCCGCGCGGGACCCGCTGCCCGGGGCCGACGAAGCGGCCGAGGGGGAGGCGCAGCTGCGCCTGGCCCGGCACATCGCCGCCGAGCACCGCGCCGAGCTCCCGGGGTACGCCGCCACCTGCCAGGTGTGCGTGGGCCACCAGGCCCGTACCGCCCGCGACCGCGCCATGGGCCGCTCCACGCTCGCCACCGAGCAGCAGGCCCGCGAGCACCGGGCGCGCCACGCCTTCGCCCCGGACAGCACCGTCCACCTCCACTGAGATGACCGAGCCGCGGCCCTCCCCGCCCGAGGAGGCCATTCCGGTGCTCCATGTCCGCGACGCCGCCACCGCCGCCGCCTGGTACGCCCGGCTCGGCTTCGTACGGCAGTGGGAGCACCGTTTCGAGCCGGGCTTCCCGGTCTTCGCCGAAGTCGCCCGCGGGCCCGTCCGGTTGTTCCTCTCCGAGCACCTGGGCGACGCCCGTCCCGACACCCTGGTCTATCTGCGGGTACGCGATGTGGACGCCGTCGCCGCGGAGTTCGGCGCCGAACCGGTGGACGCGCCCTGGGCCCGCGAGGTCGAGCTGCGCGACCCGGACGGCAACCGGCTGCGCGTCGGCACCCCGCACCCGGAGGCGTGACCCCGGGGCCCGGGGCTTGTGAGCGCGGCGGGCTCCCGAGTGGTCCGCCGCCCACCCCGGGCGTACCGTCGAACGGTGGCCTCCGCCACCGACACCACGGCGCCGCCGACGCCGCGGAGGCCGGTCCGCCGCCCGGTGCGACGGGCCCACCGCCGTCCCCCAGGCCTCGGGATCCCCGCCATGACCACACCCGCGCCGGCCCCCGCCCCGCAGACCAAGGCTTCCGGGCGGCCGGCCGGCAGCGGCATCGCGCTGCTGGTCATCGCCGCCTGCCAGCTGATGGTGGTGCTCGACATCACCATCGTGAACATCGCCCTGCCGCACATCCAGCGGTCGCTGGACTTCTCCACCGCCAACCTGTCCTGGGTGGTCAACGCCTACACCCTCACCTTCGGCGGGCTGCTGCTGCTCGGCGGCCGGGCCGGCGACATCCTGGGCCGCCGGCGGGTGTTCATGGCCGGTGTGCTGCTCTTCGTCCTCGCCTCCCTGCTCGGCGGCCTGGCGCAGGACTCGGCGCAACTGCTGGCCGCCCGCGCCCTCCAGGGCGTCGGCGGGGCCATCGCCTCACCCACCGCGCTGGCCCTGGTCAGCACCACCTTTCCGGAGGGGCCCGAACGCAACCGCGCCTTCGGGGTGTTCGCCGCGGTGTCGGCCGGCGGCGGTGCGATCGGGCTGCTGGCCGGCGGGATGCTCGTCGAATGGCTCGACTGGCGCTGGGTGTTCTTCGTCAACGTGCCCATCGGGCTGCTCGTCGTCTTCCTCACCCCGCGCTACATCCGGGAGTCCGAGCGCCATCCGGGCAACTTCGACCTGGCCGGCGCGCTGACCGCCACCGCCGGCATGGTGCTGCTGGTCTACGGCTTCATCCGCGCCTCCCAGCACGGCTGGGGCGACTGGCTCACCGTGCTGTCCTTCGCGGCCGCGGTGGTGCTGCTCGGCGTCTTCGTGCTGATCGAACGCCGGTCCCGGCAGCCGATCACCCCGCTGCACATGTTCGCCGACCGCAACCGCGCGGGCACCTACGGCATGATGCTCAGCCTGGCCGCCGCCATGTTCGGGATGTTCTTCTTCCTCACCCTCTTCGTCCAGGACGTCATGGGCTTCACCCCGCTCGCCGCCGGGCTGGCGTTCCTGCCGGTCAGCGCCATCATCGCGGTGGGCGCGGGTCTGGCGTCCCGGCTGCTGCCGCGCTTCGGGCCCAAACCGTTCATGATCACCGGCGCGCTGTTCGCGGCCGCGGGCCTTGCCTGGCTGACCCAGGTCGACGTGGACTCCACCTATGCCGGCAGCATCCTCGGCCCGATGCTGGTCTTCGGCTTCGGGATGGGCCTGCAGTTCGTCTCGCTGACCCTGATGGCCCTGTCCAACGTCGCCGTCCAGGAGTCCGGGGCCGCCTCCGGGCTGCTCAACGCCACCCAGCAGGTCGGCGGCTCGCTGGGGCTGTCCATCCTGGTCACCGTCTTCGGCACTGCCTCCGCCAACGAGGCCGCCCGGCAGATCCGGCAGTTCCTCACCGAGGCCGCCCCCGCCGAGCAGCTGCGTTTCCGACTCACCGGGGCGCTCCCCAAGCCGTACGCGGACGCCATTCTCACCTCCGGCGTCTCGGCCGGGTTCATCGTGGCCGCCGCGCTGGCCGCGGTCGCCGCGGTGATCGCGCTCTTCGTCATCCAGGTCCGCCCCTCCGACATCGAGCGCCTCCAGGGCGGCGCCGGGCCCGCCGGGCTGTGACCACCCGCCACCGCCCGACAGCGGCTTCCTAGACTCGGCTGCCATGGACGACGCGATTCCCGACGATATAGACGACACGGCGGAACCCGACCCGCTCGGCCGGCTCACCCTCGACCGGCTGCGCCGCCGTACCAGCGTCAAGTGGCGGCGGTACGCCGAGGACGTGCTGCCGCTCTGGGTGGCCGAGATGGACGTCCCGCTCGCCGAACCGGTGGCCCGGGCCCTGACCGAGGCGGTCGCGGCCGGCGACACCGGCTACGCGTACGGCACCGGGTACGCCGAGGCGCTGGCGGCCTTCGCCCAGGAGCGCTGGGGCTTCGACCTGGCCGTGGAACGCACCCTGCTGGTCCCGGATGTGATGCTCGGTGCCGTCGAGCTACTGAAGCGGGTCACCGGGCCCGGCGACGCCGTGGTGGTCAACTCCCCGGTGTACCGGCCGTTCTACGCGTTCGCCACCCATCTGGGCCGGCGGGTGGTGGAGGCGCCCCTCGGCACCGGATGGCGGCTCGATCCCGAGCGGCTGGCCGAGGTCTTCCGGGAGGTGACGGCCGGCGGCGGGCGGGCGGCGCTGCTGCTGTGCAGCCCGCACAACCCGACCGGGACCGTGCACACCGCCGAGGAGCTGACCGCCGTCGCCGCCCTCGCCGACCGGTACGGCGTACGGGTGATCGCCGACGAGATCCACGCCCCGCTCACCGCCCGGGGCGTCCGCTTCACGCCGTATCTCTCCGTCCCCGGCGCCGGTACGGGCTTCAGCCTGATGTCGGCGTCCAAGGCGTGGAACCTGGCCGGGGCGAAGGCCGCCCTCGCCGTCGCCGGCCCGGAGGCCGGGCACGAGCTGGCCGCGGTCCCGGAGGAGGTGGGCCACGGGGTCAGCCACCTCGGAGTGCTCGCCCACACCGCGGCCTTCCGGGAGGGCGGGGCCTGGCTGGACGCGGTACGCGGCGGGCTGGACCGCAACCGGCTGCTGCTGGGCCGTCTGCTCGCCGAGCGGCTGCCCGAGGTCCGCTACCGCCCCGCCGAGGGCACCTATCTGGCCTGGCTGGACTGCCGGGCCCTGGGCCTGGGCGACGACCCGGCCGCGGTCTTCCTGGACCGCGGCCGGGTGGCGCTCAGCTCCGGACCGGAGTTCGGCACCGGGGGCGCCGGGCACGCCCGGCTCAATCTGGCCACCTCCCCGGAGCTGCTCACCGAGGCGGTCCACCGGATGGCCGCCGCGCTCTGACCCCGGCCCGGCCTCTCAGCCGGCCGACAGGGGCAGCGCGGGCAGCCCGCCCAGCAGGGCGCTGCCCAGCAGCGCCCCGCCCACCGGCAGCGGAGAGGCCTGGCCGGGCTTCTGCCCCTGCGAGGACTGCCCGCCCAGCAGCCCGGTGCTGTTGAGGTCGGTGGAGACCGGGGCGCCCACGGTGGTCGGCGGGGCACCGTCGCCGGCGGCCATGGCGGGGGAGGCGGCGGCCACCACTCCGGCACCGACGGCCCCGGCGCACACGGCGGCCATCCGCAGACGGGAACGCGCAGTCATCTCATACTCCTTGTCGGGCCCTGCGGCCCGGTCGACGTCACTGGGGCCGGGAGCCGTGACACTCCCGGCGCGAAGTGCAACGACCTCGACCGCCCCCCGACACGGGCATCCCCCGTCGAGCGTTCAGGGGCCGCCCTGGTTCCGCCGCGGGCGGCGGCGCAGGGCACGGGAGATCCGGTCGACCGCCCACAGCGCGGTCAGGGCGCAGAGCACAAAGGCGCCGAAGAGCACCAGGCAGAGCATCGCGAGCGCCAGCGGGCCGCCGACCGCCGACATCAGCCGCGCCATCGGGCGGGCCCATACTCCGGCCGTCCCCACCATCGGGACGGCCACCGCCACCGCCAGCACCACCCCCGGCCGGGACCGCCGCTCGTCCTCGTCCCCTTCCGGCCCGCCGTGTCCGGTATCCGCTGCCTGCACGGGGCCAGTCTGCCTTGTCAGGTCCGCGCACGTGAGCTGGTACGGGCCATCGAGGGGGCGCGGGCCGACCGGGCTGCCGGTGGCGGCCCGCGCCCGGCCCCGTACACTCGTCCACCGCTGCCGGGAGTGCCGGCGGGGTCAAGCGAACGACGTGTGCGATCCGCGTGCGATCAACCGAGCCCCGGAAGGGTGATGGGACATGGAATCCGCTGTGCGAGGCGACGCGCCGATCTATGACCGACTGATCGCGGAGCGCGGTGATGTGCCCGGCGATGTGCGGCGCACCGCCGAGGAGACGCTGCGCAGGCTGACCCGGGCGATGGAGTTCGGCCCGGTGGGACGAACACCGGGCTTCCCCGGCGGATACCCCGGCCCGGGGATATGACCGGCGGCCGGAGGTGAGCCGCGCCCCCGTCCCACGGGGGAGCGGCTACGGCCGGTCGTCCACCAGGCCGCAGACCCAGGCCAGCGCGTCGTGCACACCGCGGACATGGGCGGCGCGCTCGGCCTCCTCGGTGGGGTCGCCCAGCTGCACCACGGCCGCGTCCAGCTCGGCCGTGAGCACGTAACTGGACGGGACCCCGCCGAGACCGTCGACGGCCGCGCCGGTCACCGGTGCCCGCTCCGCCTGGCCCAGCGCCCATCCGTAGGCGTCCAGGGCGCCGACGGAGAACGCCGTACGCAGCCCCGGCGTGGCCACCTCGTGCTCCAGCCGCCGGTACGCGCCCTCGACCTGAGCCCGGGGCCGGGTGCCGATCAGCAGCTCCGCGCTCCGGGTGTCCTCGTTGCGTTCGAAGTCGACTCCCATACCCGTACGTCTCACCAGCCTTCGCCGCCCGATGCTTCCTGGTGGGCAAATTCTTCCCCGGTACGGCCTCGGCCGCCGCCGCGCGGGGGCGGACGCTGCTCCGTTCGGGGCTCCGGGACGCCATGGCGGCGCGCCCCCCCCGGGAGCGCGCCGCCATGGGCCAAGCGCTATTCGCTAGGGCAGGGTCCATTTCTGGTTGGGGCCGGTGTGGCAGGTCCAGAGGTGGGTGCGGGTGCCGTTGTTCCAGGTGCCGCCTTCGGCGTCGAG
>NZ_JBEYXH010000064.1:0-19536 GCF_040644755.1 Streptomyces sp. NPDC046887
TTGGCGGATGGACGGGTATGAGCACACCGAAGGTCCGCACGGTCCTGGGATCCGGGTGTACGGCACCCACGGACGCGCCCCCCTTGAGGCCGACCTGCTGATCGCCGCCGACGGCGTCAACTCCACCGCGCGGGCGGTGATGTACCCCGGTGAGGGGCCGCCGCTGGCCAACGGCATCGGCATGTGGCGGGGGCTGAGCCGCGGCCGGCCCTTCCTGGATGGCCGCACCATGCTGATCATCGGCTGCAACAGCAATGTGAAGACCGTGGTCTACCCGATCACCCCGGTCGACAGCTCCGGCCACTGCGTCCTCAACTGGGTCGTCGAGGCCCATGACGACCACGCCGTGCGTCCGGCCGCCCATTGGGACACCGCGACCGACCCCGCCGGCGCTCTGGAGCACCTTCACGGCTGGCGCAACGAGCACATCGACCTGCACGGCATGATCGCCCGTACGCCCCGTGTCCTGCGCTATCCGATGATCGACCGCGACCCCCTCCCCACCTGGGTCGACGGCCGGGCGGTCCTCCTCGGCGACGCCGCGCACCCGATGTATCCCACCGGCTCCAACGGTGCCTCGCAGGCGATCGTGGACGCCCGCGTGCTCGCCTACCAGCTCGCCCACCACTCGATCGACGAGGCGCTGGCCCGGTACGACGGGCTGCGCCGCCCCCAGACGGCCGAGCTGCTCGCGGCCCACCGCCGCCTGGAGCCCGACCCGCTGCTGCGCGAGGTGGAGGCCCTTGCTCCGAACGGCTTCACGCAGATCGCGGAAGTCCTCTCGCCGTACAGACTGGCCGATATGAGGTCCTGCACCCGGCGGGTCACCGGAGTGGACGCCGCGGGACTCAATGCCCGCCCTTCCTGGGACGTCCCCCGACGAACGGCCACGCCATGCGCCTCACCCGTCCCCTCGCCCTGACCGCCGCTGCCGTCCTGGCCGTCCTCCTGCCCGCGGCCGCCGCCGGCCCCACCGCCACGGCCCGCCCCGGCCAGGCGGCGGCCTGCCGCCCGAGCGCCACCGCCGCCTCCACCACCTGTGTCCGCTACGGCCCCGCCGCCCCGCTGGGCAAGGGCCGGGTCCGCGTCTATACCGAGCACCGCGGCTCCAAGCCCCAGGCCCTCGGCATAGCCCTGACCCGCTCCGCTCTGGAGTCGCTGCCGACCCATCCCACCGACGGCGGCCACTGCCACGACGCCGACCGCGACGGCCGCACCGATCCGATGCGCGAGTGCGTCGGCGGCCACGGCCGCGAACTCGCCCTGCCCCGTGCCGGGACGGCCGGGTCCGTCCTGCCCTTCGACTGGGCCCTGCTCAACTGGAACCCGCACGGCCACAGCCCGCACGGCCGCTACGACGTCGCCCACTTCGACGCGCACTTCTACCTGATTCCGCGGCGCGAGCGCGACGCCATCCGGCTCGGGTCCTGCGCCCTGCTGATCGACTGCGCCCAACTGAAGGCCGCTTCCCGTCCGGTGCCCGCCGCCCACCTCCCGGCCGGCTACCCCGCCTCCACCCCGGAGACCTCCGAAGGGGCGATGGGCGAACACCTCGACAGCCGGCCCCCCGACACCGGGCCGCTCACCGGGCACACCCTCATCTACGGCGCCTACGACGGCGAGATCATCTTCATCGAGCCCATGCTGACCAAGGACTCCCTGGAGGGCCTGCGCACCGCCGCCCGCCACCAGGCCTGCGCCCCGGTACCCCAGCCGCGCGTCTGGCGCACGGCCGGCTGGTACCCGACCCGCTACTGCCTGGCCTACCGGCCCCGCCACGACGACTACACCGTCAGCCTCACCGGCCTCACCCGCAGCCCCACCCCGTCCCCCGCCGCCCCGGCCGGCCCGGTCGGTGCTCTTGCGCCCGTGCGTGGGGCGTGGGTTCAGTCAGTGCCTGGGTGAGGGCTTCCGGTGTGCCGTTTTGTCTGGTGTGGGCCGGTGGGCCGGTGGTGTTTATCGTTTGAGGGTGTGGTTGAGGGCTGTTTGGAGTTGGTGGTGGGCGGTGGTGGTGTTGTGTGGTGCGGTGGGTTGGCGCCAGGCGATGTGGCCGTCGGGGCGGATGAGGAGGACGCCGTCTTCGGCGATTTCCCGTATCCGGTTCCATTCCCCGTAGGCATCCCGTAGGTTGTCGCTGCCGATTTGTGTGAACCGTAGTGGTATGCCGAGTTCTGTGCGGCATGCTGTGGTTGCTGTCTCCCAGATCCCGCCGGACAGTCCGGTCAGGACGGTGAATACGCCTTTGCCGATGGTGTCGAGGGTGGATAGGCGCCGTCCGGTGCTGTCGACGAGCCAGGCGTGGGGTAGTTTCGCTCCGGGCCGGGTGGTCGCCCGGGCCGTCAACTCCATATCCCCGCCCCAGTCTTCGAGCCTGTCCGCGGTCCCTGGCGCGGCGGGCAGACGGCCCTCGTTCCCGCCCTCCGGCGAGACGCGCAGATACTCGACATCTCCGCCCCGGTCCTGGGGTTTGTTCCTGCTCTCCGGCGAGGCGGGCAGACGTTCCACACCTCCGCCCCAGCCCCCTGGCTCCTCGTCGTGTCTTTCTCGCTTTTCCGAGAGGTGCTGTTGGTCGGGGAGGGTTGCGCCGGTGGTGTAGTGTTGGTTCATTTCTACCCCGTGGGCGTTGAATTCGTAGTTTTTGAGTGTGATGGCTTCGTTGAGTTGTTGGCGTTGTTTGGCGCCTGTGTCGGTGGCGGCTTGTAGGGCGGTGAGGGCGTGGGTGATGGCGTGGGTGTCGCTGTCGGCGCCGATGCCGAGGGTGTCGAAGATCGGGGTGAATTGGTCGCGGCTGAGGTTGGCGCGTTCCACGATCTGCCGCCCGATGGGGGCGCGTTCGGTGCTGTAGGTGTCCAGGAGGGCGGGTCCGGCGTGGCCGTGGATGACCATGGCGAGTTTCCAGGCGAGGTTGTAGGCGTCTTGGACGGCCGTGTTGGAGCCCAGGCCGTTGGAGGGCGGGTGGCGGTGGACGGCGTCGCCTGCGCAGTGCACCCGTCCGGCGCTGTAGGTGGTGGCGTAGGCGTGGTTGACGGTCCACAGCGAGGTGGAGGTGATCTCCACGGGCAGGTCCGCATCGCCGATCAGGTCGCGGACGAGGGCGCGTGCCTGCTCGGTGTCGAGGGCGGGTGGTGGCTGGTCGATGTCGTAGCCCCAGACCAGCAGCCACTGGTTCCAGGGTCTGACCATGCGGATCAGTCCCATGCCGATGCCGCCGGTGGCTGCTCCGGGGCGTAGGACCCAGTACAGGACGCTGGGGCGGTGGGCGCAGTAGCGGGTGAGGTCGGCGGTGAAGACGATGTTCATGCTGCCGGCTTTGCTCATGCGGCCGTCGATGGGCAGGCCGATCTGCTGGGCGATGGTGCTGCGTGAGCCGTCGGCGCCGATGAGGTAGCGGGCCCGTACGGTGAAGGTGTCGCCGCGGACGCGGTCGCGCAGGTGGGCGGTGACACTGTGCTGGTCTTGGGTGAGGTGGAGGAACTCGGTGTCGAAGCGGATTTTCGCGCCGCGGGCTGCGGCGGTGGTGGTGAGGATGGGCTCCAGGTAGGTCTGGGGCAGGTCGATCATCTGGCAGGGGCTGGCGGTGGCGTATTCGCTCAAGGAGGCGGGGCCGGTGCCCCAGCTGCGGATGCGGCCGATCTCCTGGCCGGCCAGGGCGGTGCACAGCACGGTGTCGCCCATCAGGTGTGAGGGGCTGCCGTGTTGGAGTGCCTGGTCTTCGACGCCGAGGTCGCGCAGGACTTCCATGGTGCGCTGGTTGGTGATGTGGGCGCGGGGGGTGTTGGCGAGCCAGCCGTGTTTGGTGACCTGCAGGGTGTGGATGCCGTAGGTGGCCAGGAGCAGGGCGGCGGTGCCGCCGGCGGGGCCGCTGCCGACGATGAGGACGTCGGTGTCGAACCCGTCACCGGGGCTTGTGCGGTGCGACGGCGTCTGCGCGGAGGCCGCGTCGGGGGGTGGTGCATCGGTCGGGGAGGTGCCGGGGGAGGGGGCGTGGGTGCGGCTCACGACAGGACTCCTCGGTCAGCGGGTGGCGGTGGCGGTGGCGGTGGTGGGGGTGGTGGTGGCGATGCGGAAGGTGTGTTCCAGCCGGCGCCACGGCCCGGTCAGGACCCGGCCGTCGGGGCCGGGGCCTTGGGTGGGGGTGAAGTCGACGATGAGTGCGTCTTTGACGCCGAAGACCGTGTCGCTGTCGAGGTGTTCGCCGCCGGCGACGAACAGCTGGGTGATCAGGCGGTGGTGGCCGGGGGCGGTGATCATGAAGTGCAGGTGCGGGGCGCGGTACAGGTGGCGGCCGGTGGAGGTGAGGAGCTGCCCGACGGGGCCGTCACCGGGTATGGGGTAGGCGGAGGGCAGGATCGACCAGAAGGCCAGCCGCCCGTCGGGTGAGGTGCGTAGCCGGCCGCGCAGGACGGGGCCTTCCAGGTCGGGCAGTTGGACGTCGTAGAAGCCGTCTTCGTTGGACTGCCAGACGTCGACGATCGCGCCGGGTACCGGCTGGCCCGTGGTGTCGGTGATCGTCGCTTCCACCCACAGGGGGGTGCCGGGCAGGCCGCCGGAGATGTCCTGGCCGTGCGCGGTCTCGGGCGGCCCCTCGGTGTAGAACGGTCCGAGGACGGCGCTGGGGGTGGTGTCGGGGGTGCGTGCGCCGGTGAGGATGTCCACGGCGCTGGAGATGCCCAGGGTGTCGGAGAGCAGCACGAACTCCTGGCGCTGGGTGTCGCAGGTCTGTCCGGTCAGGGTGAGGAAGTCGATCGCCTGGCCCCATTCGGCGTGGGTGAGTTGGTGTTCGGCGACGTAGTCGTGCAGGTGGCGGACCAGGCCGCCGAGTAGTTCGCGGGCGCGGGTGTCGGGTGCGGCGGCGAAGCTGTCGACCACCTGCCCGCGCAAGGCGGCCAGCTGCGATGCGGTGGTGCCCGGCCGCCCGGTGGGGCGCTGCCCGGTGGGGCGCTGCCCGGTGGTGTCCGGCCCGGTGGGGCGCCGTCCGTGCCAGGCGTCGGCCAGCAGCCCCGCCAGGGAATCGGCGCTGACCGGGCGCGGATGGGGATACGGGGTGGTGGTGGCGAGTGCGGCGGCGCGGGCCAGGTCCTCCTCGGCCATGCCCAACTCGCGCAGCGACAGCGGCCCGCCCAGCGAGGCGATCAGGTCATGCACCCCGCTCGCGGCGTCCGGCACGCCCAGTGCCGAGGCGATACGTTCCATCGCCTTCGCTCCCTCAGGCGCGGCGGCGGTGTAGGCCATCACGTGCGGCAGTATCACCGTGTGGGTCTGCGCGTGCGGCAGCCCGAAGGCGCCGCCCAGCGTGTGGCACAGCTTGTGGTGCAGCCCCATGCCCACCGTCGCCAGGCAGGTTCCGGCCAGCCAGGCGGCCTCCAGCAGGTCGCTGCGGGCCTCCCGGTCGGCCGGATCGTCGGCCAGAGGCGGCAGCGCCCGCCCGATCAGCGCCACCGCCTGCAGCGCCTGCCGGTCCGTCACCGGGTTGGCGTCCGCCGCATACAGCGCCTCCACCGCATGAGCCAGGGCGTTGACCGCGCTGGCAACGGACAGCGCCAGCGGCATCGACACGGTGAAGTCCGCGTCGTACAGCACCGTTTCGGGCAGGACCGCGGCCGAGGAACGCGTCGTCTTGCGCCCGCCCTGCGTCTCGCCGAGGACCGGGGTCACTTCCGAGCCGGCGTAGGTGGTCGGCACCACCACCTGCGGCAGGCCCGTGCGCACGGCCAGCGCCTTCGACAGACCCGTACTCGACCCGCCGCCGACCGACACCAGGCAGTCGGCCCCCGCCTGGCGCACCACGGCAAGGGCCTGCTCGGTGACCTCCACCGGGGTGTGCATGGCGGCACCGTCGAACTGCGCCACCACCAAACCACCCAGCACATCACGCACCCGGGCGGCCGCCTTCGCCTGCGAGGGCCCCGACAGCAGCAGCACCCGCCCGCCGCCCAGCCGCCTGACCTCCTCGGCGAGCTGCCCGATACGGCCGGAACCGAACACCACCCGCGAGGGGTGGGAAGTGTGCACGAACGTCCGCATGCGGCTGCCTTCCGTCGGTGGGTCACCACAGGAGCGCGGGGTGTGCTCTAGCCATCGACCACGCAGACAAACACCGCCGCACGATCGCAGCGAGACTCGCACGCACCACCCCGCCCCCGCCCCGACCCCACCCCGACTCCATCAAGTCCACCCCCTACCGACCCGGCGGTGGCGGCGGCGGGTCCGCAGGGGGGTGGCCAACGGGTCCTGGACGCGGAGCGATATGTGGCTGCTGTCATCGAATTCGGAGGTTGCTGCCGGCGTGGCCGACCCGACCAGGTCGGCGGAGGCGACGATGAAGGAAGCCGCCTTCGATGCCGATGGGCAGGGCGTCCCGCCGATCAACGGTGCAGCTCGTCAAGGGCGCCGAACTGGCCGAGGTCACTCCCTACGGCCACCTCACTGGCCGGCCCCACCGGGTGGGCAGACGCTACCCGCCTGCGGGAGCCCGCGACGAGCGCCCCGCGCCTCACCGGAGGCAGGGGGAAGAGGTCTCACGTCACTCACACCCACCGCAGCCTGCTCGGATCCACGATCTTCAAGTACCACACCTGGGCCGAGTTCCCCTACGGCAGCGGCACGGTCCGCGCCTGGCGCTTGCGGGACGACGACATCCCCAACGCCCAATCCGCCGTCCACGTCGGCGACCGGCGCATCGTCGACTCCAAGACAGTCCTGGGCACCAGCCCGGCGACGTCTCAGACGAAGCGCAAGGCCGAGCTGTGCGTGGCCAGGTACGGCTGCTACGGCAACCTGTACCCCTGCGTTCACACCACGGTGAAGGGCAACGGCAGGATCAGCTTCGCCAGCGGCGTCCAAAGGAGACCAGACCACCATGAACGCTCTCGTCGGGAAAGTCGTCCCTCTCGTCGGGAGACTCGCCCTTGTCCTGGCCGCCTTCATCACGGCTGCCGCCGAGGGCGGTCGCCACCGAGCCCGGGGGGACGACCACCGGCCATGAGCGGTGGAGGGCGTAGCCGACGGTGGCCAGCACGCCGAGGAGCAGTCCGGCGAGACCGCCGAGGCCGGACAGGACGATCGACTCGGTGAGGAACTGGCTGCGGATCTGCCCCCGGGAGGCGCCGAGGGCGCGGCGCAGGCCGATCTCCCGTCGGCGTTCGAGGACGGATATCACCATCGTGTTGGCGACGCCGATGCCGCCGACCAGCAGGGCGACGGCGGCGAGGCCGACGAAGAGACCGGAGAAGGCGGCCTCGGTGGAGCGCTTCGCGGCGAGCGCGTCGGCGGGGCGGCTGACCTGACCTACGACGGGCTGCGCGCTGCCGAGGCCAAGGGTGCGAAGGGCGGGCGCCGCCCCGCCGTCGCGGCCGCGACGGCCGCCAACGTGCGCACCGCGTATCTGGAAGGCCGCTCCATCGCCGCCCTCGCCCGCGACCACCGGGTCAGCCGCGGTGCGATCCGGACGGCCATCGCCGACCTCCTGCCCGAGCACACGGCCATCGAGGAGGACGCTCCCGCCCCGGAGCTGCCGGTCACGCTCGACATGCCGGGCAAGGTCGCCGACTACCTCCGCACCACCGAGCTGGAGACCGCCGAGCGGGCCGCGCTCGACCAAGGGGTGGCCGTACGGCGCGGCCAGGGCTACACCCTGCGCGTGACCGCCGTCCTCGCGGTGCACCGCCAGCTCCCCGCCCGCAGCCAGCCGCTCGACGGCGGCCAGAGCGTCCCCGCCGTCCCGGCCCAGCGCAAGGCTCGCCGCGAGTACGAGAACCGGGTCAGCGCGCTCACGGCCTGACCATGATCGTTCTCAGCGCCAACCGCTGTACCGATGTTCCAACCGCCGCCAATTGCATCGGATGCGAACTCGCGACAGTCGGCGAATCTCCTGGAGAAGCAAGGGGAATCGTGCTGCGGACCTGCGGACTTGAGCGTGGTCTCGGGCAGTGACGATACCCGTGTCTCGGACCTCATCGCGGTCTATGTAGGGGGCTGACCTGGGACTCCGTCGGCGGCTCGCATAGGATGCGGTTTTCTCGCATCTAATGCGAGTCACGGAGGGTGGTGAATCGGTGGGGTTCAACGGGTCGATACCGGGGGCGGCCGGGCTGCACCTGGTCGACGGGGTCGCCTTGCTGCGGCCCGAGGAACAGGTCTTCACGGCGATGCTGACTGGGTTCGCCAACCAGCAGCTCGCCCGGAACCTGGCCCGAACGACAGTCGAGGGCCGGGAGAACACGGTCAAGGCGTTCGCGGCCTACGTGAACACCTATCCCTGGCTCTGGACGCCGGCGATGGTCGACGAATGGCTCGGGGACCTGCGTTCACTGCGGGACCTGAAGCGCTCCACGATCCGCTCATACTCGGAGGCCGTGCGGGCGTTCTGCCACTTCATCACCGATCCGCTCTATGAGTGGACGGCCACCTGTGAGGAGCGGTTCGGGACCCACCCGGTTCAGGTGGTGCACGAGTGGAACACCGCGGTGCACGTCCAGGACAACGAGGCGGACGCCAAGAAGCGTGCGTTCACCAAGGCCGAGCTGCACGCCTTCTTCGCGCACTGCGACGACGAGGTCGCCCGCATCCGGGCCTTCGGCCGCAAGGGCTGGCTGCCCGCCTTCCGCGACGCGACGCTGTTCAAGACCGCCTATGCCTTCGGGACGCGGCGCAACGAGACTCGGATGCTCGACGCCGCCGACTTCGGCCGCAACCCGCACGGCGGCGAGTTTGGCGCGTACGGCCGCTGCCAGGTCCGGTTCGGCAAGGCCAAGAAGGGCTCGCCGCCCAAACGGCGCGGGGTTCTGACCGTCTTTGACTGGACCCCGGACGTCCTGGACGAGTGGTTCACCGAGGTCCGCCCTCTGTTCGGCACCGACAACAACCCGGCGGCCTGGCCCTCCGAGCGGGGCCTGCGCATCGGCTGCCAGCGCCTCAACTCCCGCTTCATCGCCTACCGCAAGGCCCTCGGCCTGGACGACGGGCTCGACTTTCACTCCTTCCGCAGGTCCTACGTCACCCACCTGATCGAGGACGGCTTGGACCCGCGCTTCGTCCAGGAGCAGGTCGGCCACGAACACGCCAGCACCACCTCGCTCTACACCTGCGTGTCCTCTGACTTCCGTACCCGCACCCTGCGGCGGCATCTGGACTCCACCATCGCCGCCGCCCTCCAGACCCAGACCGGGAGGCAAGCATGAAACGCAAGGTCGGCTACACATGGCGACTGCGCGAGGTCATGGCCCAGCGCCAGATCTTCACGGCCACCGAACTGGTGCCACTGCTTCGCGAACGCGGCATCGACCTCTCCGCCTCCCAGGTGCACCGTCTGGTCTCCGGCACCCCTGAACGCCTGTCGTTGCAGGTCATGGCCGCGCTCTGCGACATCCTGTCCTGCACCCCGGCCGACCTGGTGGCCACCACCGCCGAGAACGCCGGCGTCCGCAAGACCGCCACCGGCGACCTTCCCACTCCGCCTTCGAACGTCGCGAAGCTCCGCCCCCGCGCGGCCCGCATCCTGCCCGACGCATGACCCGCCCCTACGCCACCGACGATCAGTACGAGCGCTGGTTCATGGCCGATTGCTGCCGATGCGGTCTCCGCAGGCACAAGGCCGGCAGCTGGCCGGACGGATACGTATGCCGGACCTGTTCGGACCGAGCTGTCCGGACACGGGGGATCTGCCCGGGATGCGGCGAGGACCGGGCCCTTCCTGGGCTCCGTCCTGGTGACGGGGCCGCGATCTGCACCACCTGCGCCGGCTTCTCCCAGACCTTCGACTGCTCACGCTGCGGCTTCGAGGGCAAGCTCCTGCGCGGTCGGCTCTGCGAACGCTGCACGCTCACCGACCGCCTCACCGCGCTCCTCGACGACGGCACGGGCCGCGTCCGTCCCCCGCTGGTCCCGCTGCTGGACCTGCTGGCGACGATGGACAAGCCCGGAAGCGGACTGGCCTGGCTGGACATGCGCCGCGGGCAGCTGGGAAACGCCTCGCAGCTGCTTCGCCGGCTCGGCCTGGGCGAGATCCCGCTGACCCACGATGCCTTCCACGAACTCCAGCCCTGGCGGGCAGCCTCCCACCTGGAAGAACTCCTCATGGCCTGCGGAGTCCTGCCCGCGGTCGACAAGCACATCTGTTCTTTCCAGCGCTGGCTCCCCGGCCATCTCGCCGACATCGCCGAACCCGAGCACACCAAGACGATCAAGCTCTTCGCGACCTGGCACGTCCTCCCCGGACTACGGGCCCGAGCCGAGCGGAGCCACATCACACCCAGTATCCGCCGCTTCGCCAGCGAACAGATCAAGTACGCGACCGCCTTCCTGCGATGGCTCGGCGAGCGGAACACCACCCTCGCGTCGTGCGGCCAGGTCGACATCGACGCCTGGTTCGCCGAGAACGCCGAGCACGCCCGCACCCGGCTGAGAGGCTTCCTCAACTGGGCCATGCAGGGCCGTCACTGCCGACGTTCCCTGGCCATCCCCGCAATGAAGATCTCCCGCCGGCCCGCACTGAGCGAAGACGAACGACTCGCCTCCCTGGGCAGACTTCTGACCGACACGGAGATACCGATGCGACTCCGTGTCGCCGGAGTCATCGTTCTCCTCTACGCACAACCGCTGAGCCGCGTCGTCCGGCTCACCCTTGACGACGTCATCCGCAACGGCGACGCCGTGCTGCTACGACTCGGTGAGCCGCCCTCGCCCGTCCCGGCGCCGGTCGCCGCCCTGCTGCTGGAGCACATCACGAACCGCGGCAACATGAACACCGCGACCAACCCGGCGTCCCGCTGGCTCTTCCCCGGCCGCCGGACCGGCCAGCCGCTCGGCCCTAACCACCTGTCCGCGCTCCTGAACAAGGTCGGAATCCCGATCGCCGCCGCCCGCGGCGCCGCCATCCGCCAGCAACTCCTCGAACTGCCCGCACCTGTCGTCGCCGACGCGCTCGGCTACCACGACAAGACCACTACCCGGCTCCGCAACGAGACCGGCGGAACATGGAGCCGATACGCCCCAGGGGATCACGCAGGGTCACCAGTGGGCTGGGTTCCTCGGAGAGCCGACGACAGTTGAAAAAGGAGGTGACCGCACCTCACACACGATCACACCACGGGCCGTCTGGCACGAGGGCGCCAAGCACGGTCAGCAACTGCGGCGGCTCAACCGGGTCCGGCAGCGAGTCCAGATCCGGCCATGCGATCCAGGCATGCGTCTCCAGGTTGGCCTGCTCGTCGGGGAGCAGGCCGGTACGCACCAGGGCTGGTTGCTCGTCGGCAAACTGAGCCACGAAGAAATACTCCGTCCCGATGTGCCGCTTACCGTTCCACCGCACATCACGGTCGACGAGCACCGACCGGTCAAGGACGGCAGCCGGGTCGAGTCCGGTTTCCTCGGCCAGTTCACGTCGTGCCGTCACCAGCGGCGTCTCGCCGGGCTCGATGCCGCCACCGGGAGGTTCCCAGAGCCACGTCCCGTCGAACGGATCCCGCCAGCGCAGAAGAAGCAGGCGGTGGGCAGAGTCCAGGCAGATGACCCGGGCGGCGGGCCGGTGCGTTGTTTCCACCTTCCTGACGCTATGCGACGCTCGAAATGTCGATCAAGACCTGTGTTGATCGACATTTCAACACGGCCTAATACGGCCACAGAGGGTGATCGGCAGGACGGACCCCAGAGGAACCGGCGACAGTTGAATACGCGAGCCCACCAGTACCGAGGCCGGCGACCACCGCCAGGCCGTCGCCGGCCCCGCCACCGCCGTCTACTACATCTCCGGCCCCCGCGTCATGACCGTCACCGCCGTGCGCATCGTCCACTAAGGCGGCGCCCGCCCACCCCGTCCGCCGCCCCGCTGGTCCACCATCCGCATCGGCACCGGGTCCTGGAACGCTGGAGTCGGTAGGCCAGCCGCCTATGTGAAGGGGAAGCGTGCACCGCATAGAAGCCCGCCAGACGTACACGACATGCCGGGGCGGATCGACTTCCCAGTACCCCGAGTCCGTGATCGTGCGCTCCTATGCACCCGGTGCTCGGATGGTCGATGTCAGCGACCTCGACGGCCGCCGGTACGCCATTCCCGCGTCGTACTTCCACGCCACGGCCACGACGACGGCGGGCAACCGCCGGATCACCGGCTACTACCTGACAGGCACCCTGGGCTTCGTCACCGCCGACGCGGACTCCCCCGAGGACCATCACCATCCAGTCCCGCAACGAGGTGCGCCACCTTCTGATCCTGGACATCGAGCGGGGCAACGCCCTCGCCCTGGAAGACCTGTCCACCCTGGCCTTCGACATCGCCCTGGCCGCCGACTGGCTCCTCGCCAGCGACCCGAGCGACGCCGAGCGCGCCACGGCCGAACTCCTCAACTAGCTGGCCGCCACCTGGCACAAGCAGGACCTTCCGCTGCGCGAGCGCGCCCAGGCCCTGGTCCGCACCCTGCGCACCCTGTAGGAGGGGATCCTCACAATGACCGCATCGACAGCCACCTGGCGCGCGTACACCCGTGACAACGGCCCGGACCTGGCATCGCAACGGCCGGGGTCCGCCTCGCGCCGCCTGCCTACCGGCATCCGGCACGTCCTGGTGGACGGGCGGTTCGTCATCGAGGACGGGTGGCGCACGGAAGTCCTCGCGGGGCGCTCGGTGCGGTGCACCCCGCGTTGACGCAGGCCCTGGCTCTGGGTCTGGCTAGGGCTTGGGCAGCGCGCAGCCCGGCTTGCTTAGGTCCAGCTTGCTGTCGAGGCCGAAGCAGGCCGGGATCTGGTAGGTCTCCTGGGCGTAGTTGATGCCCTTGCGGACGGTGACGGTGCCGTTCTGGTCGACTTCGCAGGGGTTGTTGTCGGTGCAGCGGGCGCCGTCCTCGTTGCCGGTGTTGTTGACGGCGATGACCCGTCCGGTCGCGGTGTCCAGGACCGGCGAGCCGGAGGTGCCGCCGATGGTCTGGCAGGCGGAGGTGTAGCGGACCGAGTCCTTCCAGGTCCACTGGCCCTCCTTCAGCCGGTAGGCGAAGCCGTCCACGTTGCAGGCGTAGGTGCGCTTCCAGTAGCCGGAGACGACGGTGATCGCGGTGCCGGCTGCGGGGTGGGTGGTGTTGAGGGTGAGCGCGTTGATCCCGTAGGTGCTCCGGATCTGGCCGTAGGTCGTCGTGAGCTGGTAGAGCGAGACGTCCGTGTCGGTCATCGTGGCGTAGGCGATCTTGTTGGCGCGCAGGGTGCCGACCTTGGTGCCGGCGGAGTTGAGCAGGCCGAAGGTGCGGCTGGAGGAGCGGTCGACGATGACCTGTCCGGCCGCCGGGAAGCCGGTCTCCAGGCAGTGGCCGTTGGACATCACCAGCGCCGGGTCGTCGTCCTCGGAGGCGGGGAGGCGGACGACGGAGCCGGAGCAGTTGCTGAGCGAGACGGTGCCGGCGAAGGTGACGGCCCGCACGGCGGGAGCGGGGGCGGTCGCGGTGGGTGCGGTCGCCGTGGGTGCCGCGACCGCGGGTGCCAGGCCCGTCCCGGCGGTGGCCAGGATCGCGAGCGCGGCAAGGAGAGGCTTGTTCATGGGGGGTCCCCTCATTGACGGATTGTCATGCACATTGTGCGGATGCGAGGCCTCTGCGACAAGGACACGTCAAAGAGAGTGAAGGGAAGCAGCAGAAGCGGACGCGGGACGGCTCCCGTCACACATGCACGTTCCTGGTGCCCGCCCTACGCCGCCCACCAGGCTGGCCCCCGACAACTGACCGCCGGAGGACAGGGGCGCGGGCATGATGAGGGTGGGCAACGCGGTGGCGGGTGACGACGACGTCCAGGCGGTGCGCCGCTGGGTGAGGCTCTCCTGCACCGAGCCGGGCACCAACCTGCCCGCGCTGGCCGACATCGCCGGGGATCTGCGGTTGCCGACGGACGTGGTCCGCTCTGCGCTTCAGCAGCTCGCCGCCGAAGGGATGGTGATCCTGTACGAGGGCTACCGCCTCTACAGCGTCGGTACGACGACGCCGACCGAGCGCGCCTACCGGCTGAGCGCTGGAGGTGGTGGAGCGTGAGGTGCTGCACCCGCGGCGCCGCGGCGCCGCGGTCGGGGGGCGGAGCCGGACCCGGATCGATCCGGCCACGGTGAGCGACCCGCGCGACCGGGAGGTGCTCGTCCGGCCCGTGGCTGCGCGCCGCGCACGGCCTGACGATCGACGAGGTGGCCACCGCGCTGAAGGTGCGCCGGGCCACGGTCAGCGGGTGGGAGGCCGGCAAGACCGAGCCCCGCCCGCCAGAACGCGATGCCTACGCCCGGCTGCTGGACAAGCTCGCGGAGCTCTACCCCGCCGCCCCGTCCCCGGCACCGACGCCACCCGTGCACGCGGAGGTGCCGGCTGCCTTCGCCACCGCGCCGGCCCCAGCGGATGTACCGACTCCGTCCGCAGGTCAAGCCTCCGAGTCCGCGCAGGCGCTGGCCCCATTGCGTCCGCAGGCCGCCGCCTCGGATCTCGTAGATACGCATCCGTCCCACGCGCCCCGCCAGGCGAGCACCACCAGGCCATCAACATCGCGTCGTTCCGGAGCGAGGAAGGCGGCCCCGGCCGCGACCCCGGCCGGGGAGAGCGACCCGCGGTTCGAGAAACGGCCCGCTGGCCGTCCTGGACGTCGACGACGACGGCACGGTGCTGGCGTACTGCACCGGCGGCCTGGTCCTGGACGTGCCCGCCAAGTCGCTGCCCTCGCTGGTCGACTGGACGCTCAAGGAGGCGAAGCCCGGACAGCCGAAGCTGTCCGGGCCGGGACGGCCGGCCGACCCGCTGCTCGTGCTCACCGAGGCCGCCCTGGAGCGCTACGGCCTGCCCACCGCGCTCACGGAGGAGGAGCGGCACGCCGGGCGGATCCCGGAGGTGCACCGCGACCCGGCGACCGGCACCGTCCTGGCGGAGGTCCGGGTCACCCTCCCGCGTCGCCGGTAGCCACCTGCCTCGCCGCTGACGTTCGAGACCCCGGGCCCTTCGGCGAGCCCGGAGCCTCGGGGTGGGGGAGCGGTCAGAGGTTGTCCCAGTAGCTCTCGGCCTCGGAGGGCGGCCTCCACCCCCAGCCCTCCGCTGAGGGGAGGGGCAAGCGGAAGCGGGCCCGTTGCTGGACGGCGTGGGGACTTGAGCACGGCGGTGCGGGAAGCCACGGGGCCCGGGACCATCGTCCCTCCGTGTCGGTGTCAGGCACAGCCGGGGCCCCAGCCCCGGGCCGGCTCGACGGGCGAAGCCACCAGCCAGGGGATCGTGCTCGGGTATGCCGTGCGGATACGGCCCGCGCTCTGCCCGGGCGCGTCGCGCCAGGGTGGTGGGCGTTGTACGCCCACCGCACCCCGCAGGGCGCTCCTGGCCGCCGCCCCGTGCAGCCGCAGCCGCCGACTGCTGAGCAGAGCGGTGGACTCAATCCTCTGCGCCTTCGGAAAAGAGGCTCTCCTGGGTTCCGCACGAAGGGCCCGGCTGCCGGACGTTCGGGGATGCCGCCGGGTCGCGCAGTTCTCGGCGCAGGGCCTGCCGCAACTCCGGCAGAGACCTTCGGGCGCCCAGAAGACCGAGGAACTCCGGAATCGTCCAGGTGACGAGCTGCCCCTGCCGTGCCAGGTAGAAGCAGACCGTGTGCAGGCGGTACCGGTCCTCACCCGAACGCGTCAAGGCCCCACCGTGGGCCGCCGGCTGGCCCTTGAGCTCGGACAACAGAGCCTGCCCGACGCTGTGGATAGCCTGACCCGACCCCGCAGCACCAGAGGCCGCCTCCGCCACATCGACACCGGCGAGAAACACTCCCCCGTGCAGAACGGAATCGACAGGGGAGCCGAAGGCCACGCGCAGTCGACGATCGATGGCGCGCCCCAGGCTTCGATAGTCGGGCGGCACGGCAGCCCGCGGCCTGACGGTCGGCGGCCGCAGGGGCAACCGACCGCGCAGACTGCCGATGACCCGCGAGGCCATAGGCAACTCCCTGGCCAGGAAGCGGACAAGAGGAGAGTTCGGATCACCGAGTTCACTGGTCAGACTCATGCCGCGCATCATCAGGTGCAGCACTGACAACCCTCAGCCAGAAACCGAAAAATAATCGAATAAGGGAAAACATGTGCGCATCGAACGGGCGGCGCCTCCCCGCGAGCGACATACGCGGGCAGCCAAACGCCGAACCTCCCACCAACTCCTCGACTAGGCGCCCCCCAGACCTCAACGCCCTGATCACCGACCTCTTCGCCGCGAACCCCCACCAAAACCGACCCACGTCGGCATCCACCGCGCCCAACGAGGATCTCCGCCACCATCCGCAACGCGCTGCCCTTCGAAAACGACCTGGACACCGACGAGCCCCTGGCCCACCCCACACCACAGCCCGCGAGCCAGATCCCGACACGACCGCCCCACGCCACTGGGCATTTTCAATGCCGAAACGGCATTGAGAATGCTACATTGGCATCCATGATGAGTACCGAGGAACTCCTAAGGCTCACCATCGCCGCCCTCATGCAGCGCACCGGAGAACGGCAAGGAGACGTCGCGGCAGGAATCGGACAAGCGCAAGCAGCGATCTCCCGCAAACAAGCCGGCGTACGCCACTACTCCCTCGAAGACGTAGACCTCCTGGCCGCGCACTACGGCATGACCGCGCTCGACCTGCTAGCCGGCCCCACCCACGCCGCGTCCTGCCTCCCCCCCAACCGGGCCACCTACCCCGCCCCAGCCACCCCCCCACATGCCCACCAAACCACCCTCCCCCCAACAACCACCGCCCCCGCCCCACCACCAGCCGCCGCGCCCTGCGTACTCTGCGGCGCCCCGGCAAACGATGAGGTGGACGGCTACCCCCAACACCTGGACGCCGCCCACTGCCGTCCCACCGCACCACCCACGCCAGCCACCACCGAGCCAACGCCGGCCGCACCGCTGGCTGCAACAGCACCCGCCCCACCACCCCCGGCACCGACGACCGCCCAAGACACACCGCTACGACCGGCTCGACCCTCTGCCTCATACGCCAGCACCGACCTCGTCGGCCGGATCCGCCGCCGCGTCCTCGAGGAGGTGGAACGCGCGGCCGGAGACCTGGACACCGCCACCGCCGCCCTGATCAAGACCGCCATCCCGGACGTGATGAACCTGGTGAAGGCCAGCCGAGTCGGCGCCCGCTACGAACACACCGAGTTCGTCAAGGGAATCGAACCGCTCTCGCGACAAAGCCAAAAAACCAGTGACGCCATCTGGGAAGGCCGCCCCAAATGGCAAAACCCAGAAGTGCGCACCCGCGTCAAATCCGGCCAGCCGTACCACGTATCCGCGCTCGACATGAACGCCGCCTACCTCTCCGCACTGAAATGCTGGCTGCCCATCGGCAAGCTGGTAGAAGTAGACACCGACCGCCACGACCCGAAGCAAAGCGGCATCTACCGCATCACCCCACCCGAATGGAAACACCCTGCACTCCCCAACCCGATCGGAGACCGAAAAGAGCCAGGAGAAATCTGGGTACCCGACTCCCTCGTCCGGCAACTCGTAGAAAACCATCGCCACGGCCTGGCCGACCTACCCACCATCCACGGAGCAATGCTGTCCGGAGCATCGGAAGCAATGCTGGAAAAGCTGCGCCGAGCCCTGGCGGAAGTACGCAAGGAAGCCATCGCCACCGGTGACCAGATGACAGTGGACTACATCAAGGCCATGTACGCAAAGCTCGTTTCCACCGTCGGCGAATCGAACGCCAACTTCGAGATCCGCCGCCCGGACTGGATGCACATCATCCGCTCAAAAGCGTTCACGAACCTTTGGCGCAAGGCCCTCCGCGCGCACCATGCCGGTCTAACCGTAGTGCGCGTATCCGGAACTGACGAACTACACGTCTCCGGCGACTGGCGTGCGGTATTCTCAGAAGGCCGCAACCTGAATCAGGTCAAAGAAAAGGAAACCTACACCCTCGGGGGTAAATGATGGTAGGATCCCCAGACCTATGGAGCCGATGGGGAACATGGCAATGGTACGGCGCGAACGGCGTCAAAGGAGGTCAAGCACTCATCGCTGAAATCCACCGGATCATCTACACCAGCGGAATCAAATCGCCCGTCACCACAAAACGCGGCGTGAACGCCCGTCTGCGCTACCTTGACAGCCACGCCGGCCGTCAAGCCCTGAAAGACGCCGGAGTCAGCCCACGCACCCTCCGAGACTGGAAAAGCGGACGATCCACACCGTCCGCTGCCAGCCGCAAAAAAATCGACAATGCCTACTGGACCCGCCGCCGCGAAAACGTACTGCGCTCCGGATGGCTAAAGCGCCACCTGAACAACGACGGCGCCGGTCGCCGAGTAGAAATCCATGCAGTCGACCAGAGCGGAATGGACCCGAAGCATCGCCGTAACCTCTCCGACCGGACACCAACAGTACGCTACGTCTGGGACGACCTGGTGGACGCATATGCCGCCCAAGACGAAGACGCGGTGGACGAAATCTGGGAAGACATCATCAGCGACCTGGACAGCGACTGGAACGCATACGCCTACGTCAGCTCCGTCGGCATCGCCGCCTAACCCCCCGCCGCACCCGAGCCAGGCCACGCCCATCCGTTTCTCCGGATCGGCATCCGGTATTCCGGAATGGCATGCGAGGATCAATGTTCGCGCTCCCTGCATGGAGACCAACTGTCCCAATATCAGAGGATGGTTGGGACCATAGTGCTTGGGGCGGGGCGCGGAGTCGTCCGGTGGCATCCACTTCGACCTCAGGATGGCCTCATTCGGCTTTAACAAGCCCCAAGACAGAGCCAGTTGATGGGTAGGCGGCAAGAGGGCCGGCAAGACTTTGGATAGATGGTCACCTTGAGCGGCTGCCATCGCATTCCTCCGAACTCTGCGGCGCGCAGCGCCGCAGCATCGATTAGGCCAGTCACTCAGTGTCGCCCAGTGGGAAAAAGCAGCCCGGACGCCCTTTCTTCTAGGGTGATTGAGTGGAACCTGATGGCTTGATGATGCATTTTCAGGGGTTGAGGTTTGCAGCTTTGGCATACAGGTGACTCGCTATCCCGGATGGACATCGAGGTGTATTCCAGAGTGGTATGGGGAGGGAAGGGAGTCTCAGTCTCCCCGGGGCACGCATTTCGGAGGTGACGACTCGTTTCAGATCTTTTTCCCGAGTCTCGACTGGTGTAGACCTATCATTCTGGTTTCAGAGTGCCAGAATGTAACTTTGTGTGACCATCAAGGGATGGATAGCCGGCTGCGGGCGCATAATTGCTGTGACCTCCGACCCGGAGTCGACTGGAGGGAGACCGCCCCTGCTTAGAAAGCTTGTTCAGGGTTTCCACCCGAGCCCGCAGGTGCTCTTCAAACGCCCACCCCCAACTCCATAACTAGCCCAGAAGTTGGCTTAAATGACGGGTAGACAACTAATGGCGCATCAAGCTGTATGCCGTCATCCTCAGGGCCGCAGGCCCCGCTTTGGCGGTCAATTTGAGCGGCCGCTGCCCCGGTTGGCCTAGCGGCTAGCGGCGCGCAGCGCCGCAGCATCGATTGAGTGACGTCAGTCACTCAGCGCGCGGGTCTCCTGCGGAGCCCGGACGCTGAGTGAC
>NZ_JBEYXH010000065.1:0-19445 GCF_040644755.1 Streptomyces sp. NPDC046887
AGCCCACCCGCCCCGCGGCCGCGGGGCGGGCGCGGCGCCGCCCGGGGCCGGCCCGGCCGGGGCCCCCCGGGGCGCGCCGGCGGGCCCGCCGGGTGCGGCCGCGCCTTCGCGGGGTGCCGCCCTGAGCGGGCGGCGGGGCTTCCTGCGGATGCCCGGAAGGGCCGGGGTTCAGGAGTCGAGGTCGAAGGTGGCCGGGTCGGGGCCGAGCCGCTTGCCCTCGTCCAGGGCGGCGAGGCCGGCCAGGTCGTCCTGGTCCAGCTCGAAGCCGAAGACGTCGATGTTCTCCCGGATCCGGGAGGGCGTCACGGACTTGGGGATGACCACGTTGCCCAGCTGGAGGTGCCAGCGGAGCACCACCTGCGCCGGGGTGCGGCCGTGCTTCTGGGCGATGGCCCGCACCGCCGGGACGTCCAGCAGCCCCTTGCCCTGGCCCAGCGGGGACCAGGCCTCGGTGGCGATGCCGTGCTCGGCGTGGAAGGCGCGCGACTCGGCCTGCTGGAGCTGGGGGTGCAGCTCGATCTGGTTGACCGCGGGGACCACGGAGGTCTCCTGGATCAGCCGGTCCAGGTGCTCCGGAAGGAAGTTGGAGACGCCGATGGCCTTGGCCCGGCCCTCGGAGAGGACCTTCTCGAAAGCCTTGTAGGTGTCCACGTAGGCGCCCTTGGCCGGCAGCGGCCAGTGGATGAGATAGAGGTCGACGTAGTCGAGTCCCAGCCGGTCCAGGGAGGTGTCGAAGGCGCGCAGGGCGGAGTCGTAGCCCTGGTCGCTGTTCCACAGCTTGGTGGTGACGAACAGCTCCTCGCGGGGCAGCCCGGCGGCCCGGATCGCCTCGCCGGTGCCCTTCTCGTTCTCGTAGGCCGCTGCGGTGTCGATGCTGCGGTAGCCGGCCTCCAGGGCCGTGCCCACCGCCTTCGTCGCCTCGTCGTCGGACACCTGCCAGACGCCGAAGCCGAGCTGCGGCATGCTGACGCCGTTGTTGAGCGTGATGGAGGGGACCTTGCTCACGAGCGGTCGATCCTTACGTCGTCGTTGCGGTGAATCGGTACGCCGGTGTGCGGGACGGGCCGGTGCGACCCGGTACCGCGGTGGTGCGGTGGTGCGGTGTACCGGTATGCCCCTATCCCGTTGTGCCGGTCGTACGCCCGGTGTCAACAACCACATCCTGGATCATGTTCCCGAGGCGCGCGCGGTGGGCCGGGCCGATACGGGGCCGCTACCGGTACAGGGCCTCGACCTCCGCGGCGTACTCGGCCTCGATCGCCTTGCGCTTCAGCTTCAGCGAGGGGGTCAGCAGCCCGCGCTCCTCGGTGAAGGGGTGGGCCAGGATCCGGAAGGTGCGGATCGACTCGGCCTGCGAGACCTGGGTGTTGGCGGTGACCACGGCCCGCCGTATCTCCGCCTCCAGGGCAGGGTCGCGGACCAGCTCGGCGGGCGGCAGCGGCGGCCGGTGCTGCATGTCCAGCCAGTGCGCGACCGCCTCGGCGTCCAGGGTCACCAGGGCGGCCACATAGGGGCGGTCGTTGCCGACGACGAGGCACTGGGCGACCAGCGGATGGGAGCGTACCCGCTCCTCCAGGCCGGACGGCGCCACGCTCTTGCCGCCGGAGGTCACCAGCATCTCCTTCTTCCGCCCGGTGATGGTCAGATAGCCGTCCGCGTCCAGGGCGCCCAGATCACCGGTGGCCAGCCAGCCGTCGTCCAGCACGGCGTCGGTGGCGGCCGGGTCGCCCAGATACCCGGCGAAGACATGCGGCCCGCGCAGCCAGACCTCGCCATCGTCGGCGATCCGCACCGCCGTGCCCGGGATCGGCGGGCCCACGGTGCCGTACTTCACCCGCTCCGGCGGGTTGGCGGTGGCGGCCGAGGCCGACTCGGTCAGCCCGTACCCCTCGTACACGGTCACCCCGGCGCCCGCGAAGAACAGCGCCAGCCGCCGGTCCATCGCCGAGCCGCCGGACATGGCGTGCCGCACCCGCCCGCCGAGCGCCTCGCGCACCCTGCCGTACACCGCCTTCTCGAAGAACTGGTGGCGCACCCGCAGCGCCGCGGAGGGGCCCGGGCCCTCCCCGAGCGCCCTCGCCTCCACCGCCTCGGCGTAGCGGACCGCCACCTCCACGGCCTTGTCGAAGACCTGCTCGCGGCCCTCGGCCTCCGCCTTGCGCCGGGCGGCCTGGTAGACCTTCTCGAAGACATAGGGGACGGCCAGCACGAAGGTCGGGCGGAACGCGGCCAGATCGGGGATCAGGGCGTCCGCCGACAGGGCCGGCTGGTGGCCCAGCGTGACCTGCCGGCGGACGGCCGCGATCTGCACCATGCGGCCGAAGACATGGGCCAGCGGCAGGAACAGCAGGGTGGCGGGCTCGATGCCGGGGCGCGGCTGGAACACCTCGCTCCAGCGGTCCACCAGGGTGTCGGCCTCGAACATGAAGTGGGCGTGGGTCAGCACACAGCCCTTGGGGCGCCCGGTGGTGCCCGAGGTGTAGATCACCGTGGCCACCGAGTCGGGGGTCACCGCGCGCCGGTGCCGGTGCACGACCTCGTCCGCGATCCGCTCCCCGGCCGCCACCAGCTCCGCCAGCGCCCCGGCGTCCAGCTGCCAGAGCCGGGACAGCCGGGGGAGCCGGTCGATCACCGAGCCGACGGTCATGGCGTGGTCCTCGTGCTCCACCACGCAGGCGGTCACCTCGGCGTCCTGGAGCATCCAGTGGACCTGCTCGGCCGAGGAGGTCGGGTAGACGGGCACCGACTGGGCGCCCACCGTCCACAGCGCGAAGTCCAGCAGGGTCCACTCGTAGCGGGTACGGGACATCAGCGCGACCCGGTCGCCGAACCGCACGCCCTGGGCGAGCAGCCCCTTGGCCACCGCGAGCACCTGGTCGCGGAAGGAGGCGGCCGTCACCTCCGTCCACCGCCCGGACGCGTCCTTGCGGCCCAGGGCGACCCGGTCCGGCTCGCTCTCGGCATGCTCGAAGACCGCGTCGGCCAGCCCGCCGACCAGGGGCGCCGCCGCCGGCGGCGGAACACTGAACTCGCGCAACGGCCTGCCTCCTCGGGGTGCGCCTCTCGTGGGCGGGGGGTGGACGGTACCCCACCGCGAGGCGCCCGCGGGAGTGTCTTGGCCTAGTCCATTGCACGGCCATCACCACAGGTCAGAGCCGCCCCGCTGGCCACAGGCACAGGACGTCAAGCCGTACTGACTTTTGAGTAAGGAGGTACGGGGGAATCTCCACCGAATCACCACGCCCCGCGCACGCCGGGGCGCACACCCCGGCGCACAGGTCCGCTACCTGGGCGCCTCCGACCAGGGACGGGCGGGGCGCAGGGCCGGGGCTCCGGGTGGGGCTGGGTGGGGTGCGCTGGGGCGGGGCCTGGGTGGGGGCCGGATGGGGCGCGCTGGGCCGGGGCCTGGGTGGGGGCCGGGTGGGGTGCGCTGGGCCGGGGCCCTGATCGCCGGGACCGGCCACCCCCGTCCTTCGGTGATCATCCGGCCCGCTACGGTGGCCCCCATGCCCGCAGCAGCCGCACCCTCCTGGATACGCCCCGGCGCCTCCCGCCCCTGCACCCTGGTGGTGTGCCGCGGCTGCTGCTGCGGGGACGCCCGGAAGCACCCGGGCACCGACCACGCCGGGCAGCTGCGCCGGCTGCGGGAGGCCGCGGCGGCCTCCGACGGGCGGCTCGCGGTGCGCACCAGCGACTGCCTGGGCCCCTGCGGGCAGGCCAACATCGTGGTGGTGCAGCCCTCCGGGGAGGCCCGGCGCCGGGGCGCCAAGGCCGCGTGGATCGGCTTCACCCTGGACGACGACTGCCTGGACGACATCCTCGCCTGGGTGGAGGCGGGCGGCCCCGGCCTCGCCCCGCCCCCGGCCACCCTCGCCCTCCAGCTGGTGGACCCGCCCCGGAAGTGATCCGCCTCGGGCCTCAGTACAGCCCGTCCACCGCCTTCCTGGTGGTGGCCTTGAACGCGCCGACCGGGGCGTCCTGGAAGCCGCCCAGCTGCGCCCAGCGGACCACCGTCACCGTCCGCCCGTCCCGGCCCACCGCGAAGAGGCTGATGTCGTTGCCGCCCCAGCTCCAGCTGGTGGCCAGCCCCCGGACGAAGGCCCCCTCCTCCACGTCGACCGTGCCGTAGTTCCGCCCGGTGGCGGTCACCTCCGGGTCCTGCTCCATCAGCTCGGCGGCGCAGTCGGCGAGGTCGCGGCGGAGCAGCTCCACGAACTCCTTGGCCCGCCGCTCGTCGCGCTCTACCACCGTCAGCTGCTGGGCGTTCGCGTCCACATCGGTCCAGTACGAGCGGTGCACGGTGGTGGACGGCAGGGCCGCCCCCACACACGGCGGCAGCGGGTCCGGCTGACCGGATACCACCGGCCCGGCGGTCCACGCCGAGGACGGGTGCGGCGGCAGATCGGCCGGCTTGAGGAACCTGGGCGCGGCGGCGGTCGCGGACGTGGCGCCGCGCACGGGGGCGGGTGCCGACGCGGCGACGGCCGGTGCGGCGGCGGTCGCCGCGCAGATCGCCGCCAGCGCGGCGGCCAGGCCGGCGCGGACACCGGTGAGACCTCGGGTACGAACGTTCACGGCACTCTCCTCCAGGGTTCGGCCGGCGGGCCGGTTCGCCGCCGGCCGGTGGTCCGACGAAGGGAGCCGGCCGCCGCGCCGGACGGCACGTCCCCCTGCGTCACCCCGTTGGACCCGCCGCACCCCGGGGGCGTTGTGCCGCGCACTGTCACAGCCCTGTCCCCGGTGTCACCGGACGGTGACAACGCCCCTGCCGGGCAGGGCTGTTCACCGTGGAACCCCGGCGGCTCAGTCCAGCTGATAGTCGAAGGAGTAGGGGAAGGGCGACTGCCCGGGCCGGTAGCTGAACTCGCCCTCGCCGCGCAGCCCGGCCAGCTCGCCGGTGCCGGAGCCGGGCACCACGGTGAAGGTGGCGCGCACCGAGCCGTCCTCCCCGAAGGTGGCCTGCTGCTCGATGACGAAGCTGCCGGCCCGCCCGTCCAGCCGCCCCGCCAGCAGCTCCATACCGGTGCAGGTCCCGGTCTTCTCGGTGGTGTACGCGAGGGCGTACTCGCAGGTCGTGCTCGCGGCCTCGATCCCGCCCGCGTAGTGGTTGACGACCGAGGCGCGGCCCAGCCGGGGGTACGTCCCCTCCGGGCCGGCCGGGGTCTCCCGCCAGTCGGCGTAGGTGATGCTGCCACTGGTCCGGATGGCCATGGGTGGTCCTCTCGTTGTCCCGTTCCGCGCCGCGCCTCAGGTCCGGTGCGGCGTTGAGGTCAGCATTCCGCCCGTACCTGACATCTGCTGTCAGGTACGGGGTTGCGGGCGGGACAATGGCGGCCATGCGCGCCGACCGGCTCCTCTCCCTGCTCCTGCTGCTCCAGAACCGCGGCCGGATGACCGCCCCCGAGCTGGCCGAGCGGCTGGAGGTGTCGGTGCGCACGGTGTACCGGGACGTCGAGGCGCTGGCCGCCGCGGGGGTGCCGGTCCTGTCCGACCGGGGGCCGGAGGGCGGCTACCGGCTGGTGGAGGGATACCGCACCCGGCTGACCGGGCTCACCGCCGCCGAGGCCGACGCCCTGTTCCTGGTCGGGGCGCCCGGTCCGGCCCGGGACCTGGGGCTGGGCGGGGTGCTGGCGACCGCCCGGCTGAAGGTGCAGGCGGCGCTGCCGGCCGAACTGGCCGAGCGCGCCCGGTTGATGGGGGAGCGGTTCCATCTGGACGCCCCGGGCTGGTTCCGAGGCGCCGACCCGGTGCCTCAGCTGGCCGCCGTCACCCGGGCGGTGTGGGAGCAGCGGGTGCTGCACGGGACGTACCGGGGTCCGCGCGGTGAGGTGCGGCGGGAGCTGTGCCCGCTGGGCGTGGTGCTCAAGAGCGGCACCTGGTACCTGGTCGCCACCGCCGGTGACCCGGCGACCGCGCCGGTGCGGACCTACCGGGTCTCCCGGTTCACCTCGGCCCAGGTCGCGGAGGAGGGGTTCGAGCGGCCGACGGGCTTCGCGCTGGCCGCGTACTGGGAGGAGTCCTCCCTCGCCCTGGAGTCCCGGATCGGCCGGACCACCGCCCGGCTGCGGCTCTCGCCCCGGGCCTGCCGGCTGCTGCCCATGATGTACGGGGCGGCCGGCGGCCGGGCCCTGGCGGAGGCCGGGGAGCCGGGGCCGGACGGCTGGGTGGAGGCCGAGTTGGCCGTGGAGGCGTCCACGGTCGCGGTCGGCGATCTGCTGCGGCTCGGCCCGGACGCGGAGGTGCTGGGGCCGCCCGAGCTGCGGCGGGCGGTCGCCGAGGCGGTCACCGCGCTGGCGGCCCGCTACCCGCCCGACGGCCCCTCGGCCGAGTGACCGTCACTCCGGTGGATGCGCCAGGAGCCGGGCGCGCCTGCCGTCGAAGACCCCGGCCAGCGCCTCGCCCTCGGGCCGCCCGCCCGCGAAAAGGCCCCGACGGTCGACCTGGACGACCAGGACGGGGTGGCGGTCGACCACCGCCGACACCCCGCCCCCGTACAGGGTGTCCGACCAGGCGTCCAGGTTCCGGCCGAACCACTCCGGCAGCCCCAGCGGCCCGCTGACCGCGTCCCAGAAGTCGCCAGGCGTGTCGATAAGCCGACCGCGCAGATCGACGACCCACTCGCTCTCGCTGTCCGTCATCCCGGCAGCGTATCCGGGCCGGGGCGGCGACTCGGCGGTGACCGGTACGAGCCCATGCCGACGAGCGGTTGACCGCCGCATACCGCCACATCGATGACGACGACGCGGCCCGGCTCGTCCGACTCGCCCAGCAGCGCCGCCGCCGCGCCACGCTCACCCCTGGTACGTCCAGGGCGCCGCCCGGTCCTCAGACGGGGGCGCCCGCCAGGTCCAGGCGGTGCTCACCCGCGTAGACGTTCATGCTCCGGCCGCGCAGAAAGCCCACCAGGGTCAGACCGGTCTCGGCCGCCAGCTCCACCGCCAGCGAGGAGGGGGCGGAGACCGCCGCCAGGAAGGGGACGCCCGCCATCACGGCCTTCTGCGCCAGCTCGAACGAGGCGCGCCCGGAGACCAGCAGAATGGTTCCGTCGAGCGGTAGCAGGCCCTCGCGCAGGGCCCGCCCCACCAGCTTGTCCACCGCGTTGTGCCGGCCGACGTCCTCCCGTACGTCCAGCAGCTCGCCCGCCGGGGAGAACAGCGCGGCCGCGTGCAGCCCGCCGGTGCGGTCGAACACCCGCTGCGCCGCCCGCAGCCGCTCCGGCAGCGCGGCCAGCAGCTCCGGGGTGATCCCGGTCGGCCCCGGGCCCAGCGTGAACCGGGTCGAGGTGCGCACCGCGTCCAGGCTGGCCTTGCCGCACAGTCCGCAGGAGGAGGTGGTGTAGACGTTCCGTTCCAGGCCGGTCTCCGGGACCGGGACGCCGGGGGCGAGCCCGACGTCCACCACGTTGTAGGTGTTGGTGCCGTCGTCCTGGGCGCCGGCGCAGTAGACCACCGAGCGGACCTCCTCGGCCGCCGCCACCACCCCCTCGCTCACCAGGAACCCGGTGGCCAGCGCGAAGTCGTCGCCCGGGGTGCGCATGGTGACCGCCAGCGGCCGGCCGTTCAGCCGGATCTCCAGCGGCTCCTCACCGGCCAGGGTGTCCGGGCGCGCCGAGACGGCGCCGTCCCGGATCCGGACGACGCGGCGGCGCTCGGTGGCCCGTCCCATGTTCGATCAGCCCGTCCTTCGCTGTGCTGGTGCGTTCCCGTAACCGGTGACCGTGCCATTGTCGCGCGCCGGGGACTTCGGGAGACCCTCGGGGGATCTTCGGGAGACGGGGGAGGGGCGGTGGCTTCGCCGGTGCGGGCCCGTAGTGGCGGGTGATGTTGCGGACTCTCCAAGAGGAGAGCGTGATTCCTGTGGAATCACCTCACCGGTTACTCACCGGTCGCTGACGAGACTGGGGGGTCCGTACGCCCAGCAGGCCGTACGCCGCCGCTTCCGCACGTGGTTCCACACGTACATCACGCAAGGGGGTCCCGGGCATGACGGGCACTCGTATCGCCGCGCTCGGGCACTACCAGCCCGCCCAGGTGCTCACCAACGCCGACCTGGCCGAGCTGGTCGACACCAGCGACGAGTGGATCACCAGCCGGGTGGGCATCCGCACCCGCCATGTCGCCGGGCCCGACGAGCCGGTGGACGAGATGGCCGCGCACGCGGCGGCCAAGGCGCTGGCCACCGCCGGTCTGGCGCCCACCGACATCGACCTGGTCGTGGTCGCCACCTCCACCGCCATCGACCGCTCGCCCAACACCGCGGCCCGGGTCGCCGCCCGGCTCGCCATGGCCTCCCCGGCCACCCTGGACCTCAATGTGGTCTGCGCCGGCTTCACCCACGCGCTGGCCACCGCCGACCACGCGGTACGGGCCGGTTCGGCCACCCGGGCCCTGGTGATCGGTGCCGACAAGATGACCGGGATCACCGACTGGACCGACCGCACCACCTGCGTCCTGGTCGGCGACGGGGCCGGGGCCGCGGTGGTGGAGGCCGCCCCGGACGGCACCGACGCCATCGGCCCGGTGCTGTGGGGGTCGGTCCCCGAGATGGGGCACGCGGTACGGATCGAGGGCACCCCGCCGAAGTTCGCCCAGGAGGGCCAGGCGGTCTACCGCTGGGCCACCACCCAGCTCCCGCCGATCGCCCGCCAGGTCTGCGAGCGGTCCGGGATCGCCCCGGAGGAGCTGGCCGCGGTGGTGCTGCACCAGGCCAACCTGCGGATCATCGAGCCGGTGGCCCGGAAGATCGGCGCGGTCAACGCGGTCATCGCCCGGGACGTCACCGAGTCCGGCAACACCTCCGCCGCCTCCATCCCGATGGCGCTCAGCAAGCTGGTCGAGCGCGGTGAGGTCGCCTCCGGCGCGCCCGCGCTGCTCTTCGGCTTCGGCGGCAACCTCTCGTACGCGGGCCAGGTCGTCCGCGTTCCCTGAGCCCCGCCGCCCCTGGGTCCCGCGGCGCCGCGCGGGCTTTGCCGAACGGTCGACCACCGGCAGGCCCGTACGGCGTAGCGTCGTCCGTGTTCCCGAAACACGATCGCGGGCGCTCCCGGTGGGCCGTCAGGCCTCCGGCGCGGCGGACCGCCGAAGGGGTGTGCCATGACGACGGTCGACCTGCGGAAGGCGGCTGCCGCCCTGCCCGAAGCCTGGACCTCACGGCTGCTCGGCCGGGTGGGCGGGGCCGGGGTGAAGGTGCTGCGGATGGACGGGCGCCCGCTGCCACCCGAATCGCACCCGACCGCGGAGGCGCTGCTCGTCCTGGACGGGGAGCTGCGACTGACGGTCGGCGGACGTGAGTTGGCGCTGCGCCCGGGCGAAGTCCAGCTGGTGGAGGCGGGGGTGGAGCACACCGTCCGGCCCGGCAGCCACGGCACCCTGCTGCTGGTGGAGGGGGGTGCCGACGGGGCGGAGGGAACATGACCGGGCACGGGCTTTGTCCTGGGTGAGGAGAAAGTCGAGGGCGATTCCCGCGCAACTTCTTCCCCCTGCGGCAAAGCGCTGCTACGTTCCCCTCTCGACAGCAGGATGTGGACGGCCGGACGAGACGACGGCGGGGAGGGGCGCGTGAGACGGATGACGGCACGACCTGCCAACGCGCACCAGGCGCGGCTACTGCGGCTGCTGCGCGACGGCGGCCCCAACTCCCGTGCTCAGCTCGGCGACCAGGTCGACCTGTCCCGCTCCAAGCTGGCGGTCGAGGTCGACCGGCTGCTGGAGACCGGCCTGGTGGTCGCGGACGGGCTCGCCGCCTCGCGCGGCGGGCGCCGTTCGCACAACATCCGGCTCGCGCCCGGCCTGCGCTTCCTCGGCGTGGACATCGGCGCCACCTCCGTGGACGTGGCCGTCACCAACGCCGAACTGGAGGTGCTGGGCCACCTCAACCAGCCGATGGACGTTCGCGAGGGCCCGGTCGCCGTGTTCGAGCAGGTGCTCGCCATGGCGGCCAAGCTCAGGGCCTCCGGACTGGCCGAGGGGTTCGACGGCGCCGGGATCGGCGTCCCGGGCCCGGTCCGCTTCCCCGAGGGCGTTCCGGTCGCACCGCCGATCATGCCCGGCTGGGACGGCTTCCCGGTCCGTGAGGCGCTCAGCCAGGAACTGGGCTGCCCGGTCATGGTCGACAACGACGTGAACCTGATGGCGATGGGGGAGCAGCACGCGGGCGTCGCACGCTCGGTGGGCGACTTCCTCTGCGTCAAGATCGGTACGGGTATCGGCTGCGGCATCGTGGTCGGCGGCGAGGTCCATCGGGGCGTCACCGGCAGCGCCGGGGACATCGGCCATATCCAGGTCGTCCCGGACGGCCGTCCCTGCGCCTGCGGCAACCGCGGCTGCCTGGAAGCCCACTTCAGCGGTGCCGCGCTGGCCCGGGACGCCGAGGACGCGGCCCGCGGCGGGCAGTCGGCGGAGCTGGCGGCGCGGCTGGAGGGCGCCGGACGGCTCACCGCGGCGGACGTCGCCGCGGCGGCCTCGGCCGGGGACGCCACCTCGCTGGAGCTGATCCGCGAGGGCGGCAACCACGTCGGCCAGGTCATCGCCGCGCTCGTCAGCTTCTTCAACCCGGGCCTGGTCGTGATCGGCGGCGGGGTGACCGGCCTCGGCCACACCCTGCTGGCCAGCGTCCGCACCCAGGTCTACCGCACCTCCCTGCCGCTGGCGACGGGCAACCTGCCCATCGTGCTGGGGGAGTTGGGCCAGGTCGCCGGGGTCACCGGCGCCGCCCGGCTGATCAGCGACCACCTGTTCTCCCCGGCCTGACCCGGCCGGGGCCGGCCCGCCCACCGGGCCGCCCGCACCACGGCACGCGCACCACCCGTCCCGTACGCGCACCACCTGTTCCGTACGAGCGCCACCCGTTCCGTACGCGCACCACCATCCGTACCAGCCGCACCAGTACCGCACGAGCACCTCCGCTCCAGGAGTTCCAGGACTCGCCCGCGTACCCGCGTACCCGCCTCACCGGACCCGTGACTCGTCCGCGTACCCGCCCGTCCGCCCGTCGGTCGCGCCACCGTCCCCGCCAACCGCACCGCCCGTACCCCGTGTCCGCACCACCCGTGTACCCGTGTCCGTACCACCCGTGTGCCCGCCGCCGGTCCGGCCGGACACCCCGTACGCCGAGGGAACCCACCATGGCTGCACCCGAACCACCGGCCGGCCCGGCCACTCCGCGACCACCGCTGCTCACCATGTCCGGCATCACCAAGTCCTTCCCCGGGGTACGCGCCCTGGACGGTGTGGACCTGGAGGTGCGGCCCGGGGAGGTGCACTGCCTGCTCGGCCAGAACGGCGCCGGGAAGTCCACCCTGATCAAGGTGCTCGCCGGCGCCCACCAGCCGGACGGCGGCACCATCAGCTGGTGCGGCGAGGAGGTGCGGCTGCGCTCCCCGGCGGCCGCCATGCGCCTCGGCATCGCCACCATCTACCAGGAACTCGACCTGGTGGAGGGGCTGTCGGTCGCGGAGAACGTGTTCCTCGGCCATGAGCCGACCGCCGCCGGCTTCGTCGTCCGCGGCCGCGCCGCCCGCACCGCCACCGCCGCGCTGCTGAGGCGGCTCGGCCACCCGGAGATCGACCCGGCCCGCCCGGTCGGCCAACTCTCCGCCGCGCAGCGGCAGATCGCATCCATGGCCCGGGCCCTCTCGCACCAGGTGCGGCTCATCGTGATGGACGAGCCGTCCGCCGCGCTCGACCCCGACGAGACCGACAACCTCTTCCGGATCGTCGCCGACCTCACCGCGGACGGTGTCGCCGTCGTCTACATCTCGCACCGGCTGGAGGAGATCCGCCGGATCGGCGACCGGGTCACCGTGCTCAAGGACGGCCGGGCCGTGGCCGGCGGGCTGCCCGCCGAATCCACCCCCACCCGTGAGGTGGTCGCCCTGATGACCGGCCGGAACGTGGAGTACGTCTTCCCCGAACGGCCCACCCTGCCCGCCACCGGACCACCCGTGCTCACCGTCGAAGGCCTCAGCCGTGAGGGCGAGTTCGCCCCGATCGACCTGGAACTGCGGGCCGGGGAGATCGTCGGTCTCGCCGGTCTGGTCGGCTCCGGCCGCTCGGAGATCCTGGAGACCGTCTTCGGGGCGCGGCGGCCCGACACCGGCCGGGTCACCGTCGCCGGGCGGCCGCTGAAGCCCGGCAGCGTCCGGGCCGCGGTCCGGGCCGGACTCGGCCTGGCCCCCGAGGAGCGCAAGGCCCAGGGCCTGCTGATGCTGGAGTCGGTCACCTCCAACGTGTCCGTCTCCACCCTCTCCCGCTACTCCCGGGCCGGCTTCCTCGACCGCTCCGCCGAGCGGGCCGCGGCCCGGGCCGCCACCCGCGAGCTGTCGCTGCGCCCGGACAACCCGGACGCCCGGATCCGCACCCTGTCCGGCGGCAACCAGCAGAAGGCCGTACTGGCCCGCTGGCTGCTGCGCGGCTGCACGGTGCTGCTGCTGGACGAGCCGACCCGCGGCGTGGACGTCGGCGCCCGCGCCGAGCTGTACGCGGTGATCCGGCGGCTCGCCGACGACGGGCTCGCGGTGCTGCTGGTCTCCAGCGAGGTCCCCGAGGTGCTGGGCCTCGCCGACCGGGTGCTGGTGCTGCGGGAGGGCCGGGTGGTGCACACGGCGCCCGCCGGGGAGCTGGACGAGCACCGCGTACTCGACCTCGTGATGGAGGGGAGCCCCGCACCCGTACGGGACGGGCGCCCCGTGACGGATCTGACGGAAGGGAGCCCGACGCCATGACCCAGCCCACCTCTCCGGCCACCGGTACGGAGCACGGGAAAGCCGGCGGGACGGCCGAGGGCCCGGTCCGCGAGGACGCCCCGGTGCGGACCCGTCCGCCGCTGGGGCTGCGGGCCGACGTCCGCAACCTGTCGCTGCTCGGGGTACTCGCGGCGCTGGTCGCGGTCGGCGGGTTCACCCGGCCCGAGCAGTTCCTCGACACCGCCAACCTCCAACTGGTGCTCACCCAGGCCTCGGTGATCGGTGTGGTCACCGTCGGCATGACCTTCGTCATCACCAGCGGCGGCATCGATCTGTCGGTGGGCGCGATCGTGGCGCTCGCCTCGGTGTGGGCCACCACGGTCGCCACCCAGGAGTACGGCTTCGCCGGGATCCTGTTCACCGCGGTGGTCGTCGGCCTGGGCTGCGGACTGGTGAACGGGCTGCTCATCGCGTACGGCGGGATGGTCCCGTTCATCGCCACCCTCGCCATGCTCGCCTCGGCGCGCGGACTGGCCCTCCAGATCACCGAGGGCCGCACCCAGATCGTCACCGTGCGGTCCGTGCTGGACCTGGGCGTGCCCGACTCCCATGTGCTGGGCGTCCCGCCGCTGGTGCTGGTCTTCGCGGCGGTGACGGTGGTCGGCTGGCTGCTGCTCAACCGCACCACCTTCGGCCGGCGCACCGTCGCGGTCGGCGGCAACCCGGAGGCGGCCCGGCTGGCCGGAATCGACGTCCGGCGCCAGCGGCTCTATCTCTATCTGCTGTCCGGGCTGTGCTGCGGGATCGCCGCCTTCCTGCTGATCGTGCTGGCCGGCTCCGGCCAGAACACCAACGGCAACCTGTACGAGCTGGACGCCATCGCCGCCGCCATCATCGGCGGCACCCTGCTCAGCGGCGGCCGGGGCACCATCACCGGCTCGGTGCTCGGGGTGCTGGTCTTCACCACGATCACCAACATCTTCGCCCTCAACAACCTGCAGAGCGACGTCCAGCAGATCGCCAAGGGCGCGATCATCGTCGCCGCCGTCCTGGTCCAGCGCCGCACCGCCGCCGAGCACTGACAGCCCCCGACCGGAAGGGTCCACCCGCCATGCCACCCGTTATGCCAGAGAGCAACCGCACCAGCCGCAGAGGACTGCTGTTCGGCACCGCCGCCGTCTCCGCCGGGGCGCTGCTGACCGCCTGCACCAGCAACGAACCGAAGAACTCCGGCGCTTCGGGCCCGGCCGCGAGCGGCGCCCCGGCCGCCGACGACAAGCCCGGCACCCCCGTCACCATCGGCTTCGCCGGACCGCAGGCCGACCACGGCTGGCTGAACGCCATCAACGAGAACGCCAAGCAGCGCGCCGCCCGCTACTCCGAGGTCACCCTGGAGATCACCGAGGGCTCCAACGACACCGCCGCGCAGATCGGCCAGATCCAGACCCTGATCAACAAGAAGGTCGACGTGCTGGTGGTGCTGCCCGCCGACGGCAAGGCGCTCACCCAGGTCGGCCTCCAGGCGATGAAGGCCGGCATCCCGGTGGTCAACCTGGACCGGGTCTTCGCCTCCCCGCAGGCGTACCGCTGCTGGGTCGGCGGCGACAACTACGGTATGGGCCTCAACGCCGGGCGCTATATCGGCGAGCAGCTCAAGGACAAGCCGGACGCCAAGGTGGTGGAGCTCGCCGGGCTGGACAACCTGGAGCTGACCAAGCAGCGCACCCAGGGCTTCGACGACGCGCTGAAGAACTACCCCAACATCACCAAGGTGGCCCGCCAGGCCGCCGAGTTCACCGTCGAGTCCGGCCAGGCCAAGATGGCCCAACTGCTGCAGGCGCAGAAGCAGTTCGACGCCCTGTGGAACCACGACGACGACCAGGGCGTGGGCGCGCTGCGGGCCGTGGAGCAGGCCGGGCGGGACGACTTCCTGATGGTCGGCGGCGCCGGTGCCCGCTCCGCGATGGACGCCATCAAGTCCGGCCGCGGGGTGCTCAAGGCCACCGTGCTCTACCCGCCCACCATGGCCGCCTCCGCCATCGACCTGGCCCGGGCGCTCGGCCAGAAGAAGGGCGTCGGCGGGCTCGCCGAGATGGAGATCCCGTCCTCGATCACCCTCTACTCGGCCGTGGTCACCAAGGACAACGTCGACGAGTACCTGCCGACCGGCTTCAACTAGCCGAGCCTGCCTGTGCGCCGCTTCGACGGATATTCACGAGGAGGAACCCCATGGCCGCCAAGGAACCACCGCAGCAGACCGGCGAACGGCCGGTGCTGGGCATCGGCATGGTCGGCTACGCCTTCATGGGCGCCGCCCACTCCCAGGGCTGGCGCACCGTGGGCCGCGCCTTCGACCTGCCGCTGCGCCCCGCGCTGGCCGCGGTCTGCGGCCGGGACGCCGCGGCCGTACGCGCCGCCGCCGACCAGCACGGCTGGGCCGCCGCCGAGACCGACTGGCGGAAGCTGATCGCCCGGGACGATGTGCACCTGGTGGACATCTGCACCCCCGGCGACAGCCACGCGGAGATCGCGATCGCCGCGCTGGAGGCGGGCAAGCATGTGCTGTGCGAGAAGCCGCTCGCCAACTCGGTGGCCGAGGCCGAGGCGATGGCCGCCGCCGCCGAACGGGCCCGCGCCCGGGGCCAGCTGGCGATGGTCGGCTTCAACTACCGGCGCGTTCCGGCGATGGCGTACGCGCGGCGCCTGGTCGCCGAGGGGCGGCTCGGCGCGCTGCGGCACGTCCGGGTCTGCTACCTCCAGGACTGGCTGGTGGACCCCGACTTCCCGCTGACCTGGCGGCTGGAGCGGGAGCACGCCGGCTCCGGCGCGCTCGGGGACCTCGGGGCGCACATCGTGGACCTGGCCCAGTATGTGGCGGGGGAGCGGCTGGTCGGGGTCTCCGCGCTGAGCGAGACCTTCGTCCGGGAGCGGCCCCGGTTGGTCGGAGCGTCGGCGGGGCTCGCGGGGGCGGATCGCGCGGGGGCGGATGCCGCGGGGCGCGGTCTTACGGGGGAGGGTGTGGCGGCGGCCGGTGTCCATGGCGCGGGGGAGCCCGTGTCGCCGGACGGGCTCCCGGCCTCGGAGGGCGCCCGGCGGGGGCCGGTGACCGTGGACGACGCGGTGGTGTTCACCGGGCGGCTCGCCTCCGGGGCCCTGGCCTCCTTCGAGGCGACCAGGATGGCGGCCGGCCGGAAGAACGCGCTGCGGCTGGAGCTCAACGGCGAACGGGGTTCGCTCGCTTTCGACCTGGAGCGGCTGAACGAGCTGTTCTTCCACGACCACACCGAGCCCGCCGCCTCCGCCGGCTTCCGCCGGGTGCTGGTGACCGAGCCGGACCACCCGTATCTGGAGGGCTGGTGGCCGCCGGGGCACGCGCTGGGCTATGAGCACACCTTCGCCCACCAGGCCCGGGACCTGGTGCTCGCGGTCGCCGCCGGCACCGAGCCGTCCCCCTCGTTCGCGGACGGGCTCCAGGTGCAGCGGGTGCTGGCGGCCGTGGAGCACAGCGCCGCCGACCACGCCGCCTACACCCCGATCGACGGCCGGGACCTCGGGGAGGGCGCGACGGCCGCCAGGCCCGTACCGTCCCCGCTCACCACCACCCCGCCCCCACCCCCGCCGCCCTCGTCCGCCGTCACCGCCTAGGAGGTCTTCCGGTGCCACGCCCCTTCACCCTCTTCACCGGCCAGTGGGCCGATCTGCCGTTGGAGGAGGTCTGCCGGCTCGCCCGCGACTTCGGCTACGACGGACTGGAACTCGCCTGCTGGGGCGACCATTTCGAGGTCGACAAGGCACTGGCCGACCCGGCCTATCTGGACGGTCGGCGGGCGCTGCTCGACAGGTACGGGCTGACCTGCTTCGCGATCTCCAACCATCTGGTCGGCCAGGCGGTCTGCGACCATCCGATCGACGAGCGCCACCAGGCCATCCTGCCGGCCCGGCTCTGGGGCGACGGGGAGCCGGAGGGCGTACGGCGGCGGGCGGCCCGGGAGATGGCGGACACCGCGCGGGCGGCGGCCGCGTTCGGGGTGCGCACGGTGATCGGCTTCACCGGCTCCTCCATCTGGCATCTGGTGGCGATGTTCCCGCCGGTGCCGGAGCGGATGGTCGAGCGCGGCTACGAGGACTTCGCCGAGCGCTGGAACCCCGTGCTGGACGTCTTCGACGCCGAGGGCGTCCGCTTCGCCCACGAGGTCCACCCCGGCGAGATCGCCTATGACTACTGGACCACCCAGCGCGCCCTGGAGGCGGTGGACCTGCGCCCCGCGTTCGGGCTCAACTTCGACCCCAGCCACTTCGTCTGGCAGGACCTCGACCCGGTGGGCTTCCTCTGGGACTTCCGGGACCGGATCTACCACGTGGACTGCAAGGAGGCCCGCAAACGGCTGGACGGCCGCAACGGGCGGCTCGGCTCCCATCTGCCCTGGGGCGACCCGCGGCGCGGCTGGGACTTCGTGTCGGCGGGGCACGGGGACGTGCCCTGGGAGGACGTGTTCCGGATGCTGCGCTCCATCGGCTACGGCGGCCCGGTGTCGGTGGAGTGGGAGGACGCCGGAATGGACCGGCTGATCGGTGCGCCGGAAGCGCTTGCCACGCTGAAGCGGTACGACTTCGACCCGCCGTCCGCCTCCTTCGACGCCGCCTTCGGCTCCTCGGACTGAGACATCACCGCTGCTGAACGGCCCGGTGGCACACGTGCGCCGCCGGGCGGTCCGGCCTGCCCGAACCTCCTTCGTCCCCCACGGGGAGAAAGTCGGACCGGGCTGCGGCGCAAGGGCTTTCCGCTCGGGACAAGGCAGGCTAACGTCCCTTCCGCCGCCTGCTCTGAGGTGTGCACAACAACCCGGCCGACCCACCTCGGCTCGGCTCCCACAGCCGGCGGTGGGCGGGGAGGCGCCGTACCCCCCGCCCACCGTCTTCACCCAGCGCTCGCCCCATCACCGCCGGCCCCGGCACATGCACGCAGGCACCGCAGGCACCGCACGCACCACTTCCAGGGAGGCAGGCCATGTCCGCTGAACACCGGGTCACCGAGGCACGCACCGGGGTCTGGCTGGTCGGGGCGCGCGGCTCCGTCGCCACCACCGCGGTCGCCGGATGCGCGGCGCTCGCCGCGGGCCTCCACCCCCCGACCGGCATGGTGACCGAGACCGAGCCGTTCACCTCCGCCGGACTGCCGCCCCTCGCCTCCCTGGTCTTCGGCGGCCATGACACCGCCGCCGCCCCGCTGCCCAAGCGCGCCGAGGAGCTGACCCATGGCGGCGTCCTGCCGCACGGCCTGGCCAACGCCGTGCACGCCGAACTGGCCGCCGCCGACGCCGAGATACGCCCCGGCGGGCCCCAACCCGGGGACGGTCGCGGCGACCGGGAGCTGATCGCCGCCTTCGCCGCCGACATCGCCGCCTTCACCCGTCGGCACGGACTGGCCCGTACGGTGGTGGTCAACGTCGCCTCCACCGAACCCGCCCCCGAGGCGGGCGCGGCCCGGCTGGCACCCAGCTCCCTCTACGCGGCCGCCGCCCTCCGCGCCGGCTGCCCCTACGCCAACTTCACCCCCTCCACCGGGCTGCGCACCCCCGCCCTGGACGCCGAGACCGCCCGGGCCGCCGTGCCGTACGCCGGGCGGGACGGCAAGACCGGGCAGACCCTGCTGCGCTCGGTGCTGGCGCCGATGTTCCTCCAGCGGGCCCTGGCCGTGCGCGCCTGGTCCGGGGCCAATCTGCTCGGCGGCGGTGACGGCGCCGCCCTCGCCGACCCGGCCGCGGCCGCCGCGAAGAACGCCGGGAAGGAACGCGTCCTCGCCGACACCCTCGGCCACACCCCGGAGGGCCAGGTGCACATCGACGACGTGCCCGCGCTCGGCGACTGGAAGACGGCCTGGGACCACATCGCCTTCGACGGTTTCCTCGGCTCCCGGATGGTGCTCCAGACCATCTGGCAGGGCTGCGACTCGGCGCTGGCCGCGCCGCTGGTCCTGGACCTCGCCCGGCTACTGGCCCGCGCTCACGAGACCGGCCTCACCGGCCCCCGCCCCGAACTCGGCTTCTACTTCAAGGACCCGGACGGCGGCCCCGCCGCCCTGGCCGACCAGTACGCCGCCCTCCTCGCCTTCGGGCAGCGGCTGGCGGCGGCCCGATGAGCGGGGTCGACGATGGAGTGGACAGCGCCGGCCGCGGCGACTGCGGCGGCACGGGCCGGGAGACCTGGGGCCCCACGGCGGCCAACGGCCACCGGGGCGGTGGGAGCGGTCGCGTCACCGCGGCGGTGCCTCTGCCCTTGCCGGGCTCCAGGACGCGTGCGGATACGGGTACGGATATGGATACGGGTACGGGTTCCGGGGAGGTGACCGTGCGCCCCGGTCGTCCGTCCGGCGCGGCGGCCCGACGGGCGAGGGGCCCCCACGGGGGCGAGGACCATCGCCCGACCCGGGGCCGGGGCCGGGGCCGCCGTCGGGCCTGGGCCGAACTGCTGCGGGTCTCGGCGCTGCCGAGCGTGCCGGGGGACGCACTGGCCGGTGCGGCCGCCGTCGGTGCCCGGCCCCACCGGGGCACCGGATGGGCGATCGCCGCCTCCCTCTGCCTCTACGAGGCGGGGATGGCCCTCAACGACTGGGCCGACCGCGCGGAGGACGCGGTGGACCGGCCGCACCGGCCCCTCCCCTCCGGGCGTCCCCCACCGGCGGCTCGTCACCCGGGCCGATCAGCTCCAGCAGCTGGACGGCGAGCGAGCGGAGGATGGAGATCTCGACCTCGTCGAGCGGTAC
>NZ_JBEYXH010000066.1:0-15857 GCF_040644755.1 Streptomyces sp. NPDC046887
AACCGCCCCTGGTGGACGGCGCGGTACTGACCCTCCAGGTCCCCGGCGAGGACCATGCCCCTTCCGGCACCCAGGAGAACGGGTGCCGGACCCCGGCGAGAGGCGGCGGATGCCGTGGGGAGCGTGGCGGTCTACAGACCGGCGGCGGCGCGCAGGGCGTCGGTGCGGTCGGTGCGCTCCCAGGTGAAGTCGGGCAGCTCGCGGCCGAAGTGGCCGTACGCGGCGGTCTGGGCGTAGATGGGCCGCAGCAGGTCCAGGTCGCGGATGATCGCGGCCGGGCGCAGGTCGAAGACCTGGGTGATGGCGGTCTCGATCTTCTCCACGTCGACCTTGGCGGTGCCGAAGGTCTCCACGAAGAGGCCGACCGGCTCGGCCTTGCCGATGGCGTAGGCGACCTGGACCTCGCAGCGCGAGGCGAGACCGGCGGCCACCACGTTCTTGGCGACCCAGCGCATGGCGTAGGCGGCCGAGCGGTCCACCTTGGACGGGTCCTTGCCGGAGAAGGCACCGCCGCCGTGGCGGGCCATCCCGCCGTAGGTGTCGATGATGATCTTCCGGCCGGTCAGCCCGGCGTCGCCCATCGGGCCGCCGATCTCGAACCGCCCGGTCGGGTTGACCAGCAGGCGGTATCCCTCGGTCTCCAGCTTGATCCCGTCCTCCAGCAGCTGGCCGAGGACGTGCTCCACGACGAACTCGCGGATGTCCGGGGCGAGCAGCGACTCCAGGTCGATGTCGGAGGCGTGCTGGGAGGAGACGACGACGGTGTCCAGGCGGACGGCCTTGTCGCCGTCGTACTCGATGGTCACCTGGGTCTTGCCGTCGGGGCGCAGGTAGGGGATGGTCCCGTTCTTGCGCACCTCGGTCAGCCGGCGGGAGAGCCGGTGGGCCAGGTGGATCGGGAGCGGCATCAGCTCGGGGGTCTCGTCCGAGGCGTAGCCGAACATCAGCCCCTGGTCGCCGGCGCCCTGCTTGTCCAGCTCGTCCTCGTCGCCCTCGACGCGCTTCTCGTAGGCGGTGTCCACGCCCTGGGCGATGTCCGGGGACTGGGCGCCGATGGAGACCGACACCCCGCAGGACGCGCCGTCGAAGCCCTTCTTGGAGGAGTCGTAGCCGATCTCCAGGATCTTGCCCCGCACCAGGGTGGCGATGTCGGCGTAGGCCTTGGTCGTCACCTCGCCGGCGACGTGTACCAGGCCGGTGGTGATCAGGGTCTCCACGGCGACCCGCGAGGTGGGGTCCTCCCGGAGAAGGGCGTCCAGGATGGTGTCGCTGATCTGGTCAGCGATCTTGTCGGGGTGACCTTCGGTCACGGACTCCGAGGTGAACAGGCGACGGGACACAACGCTCCCTGTGTTTGCAGCGGCTGCTGGCGATGGTTTGCGGACCGGCAGGGGGCTGCAGGCCCCTCGTCGATCCGAGGACAGTTTATCGGGCACTTCCGGCGATGGGACCAGGTGTCTCGCACCGTGGGAGACGGATTGGTCACGCGGACGGATCACCTCCGGCTCCATTCCGCCGCATTCCTGCTCCCAAACGCCCGGTTTCCTGCGGATTCCGACCCCTGATCGGGGCGCTGGAAGTTCATCCGGAATTATTCGGCGACACGCGCCGGGCCCCTGCGTGGCACGCGCGGGCCTCCGCGTGGCATGTCCGGTGGGTGGACACGGGCACCTACCCGCCGGTCAGGCGCGCGGCGACCAGGTCCCAGACCGTGTCGGCGAGGTCCTCCTTGGGACCGTACGGGACGGGTGTCTCGGTGCCGTCGGCGGCGAGGACCACGGCCTCGTTGGCCGCGGAGCCGAAGGTCTTGGTCTCCCCCACCTCGTTGACCACCAGCAGGTCGCAGCCCTTGCGGCGGAGCTTGGCGCGGCCGTTGGCCAGCACGTCGTCCGTCTCGGCGGCGAAGCCCACGACCACCTGGCCGGGCCGGGCCCGGTCGGCGGAGACCTCGGCGAGGACATCGGGGTTGCGGACCAGGGCGACGGTCGGCGGCTCCTCGCCGTCGCGCTTCTTGATCTTGCCGGTGGCGTAGGACGCGGGCCGGAAGTCGGCCACCGCCGCGGCCATGACCACCGCGTCGGCGTCGGCGGCCGCCTTGAGCACGGCCTCCCGCAGCTGGACGGCGGTGCCGACGCGGACCACGTCCACCCCGGACGGGTCGGGCAGCGCGCTGTTGGCGGCCACCAGGGTCACCCGGGCCCCGCGGGCCGCCGCGGTGGCGGCCAGCGCGTACCCCTGCTTCCCGGAGGAACGGTTCCCCAGGTAGCGGACCGGGTCCAGCGGCTCCCGCGTCCCGCCCGCGCTGACCACCACATGGCGGCCGGCCAGGTCGGGGGCGACGGGTCCGCGGGCGAGCACCCGGCGGCAGACGGCGAAGATCGCGTCCGGGTCGGGCAGCCGGCCCTTGCCGGAGTCGGCGCCGGTGAGCCGCCCCACGGCGGGCTCGATGACCACGGCGCCGCGGCGCCGCAGGGTGGCCACGTTCTCCTGGGTGGCGGGGTGCTCCCACATCTCGGTGTGCATGGCGGGCGCGAAGACCACCGGACATCGGGCGGTGAGCAGGGTGTTGGTGAGCAGGTCGTCGGCGAGCCCGTGGGCGGCCTTGGCCAGCAGGTCGGCGGTGGCCGGGGCGACCACGACCAGGTCGGCGCCCTGTCCGATGCGGACGTGCGGGACCTCGTGGACGTCCGACCAGACCTCGGTGGAGACCGGGTGGCTGGAGAGCGCCGCCCAGGTGGGGGCGCCCACGAAGTGCAGGGCGGAGGCGGTCGGCACCACCGTGGTGTCATGCCCGGACTCGGTCAGCCGGCGCAGCAGTTCGCACGCCTTGTAGGCGGCGATGCCGCCGCTGACCCCGAGGACGACCTTCGGCTTGTCCACTCGCGCCTCCCGGCTGCTGTCGCTGACGGTGCCATCACACACCACAGGCCCGGGGACGGGTCCACCGGGCCTGCGGAATGCGGTGCTACGGATTTACGCCTACTGGGCGGGGCCCTCGATGGCCTCGGAGGTCAGCAGGCCCGCGTTGATCTCGCGGAGGGCGATCGAGAGCGGCTTCTCGTGGACGTGGGTGTCCACCAGCGGACCGACGTACTCCAGAAGGCCCTCGCCGAGCTGCGAGTAGTACGCGTTGATCTGCCGGGCGCGCTTGGCCGCGTAGATCACGAGGCTGTACTTCGAGTCGGTCGCCTCAAGCAGCTCGTCGATCGGCGGGTTGATGATGCCCTCGGGCGCGGTGATGGAAGAGGACACGCTCTACCTTCCGAAAAGGGGATGAAGATCAGGAAAAAGATCAGACAACTGCCATCAAGGCTAGCAGCTCACGCGCCACGTCCTCGACGGAGGTGTTGACCAGGGTGGTGTCGAACTCGGCCTCGGCGGCCAGTTCGATCTTGGCCGCCTCCAGCCGGCGCTCGATGACCTCGGGCGACTCGGTGCCCCGGCCGGTGAGCCGGCGGACCAGCTCGTCCCAGCTCGGCGGGGCGAGGAAGACCAGCTGCGCCTCGGGCATCGACTCGCGGACCAGCCGGGCGCCCTGGAGGTCGATCTCCAGCAGCACCGGTTCGCCCGACTCCAGCCGCTCCAGCACGGCGCGGCGCGGGGTGCCGTAGCGGTTGCCCGCGAACTCGGCCCACTCCAGCAGTTCGCCGTTGGCGACCAGTTTGTCGAACTCGTCGTCGCCGACGAAGTGGTACTGGACCCCGTCGCGCTCACCGGGCCGGGGTCCCCGGGTGGTGGCGGAGACCGAGAGCCAGACCTCGGGGTGCACCTTGCGCATATGGGCGACGACCGTGCTCTTGCCGACCCCGGAGGGGCCGGAGAGCACGGTCAGCCGCGGACGTACGTCCGGGTGCTCTGGGGCGTCCCCCAGCGGAGCGTGGGGGCGGGTGTCCCCCGGGGTTGTTGCAGCCATGGGGCGATTATTCCAGGTTCACCCGGGTGCCCGGGCCGCAGGTCCGAACCGGTCCCGCGACTGCCCGGAAGCGATCGGAGGCGACCGGAACCGGTCCCCGGAGGGTGCGCATCCCCCCGGGGGCCGCCGGCCACCCGGCGATCAGGCGCCGGCGCCGCCGAACTCGCGTTCCAGGGAGGCGATCTGGTTGGAGCCGAGACCGCGCACCCGGCGGCTCTCGGAGATCCCCAGCCGCTCCATGATCTGCTTGGCGCGGACCTTGCCCACGCCCGGGAGGGACTCCAGCAGGGCGGAGACCTTCATCTTGCCGATGACCTCGTTCTCCTGGCCCTGCTTGATGACCTCGTGGAGGGAGGCGCCGGAGTGCTTGAGTCGATTCTTGACCTCGGCCCGCTCCCGGCGAGCCGCGGCGGCCTTTTCGAGCGCGGCTGCGCGCTGTTCAGGGGTAAGGGGCGGAAGAGCCACGCCTACGTCACCTCGGATGTCGAACTGTCGGATACGGACCGGTGAGGAACCTAGTCGCCCCTCACCAGGCGAGCAACGAGCAACGCAGTGCACGCCGTCTCTGGGTCGGAGACTAGCGGCCCGGGCCGCCGGAGTCAGCGAGAACGAACGAAAAGTCCTGGTCAGGATCGGCCTACCCCGACATTGCCGACATATAGACCCGGTTTTCGACCGGATTCCGCCGCAGGTCGCCGCCGCCCGCTCCCCGGCCGGGGTCCGGAAGGCCTACCCATGGCTGCCCGGGGTAGGCGGACGGTCGCCCTGCGCGGTCAGCCGCGCCGCGAGCGGGGCTCCGTGCTGCCCGCACACGGGTACGGGGCCCGGGAGGCCACCCGACGGTGCCGGGCCGCCCCGGCCCCGTACCGCTCGGCTTCCGACCGCCGCCCGGACCTCGCCCCGTACGCGCTCAGCCGCCGACCGCCGCCCGGACCTCGTCCGCGTACCGCTCGGCCGCCGTGCGCAGTGCGGCCGCGTCCGGGCCGTGGCGCAGCACCCCGCGGCTGACGCTGGGCACCACATTGCGGACCGCCGGGCCGAAGACGGCCGGGAGGTCGGCGGGGGTGGCGCCCTGGGCGCCGATGCCGGGGGCGAGCAGGGGGCCGCCGGTGTCCAGGTCGAAGGAGGACAGGTCGCCGAGGGTGGCGCCGACCACCGCGCCGAAGGAGCCGAGCGGCTGTCCGGCCGAGCGCTCGGCCGCGTTCTCCTCGGCGTTCTCCTCGGTGAGGTGGGCGAGCATGGCGGCGCCCAGGGTGCGGCCGTCGGCGCCGGTGGCGCGCTGGACCTCGGCGCCCTCCGGGTTGGAGGTGAGGGCGAGGACGAAGAGCCCGCAGCCGCTGGCCCGGGCCAGCTCGACGGCCGGCCGGAGCGAGCCGTAGCCGAGGTACGGGGAGACGGTGAGCGCGTCGGAGAAGAGCGGGGCGCCGGGGCGGAGGTAGGTGTCGGCGTAGGCGGCCATGGTGGAGCCGATGTCGCCGCGCTTGGCGTCCATCAGGACCAGGGCCCCGGCGGCGCGCAGTTCGGCGGTGGCGTGCTCCAGCACGGCCAGGCCCCGGGAGCCGAAGCGCTCGAAGAAGGCGCTCTGCGGCTTGAAGACGGCGACCCGGTCGGCGAGGGCGTCCACCACGGTGCGGGTGAAGGAGGTCAGCCCGGCGATGTCGTCGCTCAGGCCCCAGGCCTCCAGGAGGGAGGCGTGCGGGTCGATGCCGACGCAGAGCGGGCCGCGGGTGTCCATGGCCTGGCGCAGCCGGGCGCCGAAGGGGGCGAGGGGCGCGGAGGGAGCCGGGGTGCTCATACGGTGGCCTTCCGGGTGTCGGCGCCGACGGCCTCGGCGAGGGTGGCGTACGGGGAGGCCGCGAGCCGCGCGGCGAGGCCCTTGTGGATCGCGCGGGCGTAGGTGGGGCCCTGGTAGACGAAGGCGCTGTAGCCCTGGACCAGGGTGGCGCCGGCCAGGATGCGCTGCCAGGCGTCCTCGGCGTTCTCGATGCCGCCGACGCCGATCAGGACGAGCCGGTCGCCGACCCGGGCGTACAGCCGGCGCAGCACCGTAAGGGAGCGGTCCTTGAGGGGGGCGCCGGAGAGGCCGCCGGTCTCGCTGGTGAGGAAGGCGGGGGACTTCAGGCCCTCGCGGGCGATGGTGGTGTTGGTGGCGATGATGCCGTCCAGGCCCAGTTCGGCGGCGAGGTCGGCGACGGCGTCCACGTCCTCGTCGGCCAGATCGGGGGCGATCTTGACCAGCAGGGGGACCCGGCGGTCGGTGACGGTGCGGTCGGCGGCCTCGCGGACGGCGGTGAGCAGCGGGCGCAGCGCCTCGGTGGCCTGGAGGTTGCGCAGGCCGGGGGTGTTGGGCGAGGAGACGTTGACCACCAGGTAGTCGGCGTGCCGGGCCAGGCGCTCGGTGGACTTGACGTAGTCGGCGGCGGCCTCGGCCTCGGGGACGACCTTGGTCTTGCCGATGTTGACGCCGACGACCGTCCTGAAGACGGGGGTACGGGTGCGCAGCCGCTCGGCGACGGCGGCGGAGCCGTCGTTGTTGAAGCCCATGCGGTTGATCAGTGCGCGGTCGGCGACCAGCCGGAAGAGCCGCTTCTTGGGGTTGCCCGGCTGGGCTTCGCCGGTGACGGTGCCGATCTCGACGTGGTCGAAGCCGAGCATGGCCATGCCGTCGATGGCGACGGCGTTCTTGTCGAAGCCGGCGGCGAGGCCGAAGGGGCCGTGCATCCGCAGGCCGAGCGCCTCGGTGCGCAGTTCCCGGTAGCGGGGCGCGAGGGCGGCGGCGATGAAGGTGCGCAGGACGGGGATCCGGGCGGCCAGGCGGATCCAGCGGAAGGCGAGGTGGTGGGCGGCCTCGGGGTCCATCCGGGTGAAGAAGAGGCGGAAGAAGAGCGAGTACATGGGTCCTCGGGAGTCCGTACGGCGGGAGGGGCTGGTCATACGAAGGGGGACACCGGTCGATCGGTGTCCCCCTCGCGTGGGCGGCTGCTAGTCGCGGGCCGCGGTCAGGTGCTCGGCGTGCTCCTGGAGGGAGCGGACGCCGACCCCGCCGTGGCCCAGGGCCTCGATGCCCTGGACGGCCGCGGCGAGCGCCTGGACCGTGGTGAGGCAGGGCACCGAGCGGGCGACCGCCGCGGTGCGGATGTCGTAGCCGTCGAGCCGGCCGCCGGTGCCGTACGGGGTGTTGACGATGAGGTCCACCTCGCCGTCGTGGATGAGCTGGACGATGGTCCGCTCGCCGTTGGGGCCGGGGCCCTCGGACTGCTTGCGTACCACGGTGGCGTTGATGCCGTTGCGCTTGAGGACTTCGGCGGTGCCGGAGGTGGCCATCAGCTCGAAGCCGTGGGCGACCAGTTCGCGGGCCGGGAAGATCATCGAGCGCTTGTCGCGGTTGGCGACCGAGATGAAGGCGCGGCCCTTGGTGGGCAGCGGCCCGTAGGCGCCGGCCTGCGACTTGGCGTAGGCGGTGCCGAAGACGGCGTCGATGCCCATGACCTCGCCGGTGGAGCGCATCTCCGGACCGAGGATGGTGTCCACGCCGCGACCGTAGACGTCGCGGAAGCGGGTCCACGGCATCACGGCCTCCTTGACGGAGATCGGCGCGTCCAGCGGCAGGGTGCCGCCGTCGCCGCTCTTCGGCAGCAGGCCCTCCTCGCGCAGCTCGGCGATGGTGGCGCCGAGCCCGATGCGGGCGGCGGCCTTGGCGAGCGGCACCGCGGTGGCCTTGGAGGTGAAGGGCACGGTCCGGGAGGCGCGGGGGTTGGCCTCCAGGACGTAGAGGATGTCCCCGGCCATGGCGAACTGGATGTTGATCAGTCCGCGCACCCCGACGCCCTTGGCGATGGCTTCGGTGGAGGCGCGCAGCCGCTTGATGTCGAAGCCGCCGAGGGTGATCGGGGGCAGCGCGCAGGCGGAGTCGCCGGAGTGGATGCCGGCCTCCTCGATGTGCTCCATGACGCCGCCGAGGTAGAGCTCGTGGCCGTCGTAGAGCGCGTCGACGTCGATCTCTATGGCGTCGTCCAGGAAGCGGTCGACCAGGACCGGGCGGTCGTGGCTGATCTCGGTGGACTCGGCGATGTACGCCTCCAGCCGGGTCTCGTCGTAGACGATCTCCATGCCGCGCCCGCCGAGCACATAGGAGGGGCGGACCAGGACCGGGTAGCCGATCTCGTCGGCGATGGCCTTGGCGCCGGCGAAGGTGGTGGCGGTGCCGTGCTTGGGCGCGGGCAGTCCGGCCTCGGCGAGGACCCGGCCGAAGGCGCCGCGGTCCTCGGCGGCGTGGATGGCCTCCGGGGAGGTGCCGACCACGGGCACGCCGTTGTCCTTGAGGGCCTGGGCGAGGCCCAGCGGGGTCTGCCCGCCGAGCTGGACGACCACTCCGGCGATGGGGCCGGCCTGCGCCTCGGCGTGCACGATCTCCAGCACGTCCTCCAGGGTGAGCGGCTCGAAGTAGAGCCGGTCGGAGGTGTCGTAGTCGGTGGAGACGGTCTCCGGGTTGCAGTTGACCATCACGGTCTCGTAGCCGGCGTCGCTGAGCGCGAAGGAGGCGTGGACGCAGGAGTAGTCGAACTCGATGCCCTGGCCGATGCGGTTGGGCCCGGAGCCGAGGATGATCACGGCGGGCTTCTCGCGCTGGGCGACCTCGCTCTCCTCGTCGTACGAGGAGTAGAAGTACGGGGTCTTCGCGGCGAACTCGGCGGCGCAGGTGTCGACCGTCTTGTAGACCGGGCGGACGCCGAGGGCCTGGCGGACCTCGCGGACCACGTCCTCGCGCAGTCCGCGGATGTCGGCGATCTGGACGTCGGAGAAGCCGTGCCGCTTGGCCTCGGCGAGCAGTTCGGGGTCGAGCCGCTCGGCGGCGGCCAGCTCGTCGGCGATCTCCTTGATCAGGAAGAGCTGGTCCACGAACCAGGGGTCGATCTTCGTGGCGTCGAAGACCTCCTCGGGGGTGGCGCCGGCCCGGATGGCCTGCATCACCGTGTTGATCCGGCCGTCGGTGGGGCGGACCGCCTCGCGCAGCAGCTCGGCCTTGTCGCCCGGGTCGCCGGTGAAGGCGAACTGGCTGCCCTTCTTCTCCAGCGAGCGCAGCGCCTTCTGCAGGGCCTCGGTGAAGTTGCGGCCGATGGCCATGGCCTCGCCGACCGACTTCATGGTGGTGGTGAGGGTGGAGTCGGCCTGCGGGAACTTCTCGAAGGCGAACCGGGGGGCCTTGACCACCACGTAGTCGAGAGTCGGCTCGAAGGAGGCCGGGGTCTTCTCGGTGATGTCGTTGGGGATCTCGTCCAGCGTGTAGCCGACGGCCAGCCGGGCGGCGATCTTGGCAATCGGGAAGCCGGTGGCCTTGGAGGCGAGCGCGGAGGAGCGGGAGACCCGCGGGTTCATCTCGATGACGATGATCCGGCCGTCTTCGGGATCGATCGCGAACTGGATGTTGCAGCCGCCGGTGTCCACGCCGACCTCGCGGATGATCGCGATGCCGATGTCCCGCAGCCGCTGGTACTCGCGGTCGGTGAGGGTCATCGCCGGGGCGACGGTGATGGAGTCGCCGGTGTGCACGCCCATCGGGTCGAAGTTCTCGATGGAGCAGACGACCACGACGTTGTCGTGCTTGTCGCGCATCAGCTCCAGCTCGTACTCCTTCCAGCCGAGGATGGACTCCTCCAGGAGCACCTCGGTGGTCGGGGAGAGCGTGAGGCCCTGGCCGGCGATGCGGCGCAGCTCGTCCTCGTCGTGGGCGAAGCCGGAGCCGGCGCCGCCCATGGTGAAGGAGGGCCGGACGACGACGGGGTAGCCGCCGAGGGTGTCGACGCCCTTGAGGACGTCGTCCATGGAGTGGCAGATCACCGAGCGGGCGGACTCGCCGTGCCCGATCTTCTCCCGTACGGCCTCCACGACGCCCTTGAAGAGGTCGCGGTCCTCGCCCTTGTGGATGGCCTCCACATTGGCGCCGATCAGCTCGACGCCGTACTTCTCCAGCACGCCCTGCTCGTGCATGGAGATGGCGGTGTTGAGCGCGGTCTGGCCGCCCAGGGTGGGCAGCAGGGCGTCCGGGCGCTCCTTGGCGATGATCTTCTCGACGAACTCGGGGGTGATCGGCTCGACGTAGGTGGCGTCGGCGATCTCCGGGTCGGTCATGATCGTGGCCGGGTTGGAGTTGACCAGAATGACCCGCAGGCCCTCGGCCTTGAGCACGCGGCAGGCCTGGGTGCCGGAGTAGTCGAACTCGGCGGCCTGGCCGATGACGATCGGGCCGGAGCCGATGACCAGGACGGACTGGATATCGGTGCGCTTAGGCACGCTCGGCCTCCATCAGGGCGGTGAAGCGATCGAACAGGTACGCGGCGTCGTGCGGGCCGGCCGCCGCCTCGGGGTGGTACTGGACGCTGAAGGCGGGCCGGTCCAGCAGGCGCAGGCCCTCCACCACGTTGTCGTTGAGGCAGACGTGGGAGACCTCGGCGCGGCCGTAGGGGGTGTCGGAGACGGTGTCCAGCGGCGCGTCCACGGCGAAGCCGTGGTTGTGCGCGGTGACCTCGACCTTGCCGGTGGTGCGGTCCTGCACCGGCTGGTTGATGCCCCGGTGGCCGTACTTCAGCTTGTAGGTGCCGAAGCCCAGCGCGCGGCCGAGGATCTGGTTGCCGAAGCAGATGCCGAACAGCGGGGTGGAGCGCTCCAGCACGGCCCGCATCACGGAGACCGGTCCGTCGGCGGTGGCGGGGTCGCCGGGCCCGTTGGAGAAGAACACGCCGTCGGGGTTGACCGCGTAGACGTCCTCGGCGGTGGCGGTGGCGGGCAGCACGTGCACCTCGATGCCGCGCTCGGCCATCCGGTGCGGGGTCATGCCCTTGATGCCCAGGTCCACGGCGGCGACGGTGAACTTCTTCGCACCGATCGCGGGGACGACGTAGGGCTCCTTGGTGGCGACCTCGGCGGCCAGGTCGGCGCCCTTCATCTGCGGGGCGTCCTGCACCCGGGCGAGCAGGGCGGCCTCGTCGGCCAGCGCCTCGCCGGAGAAGATGCCGACCCGCATGGCGCCGCGCTCGCGCAGATGCCGGGTGAGCGCGCGGGTGTCGATGCCGGAGATGCCGACGACGCCCTGGGCGGCCAGCTCCTCGTCCAGGGTGCGGCGCGAGCGCCAGGAGGAGGTGGTCCGGGCGGGGTCGCGGACCACATAGCCGGAGACCCAGATGCGCTTCGACTCGGGGTCCTCGTCGTTGACCCCGGTGTTGCCGACGTGCGGGGCGGTCATGACGACGACCTGCCGGTGGTACGAGGGGTCGGTCAGCGTCTCCTGGTAGCCGGTCATCCCGGTGGAGAACACGGCCTCGCCGAAGGTCTCCCCCACGGCCCCGTAGGCGCGGCCGCGGAAGGTGCGGCCGTCCTCCAGGACGAGTACGGCGGGAGCCTTGGCGGCCCCCCGGGTGAGGGCGGTCGTCATCGTGCGGCGCCTTCCTTGGTAGCGGTGATCTCGTTCATGTCCACGGGGCCGATGGCCTCGACCCAGGAGGTGTGCTCGGCGGCGGTGTCGGAGCGGAAGCCGGAGTCCAGCAGCCGGCCGCCGTGCTCCCAGGTGACGACCAGCAGGCCGCCCTCGGCGAGCACCTTGCCGGCGATCCCCTTGTCCAGCCGGGCGCCGCGCAGCTGCCCGGTGGGGACGAAGAAGTCCCTGGCCCCGGGGCGTACGGCGGTGAGCCCGGCGTCGGTGAGGGTCAGCTCCACCCGGCTGCGGGTACCCAGTCCATGGGCGACGATCCGGTCCAGCCACTGCCCGGCGGTGGTGGAGCCGTGGTAGCGGCCGCTCATCGTGAGCCGGGGCGCGCCGGGCGCGTCCGGGGCCTCGGGCAGTTCGGGCAGGTCGGACTGGAGGCTGCCGCGCCACTTCCAGCCCTGGCGCATCAGCCAGTAGACCAGGGCGACGAAGAGCAGCAGTCCGGCGACCCAGCCGATCCGGGCGGCCCAGTCGGTGACCTCCGCCGACTTCTGCTCGGCGGCCAGCGCGGCCAGTGCGGGGGTGTTGTCGATCAGTGCAGGTGTCACGCCAGCTTCCCGTCCATGAGCGTCGCCCGGCCCCGCAGGAAGGTGTGGGTGACGCGCCCCGGCAGCTCGCGGCCCTCGTAGGGGGTGTTGCGGCTGCGGGAGGCGAAGCCCGCGGGGTCCACGGTTCCACGGTATGCCGGATCGACCAGGGTCAGGTTGGCGGGCTCACCAGCCGAGACGGGCCGTCCGTGGCCGGTGGCGCGGCCGATGCGGGCCGGGGCGAAGGACATCCGGTCGGCGACTCCGGCCCAGTCGAGGAGACCGGTCTCCACCATGGTCTGCTGGACGACCGAGAGCGCGGTCTCCAGGCCGACCATGCCCATGGCGGCGGCGGCCCACTCGCAGTCCTTGTCCTCGTGCGGGTGCGGGGCGTGGTCGGTGGCCACGATGTCGATGGTGCCGTCCGCCAGCGCCTGGCGCAGCGCGAGGACGTCGCGCTCGGTGCGCAGCGGCGGGTTGACCTTGTAGACCGGGTTGTAGCTGCGCACCAGCTCGTCGGTGAGGAGCAGATGGTGCGGGGTGACCTCGGCGGTGACGTCGATGCCGCGGGACTTGGCCCAGCGGACGATCTCCACCGAGCCGGCGGTGGAGAGGTGGCAGATGTGCAGCCGGGAGCCGACGTGCTCGGCGAGCAGCACGTCCCGGGCGATGATCGACTCCTCGGCGACGGCGGGCCAGCCGCCGAGGCCCAGCTCGGCGGAGACGGTGCCCTCGTTCATCTGGGCGCCCTCGGTGAGCCGGGGCTCCTGGGCGTGCTGGGCGACCACGCCGCCGAAGGCCTTCACGTACTCCAGGGCGCGCCGCATGATCACCGCGTCGTCCACGCACTTGCCGTCGTCGGAGAAGACGGTGACCCCGGCGGCGGAGTCGTGCATGGCGCCCAGCTCGGCGAGCTTGCGGCCCTCCAGGCCGACGGTGACGGCGCCGATGGGCTGGACGTCGCAGTAGCCGTGCTCGCGGCCGAGCCGGTAGACCTGCTCGACCACACCGGCGGTGTCGGCGACGGGGAAGGTGTTGGCCATGGCGAACACCGAGGTGAAGCCGCCGGTGGCGGCGGCCCGGGTGCCGGTCAGGACGGTCTCGGAGTCCTCGCGGCCGGGCTCGCGCAGATGGGTGTGCAGGTCGACCAGGCCGGGCAGCAGGACGTGCCCGCCGGCCTCGATGACGGTGGCGTCGTCGGCGGGCAGGCCGGTGCCGGTCGCGGCGATGGTCTCGCCGTCGATCAGCACGTCCTGGACGTCGCCGCCGAGCACCTGCGCACCGCGGATCAGGGTCTTGCTCATCGTTCGTGCTCTCCTCGGTACGAAGGGGGTCAGGCGGCGGACTCGTTGCCGCCGAGCAGCAGGTAGAGGACGGCCATGCGGATGGAGACGCCGTTGGCGACCTGCTCGATCGCGGTGCAGCGCGGGGAGTCGGCGACCTGGGCGGTGATCTCCATGCCGCGGACCATGGGGCCGGGGTGCATCACGATGGCGTGCTCGGGGAGCTTGGCCATCCGGTCGCCGTCCAGGCCGTAGCGGCGCGAGTACTCGCGCTCGGTGGGGAAGAAGGCGGCGTTCATCCGCTCGCGCTGGACGCGCAGCATCATCACCGCGTCGCACTTGGCGAGGGCGGAGTCGAGGTCGTAGGAGACCTCGCAGGGCCAGCTGGTGACGCCGACCGGGAGCAGGGTGGGCGGGGCGACCAGCACCACGTCCGCGCCCAGGGTGTGCAGCAGGTCGACATTGGAGCGGGCCACCCGGCTGTGCAGGATGTCGCCGACGATGACGACCCGCTTACCGGCCAGGTCCCGGCCGAGCCCGGCGTCGTGGCCGACCAGCCGGCGGCGCAGGGTGAAGGCGTCCAGCAGCGCCTGGGTGGGGTGCTGGTGGGTGCCGTCGCCCGCGTTGATCACGGCCGCGTCGATCCAGCCGGAGGTGGCGAGGCGGTAGGGGGCGCCGGAGGCGCCGTGCCGGATGACGACGGCGTCCACGCCCATCGCCTCCAGGGTCTGCGCGGTGTCCTTGAGCGATTCGCCCTTGGAGACCGAGGAGCCCTTCGCGCTGAAGTTGATGACGTCGGCGGAGAGCCGCTTCTCGGCGGCCTCGAAGGAGATCCGGGTGCGGGTGGAGTCCTCGAAGAAGAGGTTGACCACGGTCCGCCCGCGCAGCGTGGGCAGCTTCTTGATCGGCCGGTCGGCGACCCGGGCCATCTCCTCGGCGGTGTCGAGGATCAGCACGGCGTCGTCGCGGGTGAGGTCGGCGGCCGAGATGAGGTGGCGCAGCATCGGGGGTTACTCCAGGTTCGCGTCAGGGTGCGCGGAGGCGTGCGGGCACACGGGGGCGCGGTGCGCCGCGCCGGGGTCCGTCCGTACGTTCCTACGGAGGGGGTACGGGGAGGGGGCTAGCGTTCGCCGGCCGGGGCGGCCTCGCGCACCCCGAGCAGCACGGCGTCCCGGCCGTCCTCCTCGGCGAGCTGGACCTTGACGGCCTCCCGCAACGAGGTGGGGAGGTTCTTGCCCACGTAGTCGGCGCGGATCGGCAGCTCGCGGTGGCCGCGGTCGACCAGCACGGCGAGCTGGACGGCGCGGGGGCGGCCGATGTCGCCGAGCGCGTCCAGGGCGGCGCGGATGGTGCGTCCGGAGAACAGCACGTCGTCGACGAGGACGACCAGCCGGCCGTCGACGCCGTCGGCGGGGATCTCGGTGCGGCCGATGGCGCGGGCGGGCCGCATGCGCAGGTCGTCGCGGTACATGGTGATGTCCAGCGAGCCGACCGGCACGGGCCTGCCGGTGATCTGCTGGAGCTTCTCCGCCAGCCGGCGGGCGAGGAACACCCCGCGGGTGGGGATGCCGAGGAGCACCACGTCGTCGGCGCCCTTGGCGCGCTCGACGATCTCGTGGGCGATGCGGGTCAGTACCCGCGCGATGTCCGGGCCCTCAAGGACGGGGCGCGCGGCATCGGTCTGCTGGTTCGCGTCCATACGAAGCGGACCTCCTTCTCCGCCTCACGGGACGGATCTTAAAGGACGTCTGATGTGCGCCTCCCACCGTACCAGCACGTCGGAGGGGGTCCGTCCGGGGTGGGGACGGCAGCCGGTAGGACCTCTCCGGCTTGACGGAGCCAAGTAACGCTGCGTAACCTCACAGTGAGTTACCAGCCGAGCGGCGAGGCCGCAAAGTTGTTCACAGCGTCCCGGGAGCTATATGTCCAGCGAATACGCAAAACAGCTCGGGGCCAAGCTCCGTGCCATCCGCACCCAGCAGGGCCTCTCCCTCCACGGTGTGGAGGAGAAGTCCCAGGGCCGTTGGAAGGCCGTGGTGGTGGGCTCCTACGAGCGCGGCGACCGTGCCGTGACCGTGCAGCGCCTGGCCGAGCTGGCCGACTTCTACGGTGTCCCGGTGCAGGAGCTGCTGCCGGGGACGACGCCCGGCGGTGCCGCCGAGCCGCCGCCGAAGCTCGTGCTGGACCTGGAGCGACTGGCCCACGTCCCCGCGGAGAAGGCGGGTCCGCTCCAGCGGTACGCGGCGACCATCCAGTCCCAGCGCGGCGACTACAACGGCAAGGTGCTGTCGATCCGCCAGGACGACCTGCGCACCCTCGCGGTCATCTACGACCAGTCGCCGTCGGTGCTCACCGACCAGCTGATCAGCTGGGGCGTGCTGGACGCGGACGCCCGCCGGGCCGTCGCCCACGAGCAGGACGCCTGAGACCGGCCTTCGGGTCCTGTCCCTCCTGTCACAGCAGCCTCAGCAGAAACGTTGCCGCCGGGTGCGGTGAGCGGTCTCGACCCGCCCACCGCACCCGGCGCCGTCGTCTGCCATCCGGACGGTCATCCGGAACACGTCCGGACGGTCATCCGGAACACCGCAGGCGGCGGCGTTCGGGCTGGGACACGAGTGCGGTCGTGTGGAAACCGAAAGGATCGCTCTCCAGCT
>NZ_JBEYXH010000067.1:0-14780 GCF_040644755.1 Streptomyces sp. NPDC046887
GTCGATGTTTCACGTGAAACATCGACCCCGGGCCCGCTGCACCGAACGGATCAGTCGGCGATGGGGAGGTAGAGCCGCTTCCCCCGCGCCGCGAACTCGGCGGACTTCTCCATCATCCCGGCCATGGCCTCGTCGTCGCTCAGCGGCGCGTCACCGCCGAACTGCTCGGTGATGCTCCTGCTGATCTTCATCGAGCAGAACTTCGGCCCGCACATGGAGCAGAAGTGAGCGGTCTTGGCCGGCTCCGCGGGCAGCGTCTCGTCGTGGAACTCCCGGGCGGTGTCCGGGTCGAGCGCCAGGTTGAACTGGTCCTCCCAGCGGAACTCGAACCGGGCGTCCGACAGGGCGTCGTCCCACTCCTGGGCGCCGGGGTGCCCCTTGGCCAGGTCGGCGGCGTGGGCGGCGATCTTGTAGGTGATGACGCCGGTCTTCACATCGTCCCGGTTGGGCAGGCCCAGGTGCTCCTTGGGCGTGACGTAGCAGAGCATCGCGGTGCCCCACCAGGCGATCATGGCGGCGCCGATGCCGGAGGTGATGTGGTCATACGCCGGGGCGACATCGGTGGTGAGCGGGCCCAGCGTGTAGAACGGGGCCTCCTCGCAGATCTCCTGCTGGAGGTCGATGTTCTCCTTGATCTTGTGCATCGGGACATGGCCCGGGCCCTCGATCATGGTCTGGACGTTATGGCGCTTGGCGATCGAGTTCAGCTCGCCGAGCGTACGCAGCTCCGCGAACTGGGCCTCGTCATTGGCATCCGCGATCGAACCGGGGCGCAGCCCGTCACCGAGGGAGTAGGTGACGTCATAGGAGACGAGGATCTCGCAGAGCTCCTCGAAGTTCTCGTAGAGGAACGACTCCTTGTGGTGCGCCAGGCACCAGGCCGCCATGATCGAGCCGCCGCGGGAGACGATGCCGGTCTTGCGGCGCGCGGTGAGCGGCACATAGCGCAGCAGCACCCCGGCATGGACCGTCATGTAGTCGACGCCCTGCTCGGCCTGCTCGATGACGGTGTCCTTGTAGATCTCCCAGGTCAGTTCCTCGGCCTTGCCGTCGACCTTCTCCAGGGCCTGGTAGAGCGGCACCGTGCCGATCGGCACCGGCGAGTTGCGCAGCACCCACTCGCGGGTGGTGTGGATGTTGCGGCCGGTGGAGAGGTCCATGACCGTGTCGGCGCCCCAGCGGGTGGCCCAGGTCATCTTCTCCACCTCCTCCTCGATGGAGGAGGTCACGGCGGAGTTGCCGATGTTGGCGTTGACCTTCACCAGGAACCGCTTGCCGATGATCATCGGCTCGATCTCCGGGTGGTTGACGTTGGCCGGGAGCACCGCGCGGCCGGCGGCGATCTCCTCGCGGACCACCTCGGGGGAGACGTTCTCGCGGATGGCGACGTACTCCATCTCCGGGGTGATCTCGCCGCGGCGGGCGTAGGCGAGCTGGGTGACCGCCTGGCCGTCCCGGCCCCGGCGCGGCTGGCGCGGGCGGCCGGGGAAGACGGCGTCCAGGTTGCGCAGCCCGCCGCGCGGCGAGGTGTGCTTGATCCCGTCGTCCTCGGGGCGGACCGGGCGGCCCGCGTACTCCTGGGTGTCGCCGCGGGCGATGATCCAGTTCTCCCGCAGCGGGGGCAGTCCGCGGCGGACGTCGGTCTCGACGTGCGGGTCGGTGTACGGACCTGACGTGTCGTAGAGCGTCACGTCCTTGCCGTTGGTGAGGTGCACCGTGCGGACCGGCACCAGGAGGTCGGGGCGGGAGCCCTCGACGTACCCCTTGTGCCAGCCGATGGACTTCCCGGCCTCGTCGTTCTGCTCGGAGGCAGGCGTGCGTGCGTCCTGAACGGTCATGGTGACCTATCTCCCTACGCCGGCATTACCCGGTAACAGGTTCGGCGGTCGACGCAGCGGCCTCCGTACGCCTCGTACGGATGTCAGCGCCCTCTCAGCCCGGTGCTCCGAGCTCCCGCGTGTGCAAATGCGCCCACCACGCTAGCGCCCACCTCACCGCAATGAACAGAGGGCCCCGTCGTTCTTGCGATGATCGGGCGGTGACTTCCTCGCAGCGGTTCCCCGATCCCGATGGACACCGGCATCAGCCGGAGCAGCCTCCCGGGCAGTCGTCCGGGCCCGTGGACGACCGCGGTCACGGCGGCCGTCCCGACGATCGCGGCCCTGGTCAGGGCCATGGCCATGGTCCCGGTGGAGGCCATGCGCACAGCCACGGCCACAGCCATGTGCACGGGCCCGCGGCGCCGGTGTCGAAGCATCTGCGCAAGGTCATCGCGGCGGTGCTCATCCCGTTCGCCACCGCGGTGCTGGTGGGGCTCGCGGTGCTGTGGCCGGGCGGCGCCCCCGCACACGAGCGGACCGGGGTCGGTTTCGACCGGCAGACCGAGCAGGGCGAGGTGGTGCGGATCGAGAAGGTCGACTGCCGGGACGTCAACGCCGCTCAGGTGCCGCCGACCGAGAACCCCACGACGCCCGAGGGCCGTGAGGCGGCCGCCGCCCAGCAGGGGCAGTGCACCAAGGCCACGGTCGAGGTCACCAGCGGCAAGGACCGCGGCCGCAAGTTCGTCGAGATCGTCCAGCCCGACGCCACCCGGCAACTTGAGAATGGGCAGGGCGTGGTGGTGGCGTACGCGCCGGACGCCCCGCGGGATCTGCAGTACTCCGTCACCGATGTGGACCGCACCCTGCCGATGGCCCTGCTGGCGGGCATCTTCGCGCTGGCGGTGGTGGCGGTCGGACGGCTGCGGGGGGTGATGGCGCTGGTCGCCCTGGCGGTGAGCTTCGCCGTGCTCACCCTGTTCATCCTGCCGGCCATCCTCCAGGGTTCGAACCCGCTGCTGGTCGCCGTGATCGGGGCGAGCGCCATCATGCTGATCGCGCTCTACAGCTGCCACGGGCTGAACGCCCGCACCTCGGTGGCGGTGCTCGGGACACTGGTCTCGCTGCTGCTGATCGGCCTGCTCGGCTCGCTGTTCATCGACTGGGCCTCGCTCACCGGGAACACCGACGACAACACCGGTCTCATCCACGGCCTCTACCCGGACATCGACATGTCCGGTCTGCTGCTGGCCGGGGTCATCATCGGATCGCTGGGTGTGCTGGACGATGTGACGGTGACCCAGACCTCCGCGGTGTGGGAGCTGAAGCAGGCCGACCCGCGGATGGGGCCGCGGGCCCTGTACCGGGCGGGTATCCGCATCGGCCGGGACCACATCGCCTCGGTGGTCAACACCCTGGTGCTGGCGTACGCGGGCGCGGCGCTGCCGCTGCTGCTGCTGTTCTCGATCGCGCAGAGCAGTGTGGGGACGGTGGCCAACAGCGAGCTGGTGGCCGAGGAGATCGTGCGGACCCTGGTGGGGTCGATCGGGCTGGTGGCCTCGGTGCCGGTGACCACCGCGCTGGCCGCGCTGGTGGTCTCGGCCGACCGCCCGGCGGACGGCGCCCCGGCGCCCGCCACGGGACGCGGCGGACGCGGCCGGCGGCGCAAGCGGTAGGCCCCAAGACCCCGTGGGGGAGCGGTGGTCCCGGCGGGCCGGCGGTAGCGACGGGGACGGCGGGTCCGTACGGAAGGCGCCGAGGCGCGGCTCAGCCGGCGTTCTCCTCGGCGAGGATCCTGCCGAGCACCGCGTCCAGGCTGTCGGCCGGCGCGCCCAGCGCCGACTCCTGGCCGAGCGGGACGAGCCTGTCGGTCCGGTCCAGGAAGGCGACCAGTGGAGGGGCGCTGGAGCGGAACAGGGCACTCTCGCCGGCCACCTGGAGCCGCAGCAGCACATCGGACACCTCGCCCGGGCCGGCCGGCGCGATGTGCACATCCCCCTCCCCGGACGGCACATTGAGGCCGTCGAGCAGCAGCTCCCGGCCGAAGGACCAGCTCACCGGCGCGTCCCCGGGCAGATGGAAGGTCAGCCGGACGGCGAAGGGGTCCGCCGCCTCGTACCCCAGCTCGACCGGGATCCGGAAGGACAGCTCCTCGGTGACGACGAAGCTCATCAGGACTTCGGCCTTGACCGACTCGCTCATCGTGTACCCCGCAGTGGATGGACCGGGTGGCGGACGGCGGCGCGTGCCGGACACGCGCGGCCGGGGAACGGGAAAGGGCCGGTGAGACGGGGTCGCGCCCGCACCGGCTCTGGTCCCGCCATCGTCCAGCAAGCACCGGGTGATCACAAGGCGTGTTATTTCAGATACTGATAGAGAACCCGAACGTGGGATTCCGGCCATCCGCCCGGCGTCGCGGCCGACCGGCGCGGGCCGTCCACGGAAGCGTGGTTCACCACGGCACGGATCGCGGAAGCACGGATCGGGAAAGCACCGTTCACGAAGGCGCGGATCGCGGACGTACGGATCGCGGAAGTACGGATCAGGGACAGGCCGAGGATCGGGGGCAGGCGCGGGGGCGGGCGCAGGGACAGGGCCGGGGCGGTGGCGGTTCCCTGTCCGCGATCTTGCCGCGACGATTCTGCACCGCGCCGTCGGCCGCCAGCCGATGGGCCGCCTCACCGAGCAGGAACAGGCCCTGGTCCCTGCGGAGATAGCCCTCATGGACCAGGGTGCGCAGCAGATGGTAGGCGGTCGCCAGGGGCAGGCCGGTCTCCCGGGCCAGCTGCTTGGCGGGGGCCCCGCCGTGATGCGCGCCCACCGCCTCCAGGAGTCGCAGGGCCCGCTGGACGGAGCCGATGAGGGTGGGGACATGCCCCGTCGAGCCTGGTGCCGTGGCCATGGGTCACCCATCGAAGCGGCGGAGGCTCGCCACTGTAGTGGGAGCCTCCGCCGAGCGGCCGGGCCGTACGGACGGTTCCCCCGCGCGAGCTAACGTCCGCACACAGGCGTTACCAGTCGCCACCGGAGGAGGACGAGGACGACGACCTGAACCGGCGTACCAGATAGACCAGTCCGCCGACCAGAGCGACGAACAGCAGCAGCTTGAAGAGCAGTTCGGCGACGAAGGCGAGCACCGCGCCGATCAGGCCGCCGAACACGAACAGCGCGATCAGCGGTATGGCGATCCACTTCACCCACCAGGGCATCCCCGCGAGCACTTCCCGTACCGCCATCGTCTTCTCCTCCTCGTCACCCGGGCCGCTCCCGGTCTTCGGATCCCCGGTCTTGGGAAGATCCCCGGTCTTGGGAAGGCCGGTCTCCGGAACCCCGGACTTGGGATCCCCGGTCTCCGAATCCCCTGTCTCCGGATCGAAAGCCCGGACGCCTTCGATGCTAGAAGCCGGATCCCCGCACCGGGGCGGTCGGCGGCCCGGGCTCTGCCCTGATCCGTCCCCTAGGGAACCCGGAGGTCAGGGCCCGCCGGACTCAGGGGTTCCGGCTCCCGGGAGGCTCGCGCCCGGGCCTCGGGGACCTGAACTCCCCGAGCGCCCCGGGCCTCAGGCTTCAGAGACCCGGGCTCCCCGTACGGCCCCGGGCCTCAGCTCTCCGGTGGGGAGAAGACCACCAGGACCCGCAGGTCCTCGCTGATGTGGTGGAAGCGGTGCGGTACTCCGGCCGGCACGTACACCACGCTGCCCCGCCCCACCGAGGTCGTCTCGGTGCCCACGGTGATCGCGGCGCGGCCGCTGACGACGACATAGACCTCGTCCTCGCGGTGCGGCTGCTGCGGGTCGAGCTGTCCCGCGTCGAGCGCGTACAGGCCGACCGACATGTTCCGCTCCCGCAGGAACTGCAGGTAAGCGCCGTCGTTGGCGGCGCGTTCCGCCTCCAGCTCGTCCAGTCGGAATGCCTTCATCGCCCGCTCGCCCCTGCACTCGGTCCGATCGTGTCCGCCACGACCTGTCTGCCACGATCAGACACATGATGAATTTCCTCGTCAAGACGATCGCGAACGCCGCCGCGCTGGCCGTGGCGATCTGGCTGCTCGCCGACATCACCCTGACCGGGGACAGCACCGGCAGGAAGGCATGGACGCTGGTGCTGGTGGCGCTGGTGTTCGGCGTGGTCAACGTCCTGGTGAAGCCGGTGGTCAGGCTGCTCACGCTGCCGTTGTACGTGCTCACGCTCGGCCTGTTCACCCTGATCGTGAACGCCCTGATGCTGCTGCTGACCTCCTGGCTCGCCGACAAGCTGGACCTGAGCTTCCATGTGGAGGGCTTCTGGACGGCCGTGCTGGGCGGACTGATCATCTCGGTGGTGTCCTGGGCGCTCAACCTGGTCCTGCCGGACGCCCGGGACTGACCTCACGGCCGGACCGGAATCCGCGGCACCGGGCCCGGTGCCCGCATACACGACGAAGGAGCGTTCCCTATGACCTGGGGCGACGGGACCAGGGCGGTCCGCGCCGGACTGCCCGAGCCGACCGCGTACGAGCCCACCCTGCCCGGGCCGGTGTTCGCCGCCCACTACCACCTGCCCGGGGAGCCGACCGGCCCGTACACCTACGGCCGGGACGACAATCCCACCTGGACGCATCTGGAGCGGGCGATCGGCGAGCTGGAGGCGCCCGGGGCGGAGGTGGAGACCCTGGTCTTCGCCTCGGGGATGGCGGCGATCTCGGCCGTGCTCTTCTCGCAGCTGCGAGCCGGTGACACGGTGGTGCTGCCGTCCGACGGCTATCAGGCGCTGCCGCTGGTGCGGGAGCAGCTGAAGGCGTACGGGATCGAGGTCCGCACCGCGCCGACCGGCGGTGACGCCCAGCTCGACGTACTGGAGGGGGCCCGGCTGCTGTGGATCGAGACGCCGTCCAACCCGGGGCTCGACGTCTGCGATGTGCGGCGGCTGGTGAAGGCCGCGCACGCCCAGGGGGCGCTGGTGGCCGTGGACAACACCCTCGCCACGCCGCTCGGCCAGCGGCCGCTGGAGCTGGGCGCGGATCTCTCGGTGGCGAGCGGCACCAAAGGGCTGACCGGCCACGGTGACCTGCTGCTCGGCTATGTGACCTGCACGGATCCGGCTGTGGCGGCATCGGTACGGCGCTGGCGCAAGATCGCCGGGGCGATCGCGGGGCCGATGGAGGCATGGCTCGCCCACCGCTCACTGGCCACCCTGCAGCTGCGGGTGGACCGGCAGTGCGGCACCGCGCTGGCGCTCGCCGAGGCGCTGGCCGACCGGCCGGAGGTGTCCGGTCTGCGCTACCCGGGCCTGCCCGACGATCCCTCGCACCAGGTGGCGTGCGCGCAGATGCGGCGCTTCGGCTCGGTGGTGTCCTTCGTGCTGCCGGACCGCGAGCGGGCGGAGCGCTTCCTGGCCGCTCTGCGGCTGGCGGAGGACGCGACCAGCTTCGGCGGGGTGCGCTCCACGGCGGAGCGGCGCGGCCGCTGGGGCGGGGACGCGGTGCCGGAGGGCTTCATCCGCTTCTCCGTCGGCGCGGAGGACCCTGCCGACCTGGTGGCGGACGTCCTACGGGCCCTGGAGGCCTGACCTCGGCCGCGGAAGGATCACCGCCCCTTTCCACCGGGCCGACGCGATCCGGCCATCCCGGTACGCGGAGGGCGGTCCGAGCCTCCCCCCTCGTGGCTCGGACCGCCCTGGCTGCCGCGGTTGTGCCGGTGGTCACCGGCAAACCGCCTGTACAAGGCTAGTTCACTGTGCGTCAGTGTCCAATCACTGTAGCGACAGAGACCTATCGACATATTTATAGTGAGAGAGAACCCTGAGCCACCATCAGATGGATACGACCGGGTCGTCCCCACGGACCGCGGAGAGAGGGAAGCGCATGGATCTGGCCTTGCTGCGCACATTCGTCACGGTGCACCGGGCCGGTTCCTTCACCCGTGCCGCCGCCCTCCTCGGCCTCTCGCAGCCGGCGGTGACCAGCCAGATCAGGACGCTGGAGCGGCAGCTCGGCCGCCCGCTTTTCCTGCGCCAGGCCCGCGGTGTCACCCCGACCACCATCGGCGACGAGCTGGCGCACCGCGCCGCGCCCCATCTGGACGCTCTGGTGGAGATCACCGAGGCGGGGCTCGACGAGGCCTCGACCGTACGGACGCTGCATCTCGCCGGGCCGCCCGAGTTCACCTCGCTGCGGGCCCTGCCGGCCCTCACCGCGCTGGTGTCCCAAGGGGTTGCCCTGCGCACCGCGCTCACCTCGGTGTCCTCCGAGGTCTTCGAGGGGCTCGCCGCGGGCCACCACGACCTGGCCGTCACCACGGCCCGCCCCCGCGGCGGGCTGCTCACCTCGACCCCGCTCTGCGACGAGGAGCAGGTGCTGGTGGCCTCGCCGCGGTGGGCCGCCCGGCTCGCCCCGGGTGTCCTGCTGCGCAAGGGCGCGGTGGTGCTGGAGCAGCTGCCGGTGGTGGAGGTGCATGAGTCGCTGCCGTTCGTCGCCCGCTACTGGGCCGCCGTGTTCGAGTCGCAGCCGGCCGCCGCCGCCACCGTGATCGCTCCGGATCTGCGGGCCGTCCTGGAGACGGCGGCCGCCGGGGCCGGGCTCGCGGTGCTGCCCCGCTACCTGTGCGAGGACGCCCTCGCCGCCGGGCGGCTGGTGGCCCTGCTCGACCCTCCGGTGCCGCCGCTGCGGACCTACTTCCTGGCGGTCCGGGCCGGCACCCTGTCGCTGCCGCACATCGCCCGCGCCCATGAGTCGCTGCTACGGGCCGCCGCGGCATGGTGACGCGGTCGCGGATCGCGGGGCGGTCCACGGGGTTTCGGAGGTGCCCGGTCGGGCCATCTTCAAGCCATGACCGAACGTCCCGTGGTCAAGCGCACCGCCCGTGCCGTCCTGCTCGACGGTGACGAGCTCGTCCTGATCAAACGCACCAAGCCCGGTATGGACCCGTACTGGCTCACCCCGGGCGGCGGGGTGGAGCCCACGGACGCGACGGTGGTCGACGCCCTGCACCGCGAGGTGGACGAGGAGCTCGGCGCCAAGATCACCGATGTGGTCCCGTGCTTCGTGGACACCGTGGAGCACATCGAGGACGGCGGGGTCTCCGGCGTCAAGGTGCAGCACTTCTTCGTCTGCCGGCTGGAATCCATGGACCCCTCGCTGCGGCACGGTCCGGAGGTCGAGCAGCCGGAGGGCGAGTACGAGATCGTCCGGGTGCCGTTCAGCCGGGTCGGCATCGCCGCGGTCCACCTGGTGCCCCTGTCGCTGCGGCACTACCTGGACGGCAACATCGAGGGCGTACGCGCGATGCACGCCCCCGACCTGGGCTGACGCCTGCCGACCCCGGGTTGCCCGCCCCGCGGCGCTCAGCCGGCCGCGGCGACGAGCTCGTCCAGGGCGTCGTGGCGGATGCGCTCGGAGGGCACCCCGACGCCCCGCAGCGCGTCGACCCCCCGGCGGATCATCCCGGGCGGCCCGGAGAGATAGGCGTCGTACTCGTTCCACGGCCCGTACTCGCGGACCAGCTCGGGAAGCTGGGTGCTGCGGTCCACGATCGCGCGCACCTGGAGCCATGGGTGGCTCTGCCGCAACCGCAGCATGGTGTCGATGTCATAGAGGTCGTGGTCGGTGCGGGCACCGTAGAAGACCTCGACCGGCCGGCGCACACCGCGCTCGGCCACATCCTCGACCAGCGCCTTGATCGGGGCTATCCCGGTACCGCCGCCCAGGCACAGCAGACCGTTGTCGGTGGTGTGGTCCACGGTCATCGAACCGGCCGGCGGGCCGAGTCGCAGGACGTCGCCGGGCCGGGCGTGGTGGACCAGGGCGTTGGACACCCAGCCGGCCGGCACCGCCTTCACATGGAAGCTGAGCAGACCGTCCGGCCGGGGTGCGGAGGCGAACGAGTAGTGCCGCCAGACCCGCGGCCACCAGGGGGTCTCCAGGCTGGTGTACTGCCCGGCGAGGAAGGGGTACGGCTGGTCGGGGCGGACGGTGAGCACCGCGATGTCGGGGGTCCGCAGCTCATGCGAGACCACCTCGCCGTGCCACCAGGCGGGCGCGCGCCGCTCGTCCTCGGCGGCGGCGTCGATCATGATCTGGGAGATCGTGGTGTAGGTCCGGACCCAGGCCGCCTCGGTCTCCTTGTCCCAGGTGGTGGTGGCGTACCGGGTCAGCGCGCCGATCAGGGCCTCGCCGACGGCCGGGTAGTGCCCGGGCTCGGTCCCGTACTTGCGGTGTCCCCGGCCCAGATGCTGGAGGTACTCGGTGAGCACCGTGGCGTCGTCCATGTGCTCGGCCGCGGTGAGCAGGGCCTTCAGCAGCCGGTCGCGCTGGGTGTCCATGGCCGCCGGGAAGAGCCCGCGAAGCTCGGGGTGGCGGGTGAAGAGGAGCGCGTAGAAGTAGGCGGTGACCTTGTCGGCGACGGGCCCGATCTCGCCCAGCGTGCGGCGGACCAGCCGGGCGTCGGGCGACGCCGGACTCTCCCGCGTCTCCGATGGCTGGGGCCGCGGCGGCGCCTGCGGCGCCTGCGGCGCCTGCGGTTCCGGTGCGTGGGGTTCCTGCGGCTGCGGTGCCTGCGGCTGCGACGCCTGCGGCTGCGGTGCCGGTGGCTGCGGTGCCGGGGGCTGCGGTGCCTGCGGTTCCGGTGCCGGTGGCTGCGGGGAGGGGGCCGCTTCCGGCTCCCAGGCGGATCCGCTCGCGGTGGGCGGGGCGGACACGGTGGGCGGGGCGGACGGAGCGGCGGGGCTGGGGCCGGTGGGTGCGGTGGCGACGGGGGTGGCCGGGGGCAGCGGGGCGCCGGTGGAGGCACCGTTCGGGCCCGGGGCGGAAGACGGGGCGGGAGCCGCGGCCGAGGGCTCGGCGGTGGGCCAGGGGGCCGACTGGACATCGGTACGGCCGGGGCCGGGCGGCGGCACGAGATCGGGGGCCGCCGCATGGGCGTGCGCGGGCTCCGGTTCCGGGGTGCGCCGGTACGGGGAGGGCTGCGGCCCGGTGCCGTCGGCCGGAGGCGGTACGGGGGCGGGTGCCGTACGGGGCTGGGTGGCGGCGGTACCGGGTGGGGGCGTACGGGAGGCACCGTTGCCCACCATGCGTATGGAGGTCAGCGGGCGGCGACCGGCCGACGACCGCTCCTGTGCGGCAGCGTCATACGCGCCGGCGCCTTCGGGACGTGGTGCCCCGGGGCGGGCGGAGTCCACGGCGTCCTGGTCCGACTGACCGTTCACGGGCTTGCGCGGGGTGAACCAGCCGCCACCCCCACCGCTGTCGCCCGCGGTGCCGTTGTCGGCCGACGTGGTGGTCGGAGCGTCCATAGAGTGCCTCGCCTCGAACATCTTTCGGTCGGTCTGCCGCACCCGGTGGGAGGGTGCCTCAGTTCGCCGCTGCTGCCTGGTGATCACTGCCTGTCGCTCGCCCACGGTAACGCCCGAGCGCACAACGCACCGGAGCCCGTCAGCCGGGCCCGCGTGACGGTGGGGTGGCCGACCGGCCGCAGTGGCCGTGGACGCAGCATGACAGCCGTCGCGCTCCCCATCGGCCTGAGCGTGGAAAGTCCGGTAATCCGCCTCGGTTTTCGTTAGGCTGCATGACCGTCATGTCCTGAGACGCGCGGTGTGATCTCGTCAGTTCCTGGGGCCTCTCCGTGGTGGGACGTGGACGCACCGAGTGCATGCCCAGCGCGCGGACACGCGTTGCTCCGCGCTGCTCGCCCCACACCCCGCGCCCAGTCGGCAGCAGTTGCCGAGATCACCGCGTCGGACATCGAACCACCGTGTCTGCCCTGGGCGTCCACCTCTCTCGCCAACTCTGCACAGAGTCGGTTCCCGATCTTCACTTTTTCACTCGCCGCTCGGCAGGCGGTGATGTTTCACGTGAAACATCACCGTCCCCCAGCCGAAGCGGCTGGGGGACGGTGCCTGTGGGGAACGGGTCGGTCCTGGCCGGGCCGAGGCTGGGTATCTAGCTCAGCGCCCGCACCGCCTCCACGGCGAAGTCGTGGTCCTGCTCGGGCGCTCCGCCACCCACACCGATGGAGCCGATCAGCCGCCCGTCGCGGTGGACCGGGACGCCACCCGCGATGAAGAGCAGCGGTCGGTCCAGAGCGGTCGGCAGGGTGTGGAACGGTCCGCCCGGCTGGACCGCGGCGACGAGGTCGGCGGTCGGCGCGTTGAGCTGGAGAGCGGTGTACGCCTTGCGGGTGCTGGTCTCGCCGGCGATCAGCACGGCGCGGTCGTCGCGACGGAAGGCCAGCAGATGGCCCCCGGCGTCCAGGACGGTCACCGCGACGGTGACTCCGGCGGCCTCGGCGGCCCGGCGGGCGGCGTCGAGCAGGGCCTCGGCGTCCTGAGTGCTCAGCGGGGCCGCGGCGATGGTGGTTGCAGTGGTCACGGGGGGCTCCTCGATGTGGGGGGGGACGGGGGAGGGTCTGGTGGAGGGCGGCAGTCAGTGGCGGCCCGCCGGGACGGCGGCCTGCTCCGGCGCGGGCGTGGGGAGGATGGCGTCCGCGGTGGGCTGGGTACGCCGGGCCTGACCGCGCTCCAGTGCTGCGGAGAGGACGGCCAGCCCCAGGGCGGCGACGGCCAGCAGTGCGCCCACCCAGTTGGGGGCGGTGATGCCGAAACCGGCTGCGATCACCATGCCGCCGAGCCAGGCGGCGATGGCGTTGCCCAGGTTGAAGGCGCCGATGTTCATGGCGGAGGCGAGCGTGGGCGCGGCGGCCGCCTGGTCGAGGACGCGCTTCTGGAGGGGCGGAACGGTCGCGAAGCCGAAGGCGCCTATCAGGGTGACGGTCACGGCGGCCGCGATCTTGTTGTCCGCGGTGAAGGTGAAGGCGGCGAGCGTGAGGGCCAGCGCGGACAGCGAGACGAAGAGCATGGGCATCAGCCGGCGGTCGGCGAACTTGCCGCCGATGAGGTTGCCCACGACCATGCCGACACCGAAGAGGACGAGCAGCCAGGTCACGGAGGACTCGGCGAAGCCGGCGGCCTCGGTCATCATCGGGGTGATGTAGGTGATGGCGGCGAAGACCCCGCCGAACCCGAGGACCGTCATCGCCATGGCGAGCAGCACCTGCACATTGCGGAAGGCGGCGAGCTCCTGGCTCAGCCGGGCGCCTTCGGCCTTGGGCTGCTCGGGGACCAGCTTGGCGACGCCCAGCAGACCGAGCACACCAAGGGCGGCGACGGCGTAGAAGGTGATCCGCCAGCCGGCGGCCTGACCGATGAAGGTTCCGGCCGGTACGCCGACCACATTGGCGACGGTGAGCCCGGTGAACATCATGGCGATGGCGCCGGCCTTCTTCTCGGGGGCGACCAGGTCGGCGGCCACGATCGCGCCGATACCGAAGAACGCGCCATGGGCGAGGGAGGCGACCACCCGGCCCGTCAGCATCATGCCGAAGGCGGGTGCCAGGGCGGACAGCAGGTTGCCGGCGATGAACAGCCCCATCAGCAGCATCAGCATGCGCTTCCGGGAGACACGGGTGCCCAGTGCGGTCATCAGTGGGGCGCCGAGGACCACACCGACGGCATAGCCACTGACGAGGAAGCCGGCGGTGGGGATCGACACCTGGTAGTCCGCCGCGACCTGCGGCAGGAGGCCCATGATCACGAACTCGGTGGTTCCGATACCGAAGGCCCCGATGGCCAGGGCGAGGAGCGCGAGCGGCATGGGGAAACACCTTCCATAGATTGCGACTGCACCTTACGAGCGACCACAATAATTGCAAGCGCGCTATAAATGCAAGCGCGGGCTATTGCGGTCGTCGTCTATCCTGGGAGGACACCGCCGCTCCAGACGGAGGAGAGACAGAGATGACAGCGACAGATCCGGCGCTCACCGCCCTCTCCCAGGGCTGGTGCGCCCTCTCACTGCTGCACGGCAGGATCGAGGCGCATATCGAGCGGGCGCTGGAGACCTCGCACGGCCTGAGCGTGCGCGAGTTCTCGCTCCTGGATGTGCTCAGCCGCCAGCACAGCGGGCCGGGGGGCCACCTCCAGATGAAGCAGGTGGCCGATGCCGTGGTGCTCAGCCAGAGCGCGACCACCCGGCTGGTGACCCGGCTGGAGGACAGGGGCCTGCTCACCCGGTACCTCTGCGACACCGACCGGCGCGGCATCTACACCGATGTCACCGACTCCGGGCTCGCCCTGCTCGCCGAAGCCCGCCCCACCAACACCGCGGCCCTGCGGGAGGCCCTGGACGAGGCAGCCAAAAACCCGGAGCTGGCCCCGCTGGTCAGGGCCGTGGAGGGACTCAACACCCCGGCCGTCCCCACCGTCACGGTCTGATCGGTCGCGGCGGGCGCGGCCCGCTCGGCCCTGGGGGAAAGCAGGCCCGCGCCCGGTGGGGCCCTCCTGCCGGGCAGCTCCGGTAGGGCCCTCCTGCCGGGCGGATCCGGTAAGGCTCTCCGGGGCCGGGCGTACGCTCCGCCCATGAGCGATCTTGAGATCAGGCCGGCCCGCCGTTCCGACCTGCCGGACATCGTGGCCATGCTGGCGGACGACCCCCTGGGCGCCCGGCGTGAGTCGCCCGAGGACCTCACCCCGTACACCACCGCGTTCGAGCGCCTGGCGAAGGACCCCGCCCAGCAGTTGGTGGTCGCCGTCCGAGAGGGGCGGGTCATCGGGACGCTGCAACTCACCGTCATTCCGGGGCTCGCCCGACGTGGTGCTCTCCGGTCGGTCATCGAGGCGGTACGGATACATGCCGACGCCCGGGGCAGCGGTTTGGGCGCCCAGCTCATCGAGTGGGCGGTGGCCGAGTCGCGGCGTCAGGGCTGCCAGTTGGTCCAGCTCACCTCGGACGCCACACGCACCGATGCCCACCGCTTCTACCAGCGGCTCGGCTTCGAGGCCTCCCATGTGGGCTTCAAGATGACGCTGTAGCAGCCCTGTTGACGTGCTCGCGAGGCGGGGGGATGTTTCACGTGAACCCGAGCGCCTTGCCGGTGCGGCGCAGCAGCGTGCCGTACAGCGGACCCGAGGCCCCGCCCACCGTGGAGATCAGCT
>NZ_JBEYXH010000068.1:0-11943 GCF_040644755.1 Streptomyces sp. NPDC046887
GTCCGGGTGCGGCCGGCCGTGGCCGGGTGCGGCCGGCCGTGGCCGGGTGCGGCCGGCCGTGGCCGGGTGTGGGCGGGAGGGGTCAGACCGGGTCGACCTCGAAGGCGCCCTCGTCGGAGAAGTCGCCCTCGCCGAGGTCGTCCTCGGCGAAGGACGCGTCCTCGCCCATGCCCGGGCCGCCGAAGGCGCCCATGAGCTCGGCCGGGTCCAGCTTGGTGGCGCCGGCCGGGGCGGTGGGCTGCTCGCCCTTGCTCAGACGGACGACCAGGCCGAGCTTCTTGACCTTGGCGGACTCGGCGAGCTTGGCCAGGTCGATGCGGACCTCGGTGAGGTCGCCGTTCTTCAGGGTGAAGTCGGCGGCGACCTTGGTGTTCGGCGCGTCCTTCAGGTCGGTGGCCGTCGGCAGCTCCACGCCGGGCGGCAGTTCCTTCTTGAAGGGGCGGATCTCGTCGACCAGCTCGGTGATCAGGGTGCGGAAGGGGGCGGTGGCGACGATGTGCTCCTCGCCGTCCCCGTTGTCGGCGACGGCGAAGTCGACCTCGCGGCTGATGACGTCCTGGATCGCCTTGGTCAGCTTCTTCTGCGTCTTGGCGTCGAGGCTGGGCTCCGGCGAGGGCTCGCCGCTCGCGTCCTCGCCGGCGGCCTTCTCCAGCTCCTTGGTGTCGAAGGTGACCCAGCCGCCTTCCAGCAGCTTCTTGAAGGCGCCGGCCTCCGGCGGCAGGTCCGAGGCCTTCGGCATGGGCTCGCCCACGGCCTTGCCCAGCGCCTCCATGTCGGTGCGCACATAGGCGGCGTCGCCGACCTGCCGGAACTCGACCAGGTCGCCGTCCGGGGTGCTGACCTTGGCGGCGGCGCCGACGATGTCCTTCTCGCCGGAGTCCTTCAGCGCCTTCTTGGAGTGCACGGTGATGCTCATGCGCGCGCCGCTGAGCAGCTCCGCGGCCTTCGGGTCCAGCTCCTCGCCCGGCTCGCTGCCCATCTTCTCGTCCAGCGCCAGGAGCGAGGCGGAGTCGGTGTCGAGGTCGAGCTCGAAGGAGAGGGACTTCTCCTGGCCCAGCTTGTCGAAGGCCCGGTCGAGCTTCTGCCCGGCGGACAGCTGCTCCGCCGTGCCGCAGGCGGCCACGCCGGCCAGGGCGACGGTGACGACGGCGGCGGCGCTCAGGGTCTTGCGTATGGCGGTGATGACTGTCTCCTCATGCGAACGTGTGCGATCACACTCCCCCATCTGTGGTGTGACCCGTCAGAGGAGACTCACAGCTTCCGCAAAGGGTTGTACGGCCGCCGGCCCGGGATTGCGGGGTCCCGGGGCGGCGGCCGAATGCCCGGCCGGTGGTCAGTCGAGTTGTCGGGCGAGGGACTGGAACTGCGGCCAGGACAAGGGCGGATCGCCCGCGTCCCAGAGCTTCTGGGAGGTGGCCTTCAGCGGCATCCGGATGCCCTCGGCGACCTGCGCGGTGGTCTGGGCGTTCGCCAGGTCGCACCAGACGGCGAACCGCCCGCCCAGGATCTGCCGGTCGTAGCGGGCCGCGACCGGGGTGGTGCCGCGCAGCACCCGCGGGGTCCACTGCTCGTAGATCCGCTCACCGGTGGGATAGGTGAAGTCGTTGGGCTCGCCGAGCACGTAGTAGAGGTACTCGTCGTTGAGGTTCACCACCGGGCGGCCCTCGGCGAGGTACGCGGTCGGTGGGCGGGCGCCGATCTCCTTGCCGGTCCAGTACTCGACCTCGATGGTCTTGTCCGGCGTCACCGCGCTGTCGGCGAAGAAGCCGTCGTTCCAGGCCTTGGCCTTCTTCCGGGTGGAACGGACGGTCGCGGCGCGGTCGTTGAGCCAGCCCTCGGCGAGGTCCTGGACGGTGCCGTCCGGCCCGTACCGCTGCCGCGCGGCGGCGGCGAGCTGCGGGAAGGAGGTGGCGGGGTCGGAGACGGTCAGGGCCTGGTACTCGTCGGCGCCGACGTGGAAGTAGCCGCCGGGGAAGAGTGCCGCGTACTCGCGCAGCAGCTCGTCGATGAGGCGCGCGGAGGCGGGCTTGGAGATGTCGATGGCACCCTGGCGGGCGTTGCCCTGGGCGTTGCGGAGCTGGAGGTCGGGGTAGGCCCGCAGCACGGCGCCGAGGTGGCCCGGGGAGTCGATCTCGGGGATGACGGTGATGTGCAGGGAGTTCGCCAGGGCGATGATCCGGCGGACCTCGGCCTTGCTGAGATGGGGGTCGGAGACGATCTCCGGGTGGCTGGACGACTCGATGCGGAAGGCCTGGTCGTCGGAGAAGTGCAGAGCGAGCTGGTTCAGCTTGAGGTCGGCCATCTCGCGCAGCCGGGCCTCGATCCACCCGGCATCGAAGAACTTGCGCGCGATGTCCAGGTGCAGCCCGCGCTGCGGCTTGGCGGGCGCGTCGGTGACCGTGCCCTCGGGGACGGTGCCGCCGGAGCGCAGGGCCTGCTTGACGGTGCGGGTGCCGTAGAAGACGCCGGCCTCGGCCGGCCCGGCTATCCGCACCCGGTTGCCGCGGGTGGTGACGGTGTACGACTCGGCCCCGCCGCCCTGCTTCGGGTCGAGGACCAGCTCCACGTCCCCGGGCCGGGCGGCGGCCTCGCCCCGGTAGCCGGTGCCGAGCTCCCCGGCGAGCAGCCTGCCCTCGTCGGCGAGGGCGCCGCTGCCCTCGGCGAGCACCACGGCGCTGCCGCCGCCGGGCTTCCAGCCGGGTCCGCGGGCGGCCTGGTGCTCCCGTACCGCGGGGATGGTGCGGGGCTCGGTGGAGAGCGGATACGTCCGAGTGGGTGACGGGGAGGTGGGCGAGGACGGCGAGGGGCTGGTGGCCGCGGGAGTGGGCGCGCCCGCGGAGGCCGCTCCCCCGTCGCCGCTCCCGGCACAGGAGGCGGCGGTCAGGGAGAACACCACCGCCGCGGCCACCACCCCGGCCCGCCGGGCGCCGGATGAACCGGTCGCCGAGGGTCCGGACCCGGAAGGGTCGCCCCCCGCCCGGGAATCCGCCGACGGTGGCGTCGACCACGGCGTCGATCGGGGCGTCGACCACCGTGTCGACCGTGATGCCGAGCGCGGGGTCGTTGACCGCCGGAGCCTGGGGTGCCGGAACCGGAACACGGGTTACCTCCGTCCATAGGCCGTACTGAAACTCTCCCTTCCGGGTGAACTTCCCGCATCTCCCGAGACGCTCACGTTCACCCTGGGTAATGTTGTGCCCCTATCCCCACGGTCGTCCCTTCCGTACCGCGACCGAGCCTGAGTCCGAGACGTACCGCGACCGAGCCTGCGTCCGAGACACCCACCTGCCGAGGAGCCCACCGACAACATGGCCGGCGATCCCACCGCGGGCGTTCCGTACACCGGCGCGGCCCCCACCGCCGCCCGGGCGTTACCGGCACAGGCCCGCGGCTCCCTCGCGGGGTCGCCGCTGACCAGGTTCAACGAGGAGCCGGCCGGCGCCGCCGAGGCCGCGCTGCTGGCCTGCTGCGGCAGCCGCCGGTGGGCCGCGCGGATGGCGGCCCACCGCCCGTACCCGACGCTGGACGCGCTGCTGGCCGCGGCGGACGAGGCCGGGTACGACCTGGGCGGCGCCGATCTGGACGAGGCGCTGGCGGACGAGACGCCTCCGCTGCTGCCGACGGGCGCGCCGCCCGCCGCGCTCACCGCCTGGGACGCCGCGCTGAGCCGGTACGAGGAGCGGTTCGGCCACGCCTTCACGCTCTGCCTGGACGGGTGGCCGCCGAGGGAGCACCTGGACCTGGCGCTGGCGGCGATCCACACCCGGCTGGACCACGAGGCGGACCATGAGCGGTCGGTCGCCGCGGACGAGCTGCGCCGGCTGGCCCGGGCCCGGCTCGCCCGGCTGATCGGCACCTGGACCGAGCCGCCCCGCTGATCCCCGTAACCCTTTCTGTGAACAGCCCGGCGAAAGGGCTGGGAAAAAGCGCATGAAAGCGCATAAGAAGGGGGGAAGGGGCGGGTCGGCGCCACCGGCGGGCATGAAGTAAGGGCAGCCTTGCCTATGTCAGCGCAGGCCACCGCGTCCATAGCCCATCGGTGCCTCTTTGATCACACCTACCGACCCCGGGCGGGCGAACCGACAAAGCGTCGCTACGATTGCCGGGGCCGGTGGACCGTACCCGGCCGGGCCAGACCGCCTACGAAGCCGGCCGGGCCCCAAATCCGCTCCCGGAGGGTTTTTCCGTGCCGGCTGGAACGCTGTACCGCGGCCGGGAAGGCATGTGGTCGTGGGTGGCTCATCGAGTCACCGGCGTCCTCATTTTCTTCTTCCTGTTCGTGCACGTGCTGGACACCGCGCTCGTCCGCGTCTCACCCGAGGCCTACGACGAAGTGGTCGCCACCTACAAGACGCCGATCGTCGCGCTGCTGGAGTACGGCCTCGTCGCCGCCATCCTCTTCCACGCGCTCAACGGCCTCCGCGTGATCGCCGTGGACTTCTGGTCCAAGGGCCCCCGCTACCAGAAGCAGATGCTCTGGACGGTCGTGGGCATCTGGGTCGTCCTGATGGCCGGCGCGATCTACCCCGTCCTCGGCCACGCCGTGCGTGAACTGTTCGGGAGCTGAGACCAGACATGTCGACTGACACCACCCCCGCCGTCGGCCCCGTGGAGGGCGGCCACGTCTACGACGTGGACAACCCGGCCCCGCTCATCGAGGCACCGCGCAAGCGGACCGGCCGCACCCCGCGCTCCACCCGCGGCAACTTCGAGATGGCCGCCTGGCTCTTCATGCGGCTGTCCGGCGTCGTCCTGGTCGTCCTGGTCATCGGCCACCTGCTGATCCAGCTGGTGCTGGACGGCGGCGTTTCCAAGATCGGCTTCGCCTTCGTGGCCGGCCGCTGGGCGTCCCCCTTCTGGCAGGTCTGGGACCTGCTGATGCTCTGGCTGGCCATGCTGCACGGCGCCAACGGCCTGCGTACCGTCATCAACGACTACGCCGAGCGCCCGAACACGCGCCTGTGGCTGAAGGGCCTGCTGTACACCGCGACGGTGTTCACCATCCTGCTGGGCACGCTGGTGATCTTCACCTTCGACCCGAACATCCGCTGAAGCCGGGGCTGACGATCAATGAAGATCCACAAGTACGACACCGTCATCGTCGGCGCCGGCGGCGCCGGTATGCGCGCCGCCATCGAGGCCACCAAGCGCAGCCGCACCGCCGTGCTGACCAAGCTGTACCCCACCCGCTCCCACACGGGCGCCGCGCAGGGCGGCATGGCCGCCGCGCTGGCCAACGTGGAGGAGGACAACTGGGAGTGGCACACCTTCGACACGGTCAAGGGCGGTGACTACCTGGTCGACCAGGACGCCGCCGAGATCCTGGCGAAGGAGGCCATCGACGCGGTCCTCGACCTGGAGAAGATGGGCCTGCCGTTCAACCGGACCCCGAACGGCACCATCGACCAGCGCCGCTTCGGCGGCCACTCCCGCAACCACGGCGAGGCCCCGGTGCGCCGGTCCTGCTACGCCGCGGACCGCACCGGTCACATGATCCTCCAGACGCTGTACCAGAACTGCGTCAAGGAGGGCGTGGAGTTCTTCAACGAGTTCTACGTCCTGGACCAGCTGATCACCGAGGTCGACGGCGTCAAGAAGTCGGCCGGCGTGGTGGCGTACGAGCTGGCCACCGGCGAGATCCACATCTTCCAGGCGAAGGCCGTGATCTACGCCTCCGGCGGCACCGGCAAGTTCTTCAAGGTGACCTCCAACGCGCACACCCTCACCGGTGACGGCCAGGCCGCCTGCTACCGGCGCGGGCTGCCGCTGGAGGACATGGAGTTCTTCCAGTTCCACCCGACGGGCATCTGGCGGATGGGCATCCTGCTCACCGAGGGCGCCCGCGGCGAGGGCGGCATCCTGCGCAACAAGGACGGCGAGCGCTTCATGGAGAAGTACGCGCCCGTCATGAAGGACCTCGCCTCGCGCGACGTCGTCTCGCGCTCCATCTACACGGAGATCCGCGAGGGCCGGGGCTGCGGCCCGGAGGGCGACCACGTCTTCCTGGACCTCACCCACCTGCCGCCGGAGCAGCTGGACGCCAAGCTGCCGGACATCACCGAGTTCGCGCGGACCTACCTCGGCATCGAGCCCTACACGGACCCGATCCCGATCCAGCCGACCGCGCACTACGCGATGGGCGGCATCCCGACCAACGTCGAGGGCGAGGTGCTGGCCGACAACACCACCGTCGTCCCGGGCCTGTACGCCGCCGGCGAGGTCGCCTGCGTCTCGGTGCACGGCGCCAACCGCCTGGGCACCAACAGCCTGCTGGACATCAACGTCTTCGGCCGCCGCTCCGGCATCGCCGCCGCCGAGTACGCCGCCACGGCGGACTTCGTGGAGCTCCCGGAGAACCCGGCGTCGCTGGTCGTCGAGATGGTGGAGGGCCTGCGCGCCGCCACCGGCAGCGAGCGGGTGTCCGAGCTCCGTCGCGAGCTCCAGGAGACGATGGACGCCAACGTGATGGTGTTCCGCACCGAGCAGACGATCAAGACGGCCGTCGAGAAGATCGCCGAGCTGCGCGAGCGGTACAAGAACGTGTCCGTCCAGGACAAGGGCAAGCGGTTCAACACGGACCTGCTGGAGGCCATCGAGCTGGGCAACCTGCTGGAGCTGGCCGAGGTCATGGCGGTGTCCGCGCTGGCCCGCAAGGAGTCCCGCGGCGGCCACTACCGCGAGGACTACCCCAACCGCGACGACGTCAACTTCATGCGCCACACCATGGCGTACCGCGAGGTCGGCGACGACGGCTCGGAGACCGTGCGTCTCGACTACAAGCCCGTCGTCCAGACCCGCTACCAGCCGATGGAGCGTAAGTACTGATGGCTACCCCCGTCATGGACAAGGCCGAGGCGGTCGCGAAGACCGACGCCTCCCCGTACATCACGGTCACCTTCCGCATCCGCCGCTTCAACCCCGAGGTGTCGGAGCACGCGGTGTGGGAGGACTTCCCGATCGAGATCGACCCCAAGGAGCGGGTCCTCGACGGCCTCCACAAGATCAAGTGGGACGTCGACGGCACGCTGACCTTCCGGCGCTCCTGCGCGCACGGCATCTGCGGCTCCGACGCGATGCGGATCAACGGCAAGAACAGGCTCGCCTGCAAGACGCTGATCAAGGACATCAACCCGGAGAAGCCCATCACGGTCGAGGCCATCAAGGGCCTGACGGTCCTCAAGGACCTGGTCGTGGACATGGAGCCGTTCTTCCAGGCGTACCGGGACGTCATGCCGTTCCTGGTCACCAAGGGCAACGAGCCGACCCGTGAGCGGCTGCAGACCGCCGAGGACCGCGAGCGGTTCGACGACACCACCAAGTGCATCCTGTGCGCCGCGTGCACCTCGTCCTGCCCGGTGTTTTGGAACGACGGCCAGTACTTCGGCCCGGCGGCGATCGTCAACGCCCACCGCTTCATCTTCGACTCGCGCGACGACGCCGGGGAGCAGCGGCTGGAGATCCTCAACGACAAGGACGGCGTGTGGCGCTGCCGCACCACGTTCAACTGCACGGACGCCTGCCCGCGCGGTATCGAGGTCACCAAGGCGATCCAGGAAGTGAAGCGGGCGCTGATCACCCGCCGCTTCTGATCCCCGCCTGAGCGGTACGTGTACGAGGGCCCGTCTCCGTCCCGGAGGCGGGCCCTCGCCGCATCACCCGGGCCACCGTCACCCGGACGACCGGAGAGGGACCCGTTCCGGTGGTTTGGCCGAACAGCGCGTAGACGCGATCGATGCCTCGGGCATGTAGTGGACTCGTCACCGGGTGGAGTCGACACCGGCCGGATGACGCCGTGACACTCCCCCGCGTCCGTCCACGAGTCAGCGTCTGCGAGGCCCCCCATGACTCAAGCGACCCCCCTGCCGGACGTCGTCGCGTTCCCCCAGGACCGCGGCTGCCCGTACCACCCGCCGACCGCCTACCAGCCGCTGCGCGAGGCGCGCCCGCTGGCCCGGGTGAAGCTCTGGGACGGCCGCCGGGTGTGGGTGGTCACCGGGCACTCCGCCGCCCGGGCCCTCCTCTCCGACCAGCGGCTGTCCAGCGACACCACCCACCCTGCCTTTCCCAGGCCCACCGAGCGGTTCGCCACCATCCGCGACCGGCGGCGCGCCGCGCTGCTCGGGCTGGACGACCCGGAGCACAACGTCCAGCGCCGGATGCTCATCCCCAGCTTCAGTGTGCGCCGCGCCGAGCGGCTGCGGCCGCGTATCCAGGAGATCGTGGACGGGGCGCTGGAGGCGATGGTGGCCAAGGGCCCGCCGGCCGAGCTGGTGGCCGACTTCGCGACGCCCGTCCCGTCGATGGTGATCTGCGAGCTGCTCGGCGTCCCCTACACCGACCACGAGTTCTTCGAGGAGCAGTCCCGGCGGCTGCTGCGCGGCCCGGCCGCCCGGGACGTGGAGGTCGCCCGGGAGCGGCTGGAGGGGTATCTCGGCGAGCTGGTGGAGCGCAAACGCGCCACCCCGGGGGACGGGGTGCTGGACGATCTGATCGCCCGGCAGCTCGACGTCCGCGGGGAGCCGGACCGGCAGGAGCTGGTGGACCTGGCCCTCGTCCTGCTGGTGGCCGGCCATGAGACCACCGCCAACATGATCTCGCTGGGCACCTACACCCTGCTGTCCCACCCCGAGCGGCTGGCCGAGCTGCGGGCCGGCGGCCCGGAGCAACTGCCCGCCGCCGTGGAGGAGCTGATGCGCTTCCTCTCCATCGCGGACGGGTTCATCCGGGTGGCGCGGGAGGACATCGAGATCGAGGGCGAGGTGATCCGCGCCGACGAGGGGGTGGTCTTCTCCACCTCCCTGATCAACCGGGACACCGCCGCCTACACCGACCCGGACGCGCTGGACTGGAACCGCTCGGCCCGCCACCACCTGGCCTTCGGCTTCGGCATCCACCAGTGCCTGGGGCAGAACCTGGCGCGGGCCGAGATGGAGATCGCCCTGGGCACCCTGCTCCACCGGCTGCCGGAGCTGCGCCTGGCGGCCCCCGCCGACACGATCCCGTTCAAGCCGGGCGACACGATCCAGGGGATGCTCGAACTCCCCGTGGCCTGGTGACCACCGTGAGAAAGGACCACTGATGACGAGGGAAGGCCGTTGATGCGCATCTCGATCGACGAACACGTCTGCATCGGCGCCGGCCAGTGCGCCCTGACCTCCCCGCAGGTCTTCACCCAGGACGAGGACGGCTTCGGCACCGTCCTCACCGGACGCGAGGACGGCGCCGGCGACCCCCTGGTCAAGGAGGCCGCGCGGGCCTGCCCGGTGCAGGCGATCACCGTCGACGGCTGACGGCCGCGCCCGGACCGCCGGGGAGGGCTGCCTCAGCCCTGGGCCGCCGGGAACACGAAGAAGCCCTTCTCCGTGCTGAGGTAGCCGTAGCCCGACGACCGCGAGAAGAGCGGGATGCTCTGCTCGGGCAGGCTCTTGGCGAGCACCTTCTTGGTGCGGCCGTCCACGGCGAGGTACGCGTCCTCGGCGCCGTTCTCGCCGTCGACGGTGCCGTAGAGCACGCCGTTGGGGGCGAAGCGCAGCGGCTCCATCGCCTTCTCGCCCTCCGCCTGCGACCAGACCTCCTTGCCGTCGGCCGGCTGCCACACGGCCGTACCCCGCTCCGTGTGGACGGCGGCCAGCGTGCGGTCCGGGCTGAAGACGGAGGAGCCCTCGGTGTTGACGGTGTCGTACGGGGCGTCCTGGTATGTGTACTTCGAGGAGCCGCCGACCTGCTTGCCGGTCGCGATGTCGTAGGTCGCCGTCACCCAGGTGTCGGTGGCGAAGACGCCCGCCCCCCAGGCGGTCAGCACCTTGCCGTCGCGCACGTCGAGGACCCGGATGCTACGGCTGGCGCGCTTTCCGTCCTCGTCCAGCTCCACACCGGCCGGCGGGGTGACGTCCGCGGTGCTCCAGACCTTCTTCCCGCCGTCGAGCTCCGTCATGACCAGCTGCTCCGGGTCCTCCTCGTAGGTGGAGGCGTTCTCCACATGGAAGGCGTACGCGCCGGTGATCAGCGGCGCGTGGCCCGAGGCGCCGTCGATGTCCTTGTTGCGCGGGTCGAAGCTGCACGCCGCCATCTGCCCGGTGCAGACGACCTTGCGGACCGCGCCGCCGTCGATGGCGGTGAGCTTGAGGCCCGCCTGCTCGTCCTGCTCGACCACATAGCCCTCGTGGACGTCGAACTTGTCGCCCTCACGCGTGATCTTGCCCAGCTCCGCGCCGTCGCCGCCGTAGACGGTGACCGTGGTGCTGGTCTTCTCCGCGCTCAGACCGTCCGACTCCGTGGTGGCACCGGTGAGCACCGCGACCGCCCGGACGCCCTGGTGCCAGGTGGTGGCGACCACCCGGTCGGCCTTCACCGTGAGGGTCTTGCGCACCTCGCCGGTCTTCACGTCCCGGAACTCCAGGGTCGTCGGCGTGGAGGCATCGCCGACGGACAGCGCGCCGACGGTCCCGTCGACCGGCTCCTTGTCGGACCCGCCCCCTGAGGCGTACGCGCCCTGGGCGTCCTTGGCGAACAGGAAGGTGTCCCCGAGGTCGATCGCCTTGGCGGGCGAAGGAAGGCTCCACGCCGGCTCGGCGGCCAGGCCCGGGATCGCGGGCCCGTCGTAGCGGGGGCCATTGGCCGCCGCCGCATCGCCCGAACCGCCCGAACCGGCGGCCGCTCCCCCGGCCTTCGGCTTCGCGGCGGGCTCCTCGCCCCCGGAGCTTCCGCACCCCGCCACCAGCCCCGCCGAAAGGACGAGGCCGACCGCCGCCACCGTGTACTTGTTCATTCTTTCCCCCGTACGCCTGCCGTGAGCCATGACCTATGAGCCGTGAGCCTGTGGCACGTGATCTTGAAATGCCCACGGCAGCATAAGCGACCGGTCGAACACCAGAGCACCCGCTCCACTTGAACATGTTCAAAAGAAGTTCTAGGCTCAGCACCATCAGCTTTTGAACGCGTTCAAAGGAGCGTGGGGCATGGACCTCACTGTCATCGCGTACGTCGTCTACCTGCTGGTCAGCGTGGGTCTGACGGTCTGGGTGGCGCGCACTCTCAGCCGCAACGGCCGGGTCTTCCTCGCCGATGTGCTGCACGGCAACGAGAAGCTCGCCGACGCCGTCAACCATCTGCTGGTGGTCGGCTTCTACCTGGTCAACCTCGGCTTCGTCGCGCTCCACCTGAGCCAGGACGACCCCGTCGCCGACGCCCGGCAGCTCTTCGAGGCGCTCTCGGTCAAGCTCGGCGTGGTGCTGCTGGTCCTCGGGGTGCTGCACCTGGCCAACGTCTACGTACTGAACCGCATCCGCCGGCGCGGCACCCTGGACCGCGAGCAGCGGCCGCCCGTGGCGCCGCAGGGGTACATCCCGCCCGCCGGTGGCTGGAGCAGCCCCACGGCCGGGGCCTGAGGGCGGGCCGCGCCATGACCCACTCGCCACCGCCCGCGCCTCCCCCGCCACCGGTGCGACGACTGACGGTGCTGTACGACGCGGGGTGCCCGCTCTGCGTACAGCTGCGCGGCTGGCTCGCCCGGCAGACCCAGCGGGTGCCGCTGGACTTCGTACCCGCCGGCTCCGCCGAGGCCCGCCACCGCTTCCCGCGGCTGGACCACCGGGCCACCCTGGAGGAGATCACCGTCATCGGGGACGCGGGCCAGGTCTACCGCTCGGAGGCGGCCTGGATCACCTGCCTCTGGGCGCTGGACGCCTACCGGGCCACCGCCCACCGGCTCTCCACCCCGGCCGGGCTGCCGCTGGCCCGGGCCACCGTCCTCGCCGCCGCCAAGCTGCGCGCCGCCCGCACCGGCGGCAAGGGACCGAACGGCTGCGCCGAGGGACGGTGCGTACCAGGTCACGGGGCGGGTGCCTGAGGCCACGGCCGGATGCGCCAGGGCCGCGGTCGGCGGGGCGGCCGGTTCGCCGGTGCGGGTCTCGGTGGGCGTCTCGGTGGGCGCTGAGGGGGTGC
>NZ_JBEYXH010000069.1:0-11883 GCF_040644755.1 Streptomyces sp. NPDC046887
TCCCGCCGGCTCTGTTCGAGGCGGCTGTCCAGCGCGTGCCAGTCCGGCACCACGTACCCCACGAGGTGTGCGCCGCCGGGACCGTCCTCCCGCGCCCGCGAGACGCGCTCGCGGGACCGGGCCCCTGTCATCGCCGAGGTGTCAGGAGATCGCCTTGAACGGCTGCCAGCCGCCCGTGCCGACGACCTTCGGCGCGCCGATCAGACCGGTGCGGCGGCCCGGCAGGAACTCCAGCCCCGCCGCGGTGTTCGCGGTGGTCGTCCACATGTCGGAGATGCCGTCGCCGTCCGAGTCGCCGCTCGCCGTGATCAGCGGGCGCGCGGCCGGGGTCCAGCCGGTGGCGTAGGCGACCCGGCTCGACCCGGCGCCCAGCGAGGACGGGTCGGTGCCGCCGTCCGGGGTGCCGTCGCCGTCCGCGTCGCCGTTGGCCCGGCCCCGGTACACCCACACGTCGCCGTTGGTGGCGTTGCGGGCGATGAGGTCGACGTTGCCGTCGCCGTCCAGGTCGCCGGGCGAGGCCAGGTGCATGTTGGTCCAGCCGCTGCCGCCGATCTGGTAACCGGAGTAGACGGCGCCGCCCGAGTAGCCGGGCAGGAACCACAGCCGGTCGCCGATGACCGCGACGAAGTCCGGGTTGGTGCTGTCGGAGTCGGGGGTGATGTCGCCGACGGACACGATCTGCCGGATGGCGGAGGTGTCGGTGGCCACGCCCGTCTCGTCGTCCGGGAAGACGTACACCTCCTGCCGGGTGTCGGCGCTGAACCCGCCGAGCCCGTCGTTCGGGTACAGGTACATCTTGCCGTCGGCCTTGCGGGCGACCAGGTCCTCGTAGAAGTCCTCGGTCCAGTCGCCCCGGTGGGTCAGCAGCGCGCCGTCCCAGCTCGCGTCGGCGGAGAGCGCGGCGTGGCCGGTGACGCTGCCGCCCCCGGTGCCGCTGTACAGCCGCAGGTTGGAGACGCCGTCGACGCCGAACAGGTCCGGCTGGCCGTCGCCGTTGACGTCACCGGGCTTGTCGAAGACGCCCTGGCTGGTGGCGTGGAAGCGGTAGGCGCGGATCGGGCTGGCGTTGAGGCCGGCGTCGAACGCCTGCACGTACAGCGTGTGCGGGCCGGGGGTCAGCGGGGTCACCGTGGCGCTCGCCGGCCCGCCCTTGACGGACGGCGTGGCCTTGTTGGCCGGCGGGGTGCGGTCCAGGCCCCACCGGTACTCGCTGATGTCCGGGTCGGCGGAGTCGAAGACGAACTTCTCCGGCGTCCGGGACTGGGCGCCCTCGGCGTCCTCCGGGAACAGGCCCCCGTCGGAGACGACGGTCGGCTCGAACGCCGGGGCCGTCGGGTCGAAGCCGAAGCGGCAGCCGGGCGCGCCGAGCGTCGGCGTCCAGTCGGACGCGAAGGCGGCGTCGGAGACGTCCTCGACCTGCGCCTTCCAGGAGAACTGCCCGCCGCTGACGCCCTTGTGCTGGTTCAGCAGCGCCTTGGGCACGGTGATCGAGGCGAGCACGCCCTTGCTGTCGCCGGCGTTGACGGTCTTCTTCACCTTCTTGTCGAAGAAGACGCCGGGGGACACGTCGTGCTTGCCGGTGGCCCACAGGTGGAACTGGACGTTGACGTCACCGCCGTCCGGGTCCCAGACCTGGGCCTTCAGCGTCACGTCGGTGTTGCCGAGTGTGACGTAGGTGGAGCCGTTGCCGCACTCGCCGGTGGCGGTCTTGGTGCTGGGGCTGGTGTCCATCGCCCACGGCGCCTTGGCCAGCCGGTTGTACTCGACGATCAGCTTGGCGTCCGACTTGAACTTCTTCCAACTGTATTCGTCCTTGCCGTCCTCCGCGCTCTGCGGGGCGCGCAGGCCGAAGGTGATGTTGCTCCACTTGCCGGCGGCGGCCTTCTTCGCGGCGTCGTTGGCCGCGAAGTCCACGGCCTTGTCGGGGCAGCCGAACGCCTCGTTGCCGTGGGCGTAGTTCCTGCTGTCCTGGCGGGTGGACCAGCTCGGCTGCTTGTTCCAGGTGGTGGCCGAGCTGATGCCGCCGGTCAGGTACAGCTCCACCGGCTTGGCGGTGCAGGACCACGAGTGCGTCTCGGTGATCTGGAACTGCGCGTCCACCACCTTCACGCCGGCCAGGAACTTGGAGTCCACGCGGAAGAAGGAGCGGGCGGTGCCGCCGGTGGAGGACTCGTAGCCGACCCGGGCCTCGCTGGTGGTGCCGCCGCTCCAGCCGGTGCCGTTCCAGTAGCTGTCGTTGGCGTGCGGCTTGTAGGCGATGGTCCACGCCTCGCGGGTGCCGGTCATCCGCGGGTCGATGTAGACCGGGTACGTGGTGTCCGGCGCCGTCAGCAGTCCCTGGTCGGGCCTGAGGCTGAGCTTGCCGCCGGAGACGGTGACGTCCACGGTCGCGCTGTTGGCGCCCGGGGTGAGGTCCGAGGAGGTCGCGGTGGACGCGGCGACCGGGGACGCGGACTTCGCGGTACGGGCCTGCGCCTTGCCGGCCGTCCTGGCGGCGGGCGCCGGCTCCTTGCCGGAGGAGTCCCACATCCGGGCGGTGGAGGTGGCGAACACGCTCTGGCCGGCCGGGTTGAGGGCGCGCAGGGAGCCGGTGACCGGGTCCTCGGTGACGGTCAGCCCGTCGGTCTTCAGCCCGAAGTCGACGGTCGCCAGCTCCGGGTTGGCGGCGGCCTCGGGCGTCTTGACGATGAGGGCCTGGCTGAAGCCGTCCACACCGGCCGCGACGGCCAGGTCGACGCCCGGCAGCACCTCGCGGTAGGTGGCGGTGGAGCCGGCGAGCACCGGCTGCGGCAGCGGCTTCGGCCAGCTCAGCGACAGGGTGCGGCCCTGGTCGGTGAGGGTGACCAGCGGCGCGTCCCCGCCGGCGGAGAACGTCACGTCACCGACGGCCGCCTTGGGGGCGATCCGGCCGTTCACCGCGGCCAGGTCGGTGTCGACGGGCGTCCACGCGCCCTCGCGCTTCACCCGGAAGGGCACGCTGTGCTGGGTGGTGCGCAGGTTGCCGTTGGGCAGCGCGAAGGTCTCGCTGGTCTCGCTGCGGGCCTCGGCGACCTCGACCGGCTTCCCGGTGTCCGCGGCCTGCTCCAGGGCGGCGGCCTCCGAGCCGGGCGCTGCCTTCGGCCCGGTCGCGGTCCCGGCGGCGGGGTCCACCGCCGGGGCGGCCGCGGTGAGCGGCGCCGTCCCCAGGGAGCCGCCGACCAGGACGGCGGCGATCACACCGCACGCGGTGAGTCTCGCTCTTCGCCCTCGTGTACGGGCTGACATAGCTGAAAGTCCCCCCCAAATCCTCTGTGAGTGCTGGTGAGCCGCCACGACGGTGGCTCGGGCTCGGCGGAACAGTACATGGTCGCTTTTGCGCGATGTTTGCCTGTTCCTGACCTTTGGACGGGTTGTTTAGGGAAGCAAACTTTGCTTGCTGGCACCCCCGGAGCCGACTAATGTCATCACGTTTCATGCACGCTGCAAAGATCAGGGGAGGGACCTGTGCAGCAACTGGCTAGCCAGTTGCGCTATTTGGGCCATTGGCACAGATCGGTGTCAATGGTCGTCTTCATGGCGCTACTCATAGGCTTCGTGCCGGACGATCCGGCGGCCGCCGCCGGACTCCGCACCAGACTGAGCGATATCGAGCGGGAACGGTCGGTCGACGGCCGCAACCACACCACCAAGCGGGCCGCCGCCCGCAACGACGCGGCCAAGCCCTGGTCGCCGGCCGCCGACAAGCGGCCCACCGGCGGCTTCACCGTCCAGGTCGCCGGCGCCGGCGCCCCGGCCGCGCGCAAGGGCCTCGCCGCCCAGCCGTCACTGGGCGCCGCCACCGAGGGCGCCGGGCTGGCCAACGCCCCGGTGACCCTGCGCCCGGCCCCGGCCGCCCAGGCCGCCGCGAAGTCCGGCGCCCGTGCCGCCGCGGGGGCGAACACGGCCCCGGCCGCCAAGGGCTCCGCCGCCCGGGTCGAGTTCAAGGACACCGCGGCCGCCCGCAAGGCCGGCGTCGAGGGCGTGCTGTTCACCGCCGCGCCGGCGAAGACCGCGACCTCCGCCGCCGCCACCGGGCGCGTCGAACTCGCCCTGGACTACTCCGCGTTCAAGGACAGCTACGGCGGCGACTGGGGCTCCCGGCTCCGCCTCGTCCAGCTTCCCGCCTGTGCGCTGACCACCCCGGACAGGGCCGAGTGCCGCACCCGTACCGAGCTGACCGGCGGCAACGACGCCGAGGCCGGTACGGTGCATGCCACCGTCGACCTGACCGGCAAGCCCGCCACCGCGCCCGGCAAGGCGGCCCGCGCCGCCTCCGGCGGCGCGATGGTGCTGGCCGCGACCGCCGACTCCGCCGGCCCCGGCGGCAACCACGGCGCCACCTCGCTCTCCCCGTCCGGCTCCTGGATGGCCGGCTCCTCCTCCGGCGGGTTCTCCTGGACCTACCCGGTGGAGTCGCCCGAGGTCCCCGGCGGCCCGCAGCCCGAGATCGAGCTCTCGTACTCCTCCCAGGCCGTGGACGGCCGCACCGCCTCCACCAACGGCCAGTCCTCCTGGATCGCCGAGGGCTGGGACTACGAGCCCGGCTTCATCGAGCGCAAGTACCGCTCCTGCTCCGACGACAAGGACAAGGTCGACGGCAAGGCGCCCAACAACACCACCGACAACGGCGACCTGTGCTGGGGCTCCGACCAGGTCGTGATGTCGCTCGGCGGCAACAGCAGCGAACTGGTCCGCGACGACGCCGACGCCACCGGCAACACCTGGCGCCCGGCCGACGACGACGGCACCCGGGTCGAGCGCAAGACCGGCGCGGCCAACGGCGCCAAGGACGGCGAGCACTGGGTCATCACCGGCACCGACGGCGTGAAGTACCACTTCGGCCTGAACAAGCTGCCGGGGGCCACCACCCAGGTGACCAACTCCGCCCTCACCGTCCCGGTGTTCGGCAACCACCCCGGTGAGCCCTGCCACGCCACCGCGTTCATGGACTCCGACTGCGCCCAGGCGTACCGCTGGAACCTCGACTACGTCGTGGACCCGCTGGGCGACGCGATGACGCTGTGGTGGAACAAGCACACCAACTACTACGGCCAGAACATGAAGGCCGACCAGCAGATCGCGTACACCCGCTCCGCCGACCTGGCCCGCATCGACTACGGCCAGCGCGCGAGCGCCCTGTTCACCGGCCTGCCCGCCGGACGCGTCTCCTTCACCGTGGCCGAACGCTGCGTGCCGGGCACCTCGTTCGACTGCGCCGAGTCCAAGCGGACCGCGGCCAACGCCAAGCACTGGCCGGACGTCCCGCTGGACCAGCAGTGCCTGTCGGGCGAGAAGTGCACCGACAAGTACGGCCCGACCTTCTGGTCCACCAAGCGGCTGACGAAGATCAGCACCCAGGTGCTGGTCGGCTCCGCGCTGAAGAACGTCGACTCCTGGGCCCTGGAGAACAACTTCCCCGCCACCGGCGACGGCACCTCGCCCGCCCTGTGGCTGGACTCCATCACCCGCACCGGCCACGGCGCCGGCGGCACCGCCGACATGCCGAAGGTCTCCTTCCTCGGCCAGCAGATGGACAACCGCGTCGACGGCGTCGAGGGCCTGCCCCCGTACTCCCGGCAGCGCATCCACGCCATCGACACCGAGACCGGCGGCCGCATCGCGGTCACCTACTCGCCGCGCGACTGCTCCGCCCTGGCCCCGCGCCGGATGCCGGCCTCGCCCGAGTCCAACACCCTGCGGTGCTACCCGCAGTACTGGACCCCCAAGGGCGCGCTGAAGCCGACCCAGGACTGGTTCCACAAGTACCTCGTCACCGAGGTCCGCGAGATGGACCTGGTCGCCGGCAGCCCGGACAAGACCACCTCGTACGAGTTCGTCGGCGGCGCCGCCTGGGCCTACGACGAGAGCGAGTTCACCGAGAACAAGCACCGCACCTGGTCCCAGTACCGCGGCTACGAGCGGGTCAGGACCCGGCTCGGCTCCGGCAGTGACGTCAAGCAGCTCTCCGAGCACCGCTACTTCCGCGGCATGCACGGCGACAAGCTGCCCAGCGGCACCCGCACCGCCGCCGTCGAGGACTCCCAGGGCGGCTCCGTCCCCGACCTCGGCCACTACCAGGGCCAGTTGCGTGAGCAGATCACCTACGAGTCCGACGGCGGCCCCGTCGACTCCTCGGTGCTCACCACCGCCTGGGCGGTGAAGACCGCGTCCCGCGCCCGCACCGGCACCACGCCGCTGGAGGCGTGGATGACCCGGCCGGAGACCGTCACCACCCGCGAGCGGGTCAAGGGCGACACCTGGCGCACCGCCAAGGAGGTCACCACCTACGACGCGCACGGCCTGCCCACCCAGGTGGACGAGACCACGCCCGGCGGCAAGCGGATGTGCTCCACCACCAGCTACGCCCGCAACACCGGGGCGCACATCCTGGAGCTGGAGTCCCGCGAGCTGACCACCCTGGGCGCCTGCGGCACCTCCGGCGGCGAGGTCGTCGAGGACACCCGCACCCTCTACGACAACCTGGCCTTCGGCGCCGCGCCCACCAAGGGCCTGCCGACCGAGGTCCAGGAGCGCAACGCCGAGGGCGCCGGCTACACGGTGATCGACCGGACCGAGTACGACATCCACGGCCGCGAGACCGCCACCTACGACGCCGAGAACCGCAAGACCACGGTCGTCAACACCCCGGCCACCATCGCCCGCCCGGTCAAGACGGTCACCACCGACCCGCTGGGCCACACCGAGACGACCGACTTCGACGACGTGCGCGGCATGCCGCTGGTCGAGACGGACGCCAACGGCAAGAAGGCGACCATGCAGTACGACCCGCTGGGCCGGCTGCTGAAGGTCTGGGAGATCGACCGCGACCCGGCGACGCAGACGCCGAACGCGACGTACGACTACGCCATCCGGCGCGACGGCCCCACCGTCGTCACCACCAGGATCCTCAAGGACAACGGCGAGTACGCCGTCTCCTACGAGATCATGGACGGCCTGCTGCGCGAGCGGCAGACCCAGGACGAGGCCGTCGCCGGCACCGGGCGGATCGTCAACGACACCTTCTACGACTCCGCCGGCCGGACCTTCAAGTCCAACGACGGCTACTTCAACGACAAGGAGCCCGAGGCCAAGCTGCTGGAGGTCGGTGACAACGAGGTCCCCTCGCAGAACCGCACCACCTACAACGGCATGGGCGAGCCGGTCGCCGAGGTGACCTACCACCGCGGCGTCGAGAAGCTGCGCACCACCACCGAGGTGGACGGCGACGTCTCCACCTCCATCCCGCCCAAGGGCGACACGGTCACCGCGACCTTCGAGGACGCGGAGGGCCGCACCACCCGCCTGCGCGAGTACACCAACGACGCGCGCACCACGTGGCGGGACACCGCGTACGAGTACGACCACCTGGACAACGTCGTGAAGATCACGGCGCCGGGCGGGGCGGTCACCAGCTTCGAGTACGACGGACGCGGTCGCCAGACCGCGAGCGTCGACCCGGACGGCGGCCGGACCACCCTGGAGTACGACGCCTCCGACAACGTCATCTCGTCCACCGATCCGCGCGGCAACAAGCTGGTCACGACGTATGACAACGGCGGCCGTCCGACCTCGCTGCGCGAGGGGAGCGCCACCGGGCCCAAGCGGCTGGAGTGGACCTACGACACCCTCGGCAAGGGACTGCCCACGGCGTCCATCCGCTACGACAACGGGCGCGAGTACCGTGACGAGATCACCGAGTACGACAAGGCGTACCGGGTCAAGAAGTCCAAGACCGTCATCCCGGCCGAGGAGACCGGACTCGGCGGCACCTACGCCTACAGCTACACCTACACCCCTACCGGCAATGTCGCCACGGCGCAGGTGCCGGGTCTGGGCGGTCTGACCACCGAGCCGGTCGTCTTCCGCTACGACTCCGACGACCTGCCGATCTCCGTCAGCGGCGCGTCCACCTACCTGGGGGACGTCAAGTACTCGGCGTTCGGCGAGATCCTGCGCACCGAGGCCGGCCCGGCCGGCAAGAAGGTGTACGGGACCTACGTCTACGACGAGTTCACCCGCCGCCTCGGTCTCTCGACCATCGACCGGTCGATCACGCCGGGCCGGATCAGCGAGACCCGCTACGGGTACGACGACGCCGGCAACGTCACCAGGATCACCGACGCTCCCGGTGCGGCCGCCCCGGACTCGGGCCGGACCGACACCCAGTGCTTCGTCTACGACAAGCTGCGGCAGATGACCTCGGCCTGGACGGCGAAGACCGAGGACTGCACCGCCGGTCCCTCCAAGGACACCGTCGGCGGTCCGGACGCCTACTGGCAGTCGTTCGAGTTCGACGCCGCGGGCAACCGCACCAAGCTCACCGAGCACGACACCACCGGTGACACCAGCAAGAACGTCACCCGCGCCTACACCTACGGCAAGCCCGGCGTCGGCGGTCCCAACGCCCTCGCCGAGGTCAAGTCCACCGGCCCGGCCGGCGAGCGGCTGAACACCTTCGCCTACGACAAGGCCGGCAACACCACCACCCGTCAGCACGGCGGCACCACCCAGACCCTGGAGTGGGACGTCGAAGGCCAGATGCGCAAGGTGTCCTGGCCCGTCGAGGGCGGCGGCACCAAGTCCACCAGCTACCTCTACGGACCGGACGGCGAGCGCCTCATCCGCACCGGAGCGGACGGCAGCAAGACGCTATACCTGGGGGAGGCGGAGCTGACCGTCAGCGCCGACCTGACCTCCGTGAAGGCCCAGCGCTTCTACGCCCACCCGGACGGCTCCACCACCGTGCGGTCCACCGGCGGCGGCCGGGAGCTGCTGCTCGCCGACCACCACGGCACTTCGCACACCGTGGTCGACATGGCCAGCGCCAACATGGCCGTGACCCGGCGTAAGGCGATGCCCTTCGGCGAGGAGCGGGGCGCGCAGCCCTCGGACTGGCCCGGCCAACGCGGTTTCGTCGGCGGCATCAGAGACGCGGACACCGGCCTGACCAGGCTCGGCGCCCGCGACTACGACCCGGCGACGGGCCGGTTCATCTCGGTCGACCCGATGGTCGACTACGGCAACCCGGCCACGATCAACCCGTACGGCTACAGCAACAACGCCCCGGCGACGTTCTCGGACCCCACGGGCGAGTTCTTCCCGATCCTGATCGGCATCGCCGCGCGTATCGCGATCCAGGCGGCCATCCGTGCGGCGGCCCGCCGTGCGGCGATCATCGCGGCCCGCAAGGCGGCCCAGGCGGCGGCGCGACGTGCCGCTGCACTGGCCCGCAAGCGTGCCATCGAGGCGGCCAAGCGTGCTGCCGCCAAGGCCAAGCGCGAGGCGGCCCGCAAGGCCGCGGCGGCCAAGAGGGCCGCGGCGAAGCGCGCGGCTCAGCGTGCTGCGGCCAAGCGGGCCGCGGCCAGAAGAGCAGCGGCGCAGGCACGGGCGAAGGCAGCCCGGGCGGCAGCCCGTCGCGCTGCGGCCAAGCGGGCGGCAGCCCGTAAGGCGGCGGCGCGCCCGAGGCCCAAGCCGAAGCCGAGGGCCCAGCCCAAGCCGAGGCCCAAGCCCTCCCAGGCCAAGAAGCCGGCTCAGCGCAGTGGCTCGTCCAGGGCGCGGGAGGAGATCAAGTCCGAGGCGAAGGACCAAGCCGCGGACGCCGTGCAGAACGGCACCTGCAACAGCTTCGTGCCCGGAACCGTGGTCCTCATGGCCGACGGGTCGAAGCGCCGTCTGGAGAAGGTGAAGGCCGGCGACAAGGTCCTCGCCACGGATCCCAGGACGGGCAGGACGTCGGTGCAGACGGCATCGGCGACCATCATCGGCAAGGGGCTGAAGAAGCTCGTCAAGGTGACCCTCGCCGAACACGGCGGGGAACAGCCGAAGACGGCGGCGGTCACCGCGACCGACGGCCACCCCTTCTACGTGGCCTCGCTACGGGCCTGGATCGACGCGGGCGACCTGAGGCCGGGCCAGTGGCTCCAGACCTCCTCCGGTACCTGGGTCCAGGTCAAGACGGTCGAGCGGTGGACGCAGTACGCCACCGTCTACAACCTCACCGTCACCGACGTCCACACGTACTTCGTGGGCATGGGCGCCACCTCGGCCCTGGTGCACAACTGCGAGCCCACCAGCACCTGGACTCCGAACGACGAGTACAACGACGCCCCCGGCGGGCAGATGGATCAGCGGCGCAAGGAATTCGCCGCCTTCTACAACACCCCGCAGGAAGTCCACCAGATCGTCGGCAACCTGATGAGCAACCCCAACTACCCGCAGCGACGGACCAGGGAGAACGGACGGCTCGTCCTCGACTTCTTCAAGAACCGGGAGAAGACCAGGGCGGGCAGGAACTTCCTCGACGGCCGCGTCTACGATGACGGAACCCCGAACCCGAGCCAGCACCGGGTGATCGTCAATCGTCTGGGCCAGATGGCCTGGGTGGGGATCAGCCGGCGCTCCGGCGGTCACAACTACGGGTCGATCAACCGCTACCCGTGGGCCAACCGAGGTCCGCAGCCGTAGGCGAACGGTATGACCCAGGGGCCCTGCGATGAGAAGCGCTCTCATCGCAGGGCCCCTCTCATGAACTCTGCTAACCGGTTACTACTTCACAAGGTGTGCCATGGACCACTCCGCACTCGCCTCCTCGCTCGCCCTGGCAGGGCTGCGATTCCAGGGGCTGGCCGATCCGGCGGCCCCGTTGACCCCGGTCACCGTGGCCGGCTTCGCCAATGCCGTGGGGGACGAGGACGGAGCGCGCGCCGTATCGGTGAGCTCGGCCGATCCTCGCCTGGCGGAGAAGGCCAACGCCGCCTGGCACCGACTCGCCGACGAGTCGGGCCTCTTCACCGGCGATGGAGGGGAGTTCCTCGTGGCCGTAGACCTCGGCACGGGCCGGCCTCACGTGTTCCGATGGGCACGAGTGCGGCTCGGCGACCCATGGGACATCATGGACGCCGGGTCCGCCGGCCCGTTGGGTGCGGGGAGCCTGCTTCCGGGCTTCGTCATGCAGTCCACGGACGGCCGCGTCATCGTCCGTGGCGACACCTGGGAATCGGAGATCGGGGCCGTGTCGGTGCGGGACCCGCACCGGGTCCAGGTGCTGAGGCAGCAGGCGCAGTGGCAGGCCGACCAGCCGCACCGGCCGGACTCCGACGACGCATACCAGAGCGAGGCCGCGCGGCGCTGGCTCGACCGGTAGGGAGGGGCGATGGAACTGGACGCGCTGCTGCGGCGGTACCCGGTGACAGACACGGTCAAGGACCCCGGGGACTCGCCGGCGGGCCGGACGCTCGCGCACGGGGTGCTGCGGTTCCACACGCCCGCCTCCGCGCAGGAGTCGTACGCGGCCTGCCTGCGGCTGGTCGCGGGAATCGAGGGGCGGTACGTCCCGTTCGCCTTCGACTGGGCGGGGCGCGAGCTGCTGGCCGGCGCGGACGGCGTCCTCGTGGTCGACCCCGCCCGGGGCGAAGCCACGTCCACCGGGCTCGACCGGGACGACTTCCTCGCGGCCGCCGCCGACGAGGAGGGCGACCCGCTCGGGGCCGCCGACTTCCGCGCCTGGCGGGAGACCTACCCGGGCGACCCGGACCCCCTGGGCTTCGACGAGGTGGTGGGCTACCGGACACCGCTGCTCCTCGGCGGCGAGGACGACCCGGCCAACCGGGAACGCACCGACCGGCGCGCCTACTTCGACAACTGCGTCAGCATCGCCCGCCAGGTCCGCAAGCTGCCCGAGGGGACCGTGATCAGCGGTCTGATGTGAGCCGCGGGTGAGCCGGGTGGCCAGGTCCGGATCCGCCCGGGCGGGGCAGTGGAGCGCCCCCTGCCGGACGGTGTCCGGCAGGCACCGATGTGCTGGGCGGCGCGGATGTGCTGCGCTGGGCGCTGAACTCGCTGCTGTACTCGCTGGTGTCGGTGGTG
>NZ_JBEYXH010000070.1:0-10272 GCF_040644755.1 Streptomyces sp. NPDC046887
GCCGCCCGGGCCCCCCGCCGGCCCCCCGCCCCCCCCCCCGCGCCCCCCGCCCGCGGGGGGGGCCGTCCGCGGGGTGGGGCGGACGGCCCCTGGGGCGCTACGGGCGCGGGCTTCAGTTGGTGTTGAGGGTCAGCCCGTAGTAGCTGAGGGCGTCGTCCAGCGGCTGGAAGTACGAGGAGCCGCGGGAGTTGACGCCACCGGTGCACTTCTGGCCGATCGGCCCGCCGGAGGTCATGCCCTGCGCCTGGTTGCCGGAGATGTAGGCGCCGCCGCTGTCCCCGCCCTCGGTGCAGACGCTGGAGCTGGCCAGCCCGCTCACCACAGTGTCCGGGCCGCCGTTCTGGTCCTTGTAGGTGACCGAGATGTTGTACGAGCCGACCGTGCCGCAGGTCCACTTGGTGGTCTGGCCCGACTTGCAGAGCGCCGCGCCCGAGGCGGCCCGGCTGCTGCCCCGGACCGCGACGCTGCTGCCGTTGCCCCAGGTGCCGACGCTGGTGGCGATGGAGTTGCCCGAGTCGATCGCGGCGACGCCCATGTCCACGCTGCGGGTGCCGACGGCGAAGCGGCTGTGGGTGCCCTTGGCGAAACGGGTGCCGTTGAACTTCAGCACCGGCAGGTCCTCGATGCAGTGCCCGGCGGTGACCAGGTACTGCTTGCCGTTGCGGTCCTTCGCCCCGTAGCCCACGGAGCAGAGGTAGCCGTTGAAGGTCATCTGGCTGCCCGGGTAGATCACGGCCTGCGGGGCCAGCTGCTCCTGGCCGCGCACCACCTTCACCGCGGAGCCGTGCTTGGCGGCCTCGGCCAGGAACGCCTTGGCGGCGGTGCCCTTGTCGCTGTTCACCTCGACGGTGACGGTGTCCGAGGCGAGGTCCACGCCCCAGGAGGCGATGCCGGACGGGACGCGCTTGGCGGCCACCGCGTCCAGCTTGGCCTTGACCCGCTCCAGCTCGTCCTCACCGCGGGCGGGCACCCGGGCGTCCAGACCGGCCCGCTCGATCCGCGCGGCACCGGCCGCGTCCTCGGCGTTGACGGTCAGCGTGCCGGCGGAGGAGAAGAAGGCGCCGTCGGCGGCTATGCCCTTCCCGGCCAGGCCCGCCAGTCTCCGCTGCTGCGCGTCCTGCTGGTCGAGCCGCTCGACGGCGGCCTGCTCGCTGACTCCGAGCGAGGCGGCGAGCGCCTTCACCATCTCCGGCTGGTAGCGCGGGGCGGACTCGCCCGCGGCGGCCGACGAGGCGCCGGTCACAGCGGTCACCGAGAGCAGCGCGGCGGCGGAGACGGCGAGGGCGTATTTACGCGAAATGCGCACGGACATTCCTTCCGGTATCAGGCAAGAGGCCGTGCGGGGATATCGGAAGAAAGGGGCGCGAATTACGCGCTCCTGCCTTCCGGTGCGACGGCTTGTGCCTGGCGTCGAGAGTGGGGGATTCGACGCGCCATGACTCTGACCCGGAGCTGACGGAGGAACAAGAGGATCAGCCGCGAACGTTTTTCACAGAATTCGCGAGAACTGTTGAGGCGGTGATCGGAGGCGGTCGCGATGACAGTTGTCGGTGACTTCTGTATAGAAGACGGCTCCCTGAATCCTTGTCAGGGGGAATGCGGCCGAGCAGGATGGGAGGTGCGGCGGCGGGCTCACGCCCGCGCCCGCCGCGGAGCGGTATCCACCGAGCGCGCCGCACACCCCGCCGGGTGCGTGGCGCGACCCCCCACCTCCCACTCCGTGGACCGTCCGCCCGCGTCGGCGGAGGGGCCCGGCGGTGTGCTCACACGCCGGGCTCCCACGCCATTCCGTAGACCCCCGGACCGCACCGGGAGGCGAACACATGGGCGCTGTGCGACTGGTCCAGGACCACCCGCTGCTGGTCGCGGGGCGGGGAGTCGATCTGCTCGCGGAAATAGCGCCGGCAGTGCGAGGGCAGCGCCCCCGGGTGGAAGAAGACCTGCTGGAGGTATTCGTGCAGACCGCTCGACGACCGGCGCTCGTAGTGCGCGGCCGGTTTCCGTGAAGGGCTCACCTCCACCGCGTAACTCACCACCGCCGTCTCCAGTTTGGCCAGCTCCCGGCCGAAGCGGATGTCCAGCGCCATCGACTTCAGCTCCCGCACATGGGTGGCCTCGTGCAGCCGGCCGCTGCTGACCCGGACATCCACCGGCTCCGCCTCCTCGTCGTCGAAGCCGAGGACGAACCGGACCCGGTCCACGCCGGGGCTGTTGGCCCGCAGCACCACGGTGGCGGCCATCGACTCCGTCCGCCCGCTCTCGCCCACCACCACGGTGTCGTGGATGACCAGCTGGCTGAGGCCCCGGTTGAAGTCCCGGAAACCCTCCCCGATGAGCTGCTCGGCCACCGAGCCCTCACCGAAGAACCGCAGTGCGGCGTCCTCGCAGCGCACCGGGGTGATCCGGCCGCGCGGGCGCCGAGGACCCAGCAGGGAGCGCAGCGCCCCGCCCGGCAGTTCCAGGATCTCCTCCAGGGCGTCCACCGCGTGCAGCGAGCGCGCCCGCTCGGGCTGGCTGCGACCGCGCTGCCAGTGGCTCAGGGTGGCCTGGCTGATGGTGATCCCGCGGGCCCTCAGCCGCTCGCTCACCCGCTCCAGCGACAGCCCGCGCCGGCTCAGCGCCGCCCGCAGCGCCGCCGGGAACTCGTCCGCGGCGGGCGGTCCCGGCGCCCGCTCCGTCCGCCCGGCCCCGCACCCGGCCCCTGTCTGGGCCGCGATCCCGGTCCCGGCCCTGGCCGTGGTCCTGGCCCCGGCTGCGGCCCCGGTGCCCGTGCCCGGTCCACCGCCGGCGCCCGGCGAGCCGACGGCGTCCTCGGTCCTGTTCGGCATGACCCCTCCCGATCCCAGCACTGTCCCGGCGGGTTCCCGGTGGGCCCCGCCTACTGGTTGACCATCGGACGGGGCGCGGATAACACTTCCCGGACTGATCCGAGCGATGTGAGCGTGTGACGTGGGCGGCGTGGACGGCACCGAAGCAGTGGTGGTGGAGGCCAGGGGCGGTGACCGCCTGGCCCGGGAGAAGCTGGTCGCGCGGTACCTGCCGCTCGTCTACGACGTGGTCGGGCGGGCGCTGAACGGCCACCCGGACGTGGACGACGTGGTGCAGGAGACCATGCTCCGGGCGCTGTCCGGGCTGCGCGCGCTGCGCGATCCGGCCCGCTTCCGCTCCTGGCTCCTCGCCATCGCCATGAACCAGGTCCGCTCCCGCTGGGCCGCCCTCGGCCACCGCCCCGCCCCGCTGGCCGACACCGACGAACCCGCCGACCGGGCCGCCGACTTCGTCGACCTCACCATCCTGCGCCTGGAGCTGTCCGGCCAGCGGCGCGAGACCGCCGAGGCGACCCGCTGGCTGGACGACTCCCAGCGGGACGTGCTGGCCGTGTGGTGGCTGGAGGCGGCCGGCCGGCTCAGCCGCGCCGAACTGGCCGACGCGCTCGGCATGACCCCGCAGCACGCCGCCGTACGCGTGCAGCGGGTCAAGAACCAGCTCGACACGGCCCGGGCGGTGGTCCGCGCCCTGGCCGCCGAGCCGCGCTGCCCCGAGCTGGACGCGCTGCTGGCGGACTGGGACGGCACCCCCACCCCGCTGTGGCGCAAGCGGGTCGCCCGCCATCTGACCGGCTGCGCCGGCTGCTCCGCCGGGAGCGCGGGCCTGCTCCCGGCCGAGGGCCTGCTCTCCGGGCTCGCCCTGGTGGTGCCCTGGTACGACGGCGGGCAGCGCGCCGCCGAGGCGCTGGCCCAGGCCGCGGCCCACACCACCAGCTCGTCCGCCGCCGCCCCCGCCGCCCTCTCGGCGGCCAAGGCGGGCGGGCTGATAACCGCGGGCGCCGCCGCCACCGCCGCCCTGGCCGTCTTCCTGTGGCCCGCCGCCCCGCCCGCCCCGCCCCAGGCCCGCACCCCGCCCGCCTCCGCCCTCCCGGCACCCCCGCCCACCCGCGGCGCCGAAGCGCCCCCGGCCCCCGCGACCTCGCCCGCGCCGGAGCCGTCCGCCCCGCGCCCGTCCACCCCGGCCCCGTCCGCCGAGCCCACCGCGCCGAGCCTGCCCCGTACCGTCGCCGCCCCGCCCGCCACCACCGCACCGGCGCCCTCCCCGAGCCCCGCCACCACCACCCCGGCGCCGGCCCCGCGCACCCTGACCGGGCCCGCGCCCGCGCCGCTGCTCGTCGACGAGGTCAACACCCTGCGCGCCGAGTGCGGCTGCCCCGGGCTGCGCACCGACCCCCGGCTGACCGAGATCGCCCAGCGGCAGGCCGAGGAGATGGCGGCCCGCGGCTATGTCACCAACACCGACGCGGCCGGCCGGGACACCGGAGAGCGGGTACGCGCCGCCGGCTACCTCTGGTCCGCCGTCGGCGAGACCCTCGCCCATGGCCAGGACGACCCGGCGGAGGTCGCCGCGATGTGGCGCGACAGCGCCGAGGGCGGCACCACCGTCCAGGAGTGCGGCTTCGTCCATGTGGGGGTGGGCGTCGCCGACTCCCCGAGCGGCCCCTACTGGACCCAGGTGCTGGCCACCCCGCAGTGAGGCCGGCGGCCCCGGTCAGCCGAGGCCGACCACCACCCGGTTACGCCGCCGGGGAGGACGCACCCGGCGGGTCCGGCCGGTTGGACCCGGGCGCCCGGCCGCCGGAGGGCATGGCCGCCAGAGGGCCGGGCCCCCTCGCCGTACGACCGTCGGAGGGTCAGGCCGCTTCGCCGTACGGCCGCCGGAGGGTCAGGCCCCCTCGCCGTACGACTGTCGAGGGTCAGGCCGCTTCGCCGCACCAGCGCCGGAGGGTCAGGCCGTTCCGCCGTATGACCTCCGGGGAGGGTCAGGCCCCTTCGCCGCACGGCCGCCGGAGGGTCAGGCCCCCTCGCCGTACGACCGTCGGAGGGTCAGGCGGCTCCGTCGCTGGACCGCCGGACGATCAGCGCGGGCAGCAGGTCCAGGCGGTGTACGGGCAGCGCGTCGCCGGCCTCGAACCGCCGCAGCAGCAGCCGCAGCGCCTCCGCTCCCACCGCCTGCTTGGGCGGCGCCACCGCGGTCAGCGGCGGGTCGGCGAGCGAGGCGTAGAGGTCGTCGTAGGCGATCAGCGCCAGATCGCGCGGGACGGCCAGACCGCGGTCCCGCAGCAGCGGCAGCAGGGCCAGGGCGTCCCGGTCGTTGTGCACCAGGGCCGCGCGTACGCCGGAGGCGGCCGCCCGGGCGATGGCGTCGGCCACGGCCTCGATGCCGCCAGCCGCTGCCGGGCCGTCCTCGTTGGGGACGTCCACCACCGGTGGCGCGGTGAGGCCGAGTCGCCGCACCGCCTCCGCGTACCCGGCCCGGACCTCGTACGCCGTACGGGTGTCGGAGCGGGCCGCGAGCAGCACCGCGCCATGGCCCAGCCCGGCCAGCCGGCGCAGCGCCAGGAAGACACCGTGGCGGTGGTCGGAGCAGACCGAGTCCAGCGCCGCGGCCGCGCTGCCCAGGTCGCCGCGCCGCTCCACCAGCACCGTGGGCACCGGCAGTTCGCCGAGCCAGTCGTCCCCGGCGAGGCCGCTGTCCGGCGACCAGTCGGGGACCAGCAGCAGACCGTGCGCCCCGGACTCCACCAGCCGCCGCGCCTGCGTCCGGCCGCTGTCGGCGCCGTACGGGGCGATGCCCAGCACCAGCCGGGCGCCGGCCGTCTCGGCGACCGTCCGGACGCCCGCCACCACCTCGCCGAAGTACTGGCCGGCCGCCGGCACCAGCACCCCGATGGTCCGGCCCGCCGCGCTCACCGCGGAGCCCGGAGGCCCCTGGTCCGGCAGGGCGACCGCCCCATGGGTCCGCTCCAGCACCCCCTCGGCGGCCAGCGCGGCGATGTCCCGCCGCACGGTGACCGCGGGCATGCCGAGCCGCTCGGCGAGCTGGACCACCCGGATCGGCCCGGTCTCCCGCACCGTGGCGACGATCCGCCGGCGGCGGTCCTGCGCGGAGATGGTCATCGGGCCCCTTTCCCGTGCCGCCCGCCGGGGCGGATGCCTGCCGTACGCCGTGTGCCTGGATCGATTCCCGAGACCTTCGATCGTCTCGGGTCATCCGATCGCCATGGTAGGCAACGGCGGGCACCCGTGACCGGGGAACGAGCGCTACACCCCGGGGCCGTTGAAGGCGCCCCGGTGCGGCTTGGCGGTCGCGGACACCGGGTTGCCGAAGAAGTCCCGGCCGCCGTTGCTGGAGATGACCGAGCCGTTGGAGAGCAGCGGCGAGGTGGAGCGCAGCCGGTAGCCGGTGGCCGACCCCAAGGTGCTGCCGCCGGTGCCCGGCGCGGTGAACTGCGGATCCCCCACGATGCCGTTGGCGGTGGGGCGCGGGACGCCCTGGAAGGCGTTCCACAGCCAGCTGACCCCGGCGGTCGGGAGCCGGGAGTCGGCGGTGCCCACCCAGATGTTGTTCTCGGCCGTGCTGCCGTCGGCCAGGGTGATGTCGAACTTCTTGCCCGGGCAGTACAGGACGTTGTTGTAGAGGTGCGTCACCGACCGGCCGTTGCCGCCGCTGCTCATCCGGCAGTCGTTCTCGGAGATGTTGTAGCGCAGCACCTGGCGGGCGCCGCCGATGGTGCCGCAGCCGTCGCAGTCCAGGAAGAAGCCGCCGATGTTGTCGCGGCTGAAGTTGTACTGGATGAGGCAGGTGCCGGTGTTGCCCCAGTCGCAGTCGAACGCCTGGCTGTCGGCGACGGACATCCGGGTGATGCCGTACACGGCGTTGCGCTGGATGGTCGGATTGTGGTCGCCGAGCACCCAGATGCCCGCGAAGTTGCCGCCGGAGAACGGGTAGACGCCGTTGCCCACCCCGGCGGCGGTGTTGTCCTGGATCATCGGGGTGTCCGCGTAGCTGACGATGATCCCGTCCCCGCCCACGTCCTTGACGGTGTTGCGCTCCACCAGCACGCCGGTGCCCTTGTTGGACATCGAGCCGGTGCGCACCTTGATGCCGCCGCCGCCGGAGTTCGAGACCTGGTTGTCGTGGACCCGCACGTCGCTGAGCGTGGACGCGCCGCCGTTCGCCCCGGTGACGATGGCGGCGGACTGCACGAAGTCCTCGGAGGTGGAGCCGGACTTGTTGGTCTGGCCGGCGACCCGGTCGATCACCAGGTCGCCGATGTCGAAGCCCCGGTGGGCCTTGCCGTCGGTGACCGAGACCCGCAGTCCGGTACGCCGGGCCAGGGACGAGGCCGGGTTGGTCAGCTTCAGACCGCTGACGGCCCAGTGGTCCTGGTTGGTGAACCTGACGGTGTCCGCCGCCCCGCCGCCGTCGAGCACCGGGCGGGCACCGGAGCCGTAGGCGGAGATCCGGATCGGGGCCTGTGCGGTGCCGCTGCCCTTGGGCGTCAGCGTGCCCCTGCAGGTGGTGCCGGCCGCGAAGGCCAGGGTGTCGCCGGGGCTGTAGGTCCGCGCGCTCGCCTGGGAGAGGCTGTTGTACGGGGCCGACTGACTGCCGTCCCCGGCGGTGGGGCGGGAGCAGTCGACGTGGACGGTGGTGGCACCGGCCGCGGCGGCGGCGGGGGCGGGCAGCAGCGCCAGGGCGGACAGGGTCAGGGCGGCGGCCAGGGCGCCCGAGGCGGCTGCGGGCAGCCGTCTGGAAGGTCGAGAGGACATGCGGTGGGCCTTTCTCGCCGAAGGTGGCCCGAAGGTAGGGGAGCCGCAGAGGTCATATCAATACGTGCGCTCATATGATCAGAAATGATCGCGCGGCATGAGTCCGCGTCAGGACTTCTGGAGCTCCCGGTTCGCGCCCTCGGCCTGGGCGGGCAGTACGGCGGCCTCGCGCAGCCCGGGCTCGGTGATCGTCTGCCGCCACAGCACCCGGCAGGCGCTCACCGAGGCGGCCACCAGCAGCCCGTTGCGTACCGTCAGCAGCACGATGCCCCACAGGTCGCTGTGCACGACATGGGTGAACCAGATGGGGAACTCCAGCACCGTGACAAAGGTCGCGGCCAGCACCATCTTGGCCGCCGGGCGCATCCGGCTGCCCTCGAAGACCAGGCAGACCGCGGCCAGCCCGACCAGCCACACCATGTACTGCGGGCTGATCACCCGGCTGGTCGCGGTGAACAGCAGCACCGCCGCGAAGGCCGCGTCGGCGAGCGTGGTCGGGCCGAACTCCCGGGCCCGCAGCCGCCACCACACCAGCCAGCCGAAGACCGCCGCCGTCAGCAGCAGGGCGGCCCGGGACACGATCGGCACCCCCGGGCCCAGGAACTCCACCGAGCCGTAGTTGAGCAGCACCTGCCCGTCCCAGCCGAAGTTGCGGGCCACATGGAAGACCAGCGAGCCCAGCGACTCCACCTCGGTGCCCCGGTCCCGCTGAAAGGTGAGGAAGGCCAGCGCCCCGGGCATCGCCGCCGCACAGGCCAGCAGGGTCAGCGCCCCGGCCAGCGCGCCCGCGCCCCAGGAGCGCAGGGTCTCCCGCCCGCGGCGGGTGCCGGCCAGCAGCAGCGCCGGCCACACCTTGAGCAGCGCCCCGAACCCGGCCAGCGCCCCCAGCAGCGCCGGGCGCCGGATGCCGGCCAGCAGCGCCGCCACCGCGACGGCGGTGACCATCAGGTCGTAGCGGGCGTACACCGTCGGCCCCAGCAGCGGGACGCCGGCCACCCACACCCAGGCGCCCGCCGGGCTCTTCCCGGGCCGCCGACCCGCGTATAGCAGCAGCCCGAAGACAGCCGCGTCGCAGAGCAGGCAGAGCAGGAAGAAGGCGTGGGGGTAGGAGAGGAAGGGCAGCGCGCCCGGCGCCAGGATCGGCAGCGCGGCGGCCGGCGGGTACTGCCAGGTGACGTCGTCCAGCGGGTACGTCCCGGTGCGCAGCACCTCGAACCAGCCCTGGTAGATGACCGAGACGTCCGAGGTGACATCGGGGCCGGGCAGCACCAGCACCCCGAAGACGCACAGCAGCAGAATGGTCCTGGTGGCAACCCAGACGGCTGCGGCCTTCATGCCTACCTCAATCGGTCAGTGGTACGGGAGCGGGTACTGTCGGCGGCGATGCACAAGACCTTGATCGTAACCAACGACTTTCCGCCCAGACCCGGCGGAATTCAGGCATTTCTGCACAACATGGCGCTCAGGCTCGATCCGGAGCGGACGATCGTCTACGCCTCCACTTGGAAGCGCGGCCGGGAGGGCGCCGAGGCGACCGCCCGGTTCGACGCCGAGCAGCCGTTCCGGGTCGTGCGGGACCGCACGACCATGCTTCTGCCCACACCGCGCGTGACCGCACGTGCCACCGCGCTGCTGCGCGAGCACGGCTGCGAGTCCGTCTGGTTCGGCGCCGCCGCCCCGCTCGGGCTGATGGCGCCCGCGCTGCGCAAGGCCGGCGCCCGTCGCCTGACCGCCACCACCCACGGCCATGAGGCCGGCTGGGCGCAGCTGCCCGCCGCCCGCCAACTGCTGGGCCGGATCGGCGAGTCCACGGACACGATCACCTATCTCGGCGAGTACACCCGCTCCCGTATCGCCCGCGCGCTCAGCCCCGAGGCAGCGGCGCGGATGGTCCAACTCCCGCCCGGAGTGGACGAGAAGACCTTCCACCCGGACTCCGGCGGCGCCGCGGTCCGCGCCCGGCTCGGCCTCAGCGACCGCCCCGTGGTGGTCTGCGTCTCCCGGCTGGTGCCGCGCAAGGGCCAGGACACCCTGATCGAGGCGATGCCCGCGATCCTCGCCGCCCACCCGGACGCGGTCCTGCTGATCGTCGGCGGCGGCCCGTACGAGAAGGAGCTGCGCAGACTGGCCGCCGGGACGGGCGTGGCGGACGCGGTCCGCTTCACCGGCGCGGTGCCCTGGTCCCAGCTCCCCGCGCACTACGGCGCCGGGGACGTCTTCGCCATGCCCTGCCGCACCCGCCGCGGCGGGCTGGACGTGGAGGGGCTCGGCATCGTCTACCTGGAGGCCTCCGCCACCGGGCTGCCGGTGGTCGCCGGCGACTCGGGCGGCGCCCCGGACGCGGTGCTGGACGGCGAGACCGGCTGGGTGGTGCGCGGCGGCTCCCCGGGCCAGGCCGCCGAGCGGATCAGCGCCCTGCTGGGCGACGCGGACCTGCGCCGGCGGATGGGCGCGGCGGGCCGCGCCTGGGTCGAGCGGAAGTGGCGCTGGGACCTGCTGGCGGAACGGCTCAAGGAACTGCTGTAGGAGCCGCTACGGAGCCGGTACGGAAGCCGGTACGGAGTCGGTACGGAAAAGACCACCCAGCCCCGTACGGCACCCGCCCCCGTACCGCCTCCGGCCGACGGCACCGGGCCGCAGCCCTCCCCGTACCGGCGCACCCCGGAACCGG
>NZ_JBEYXH010000071.1:0-6048 GCF_040644755.1 Streptomyces sp. NPDC046887
CGGCGCGCCGCGCTGGTCGGGGCGCTGGCGCGGCGCGGGGTCGAGGCCCATGGGCGCAGCGGGATGAACGTATGGGTGCCGGTCCCGGACGAGACCGGGGCGGTGGCCCGGCTGCTGCAGTCCGGTTGGGCGGTGGCCCCCGGGGCGCGCTTCCGGCTGGAGTCCGGTCCCGCGGTCCGGATCACCGTCTCGGAGGTGGGGACCTCGGAGGTGGAGGGCTCGGAGGTGGAGGGCTCGGAGGTGGAGGGGGCCGAGGTGGAGCGGCTGGCCGAGGCCGTCGCCGCGGCGGTGGCCCCGGTGGCGCCCCGTACCTACGGCTGAGGCGTGCTCCTGCGTCCGCGGGGGGTCCGCTGCTGGGTGAGGACGGCGCCGGCGATCACGATCAGGGCGCCCACCGGGGTGTTCCAGGTCAGCGCCTCGCCGAGGATGCCGACCCCCGCAGCGGTGGCGATGACCGGGACGAAGTAGGTGACCATCTGGCCGGTGGTCGGGCCGACCTCGGCGACCAGGCCGTACTGGATCAGCACCGCCAGCCCCGTGCCCAGGGCGCCCAGGGCGGCCACCGCGAGCAGCGGGACGACCGGGAAGGAGGACGGGAGGTCGGTGAACAGCGCAGCCACAACGGTCAGTTGCAGCAGAGCCAGGAAGAGCTGGGAGCCGGTCAGCGCCAGATGCGACTCCTCGCGTCCGGCGAGGGTGCGCCGGACGTAGATCCAGCCGACCGGATAGCTCAGCGAGGCGCCCAGCGCCATCGCGGTGCCGGTGGCGTCCAGGCCGGAGAACCCCTGCCAGGCGCCCAGCACCGTCAGCACCCCGAGGAAGCCGATGCCGAGGCCGGCCACCCGGCGGCGGGTCGGCCGGTCCTCGGAGAGCGCCACCAGGGAGAGCGCCATGCCCCACAGGGGGGAGGTGGCGTTGCAGATGCCGGCCAGGGTGGAGGGGATGGTCAGCTCGGCATAGGCGAACAGGGAGAACGGCAGCGCGTTGAGCAGGAACCCCGCCACCGCGAGATGGCCCCAGGTCCGCAGTCCGCGCGGCAGCGGCGTGCACTTGACCGCCATCGCGATCGCGAGCACCGCCGTACCGAACAGCAGCCGCCCGAAGGTGACCTGGAGCGGCGCGAACGCCCCGGTGCCCACCTTGATCAGCAGAAAGCTGAACCCCCAGATGAGCGAGAGCGCGGCGAAGCGCAGCCGCCAGTCCAGGGCGCGGCGTGGGGAGCCCGGGGTGGGTGGTGCGGTGGTCGGTGGGGTGGGGGCGGCGTCCACCTGCGTCGCGGGGACCGCCGGGGTCTCCGCTGCCGCGGGGCCGGCGGATGGGAGAGGGGTGCTCATAGGACGACGATGGCGTGCCCCCACCTCGTAGCACAAGCGAGTTTTTATTCGCACAATGGATTAGTATCGCTAACATGTTGAACCTGGAGCGCCTGCGCACCCTGGACGCCCTGGCCCGGCACGGCTCCGTGAGCGGTGCGGCCGAGGGGCTGCATGTGACCACCTCCGCCGTCTCCCAGCAGCTCTCCAAGCTGGAGCGCGAGGTGGGGCAGCAGCTCGTCGCCAAGCGGGGACGCGGGGTGCGGCTGACCGACGCCGGGATGCTGCTGGCCGACCACGCGGCGCGCATCCTGTCGCAGGTCGAGCTGGCGCAGTCGGACATCGAGGCCCAGCGCGGCCAGGTGGTGGGCGAGGTGCGGATCACCGGATTCCCCACCGCCGCCCGGGGGTTGTTCCCCGCCACCATCTCCGCCCTGCGCCGGGACCACCCCGACCTGTCGGTACGCACCCGGGAGCTGGAACCGGAACCGGGCATCCACCATGTGGTGCGCGGCGATGTCGACGTGGCCGTGGTGCTCGACTGGAGCAACAAGCGGCTGCCGGTGCCCGAGGGGCTGACCCGGGTCCATCTGCTGGACGACATCGCGGATGTGGCGCTGCCGGCGGACCATCCGCTCGCCGGGCGCGCCGAGTTGGACCTCGCGGAGCTGGCCGATGACGAGTGGGTGTCCTGGCCGGAGGGCGAGGCCTGCCGGGACTGGCTGGTCTTCACCCTGCGCTCGGCCGGTGTCGAACCGCGCATCGCCCACACCGCGTACGAGCACCACACCCAGCTGGTGCTGGTCCGGGCCGGCCTCGGGGTGTGCGTGACCCCCCGGGTGGGCCGAAACCCGGTGCCCGACGGCGTCGTCCTGATCCCGCTGCGCCACCGGTTGCACCGCCATATCCACGCCGCCTGGCGCGAGGACGCCGACCGCCGGCCGTCGGTCCGCGCGGCGGTCGAGGCGCTGCGCGCGGCCGGTGACGCGGTGGCGAGGGCCGGCGGAGCGGTCGCGGCGGTCGGCGGCTAGCCGGCTTCCACCACACGACCCCGGCCGCCGGCCGCGTCGGGGCTCAGACCAGCACGATCGACCCGTCCTTGACGGCGATCGCGGTGGCGGGCAGCGGGACGGTGGCCGGGCCGGTCTTCACCGTACCGTCGGAGGCGTCGAAGGCGCTGCCGTGGCAGGGGCACCGAATCAGCCCGTCCGCCACGTCCTTCACCGCGCACCCGGCGTGGGTGCACTTCGCCGAGAACGCCTTGAACTCGCCGGCCCTGGGCTGGGTCACCACCAGCCCGCCGACCACCGCGCCACCGCCCTCCGGGATGTCCGCCGTACTGGCGATCACCTTGCCGGCGTCCGGTCCGGCCGAATCGGCGCCGCCTTGGGCCCCGGAGCCGTCCGAGCCCCCGCAGGCGGTGAGTACGGCGGCGGCCAGTCCGGCGCCGCCCGCCGCCGCGATGACCGTGCGGCGCCCCACCGCCCCGGCTGCCCCGCCGCTGTCCCGTGTTCCGGCCATCACGGCCTCCCTCTCGGTCCGAGCCGATCGCGCTGTCGGGGGGAGTACGGGGCGGAAGGACGCGGCGTTCAGCACGGCCCGCCGTCCCGTCGGCCGGGGCGTCCCCCTGGGCGGGGACCCGGCCGCCGGGAGTCGTACCTGAGACGGACCCCGGGACCGTTCCTGAGCCTGATCATGCGTCACCAGTGGAACCTCCGCTTCCCCTCACCGTCTTGCCGGGCGTCGAGCCGACCGGACGGAGACAAGGTGAGGAACATGACGGACGGGGCCGCCGGGACCAAGGCGTTCGCACCGGAGTACCAGGGCGCCCTGGGCGCGCTGTCGGTGAACGCCTCCCTGCCCGAGGTGCTGGCCAGCGGGCTGCGGGAACGGGAGGCCGCGCGGGCCGCCGGTGACGCGGGTGAGGCGGCCCGCTGCGGGCTCGCCGTCGCCGAGGCGTACCGGCGGCTGGGCCGTGCGGAGGAGGCCGACCAGGCCTGGAAGGAGAGCTTCCGGGCGGCCCGTTCGGCGGACCAGCCAGGCGCCATGGCCTGGGCGTTGTGGAGCGGCGGCACCCTCGCCCGCCAGCGGGGCGCCTTCCGGCTGGCCTACCGGCTGCTGCGGCTGGCGGCCGAGTGGGGCGAGCGGGGCGGGGACGTCGTGGTGCGCGGGTACTCGCTGGCCGGGCTGGCCGAGACGGGCCGGATCCAGGGCGACTACGAGGCGGTCGCCCTGCTGCACGAGCAGCTCCTGGCCGAGGCCCGCCGGCGGGGCGAGGCCCGGCACACCGTCTGGGCGCTGGAGGGCATCGCCCAGATCCACCGCAACACCGGCTCGTACGACAAGGCCCTGGCCCTCTTCGAGGAGGCGGCCGACACCGCCCTGCGGGCCGAGGACCGGCGCGGCTGGGCCTGGGCGCTGCGCGGGGTCGCCGACGTGGTCTCGGTGCGCGACGGCGACACCGAACGCGCCCTGGCGCTGCTGGCCAGGGCGGAGGACGCCTGCCGGGAGATAGGCCTGACCAGCGCGCTGGCCTACAACCACAAGATGCGCGGCAACGTCCTGTACCGCGCCGGGCGCTACCGGGAGGCGCGCGAGCTGTACGAGCAGGCGCTGGAGGAGTTCGCCGGGATGGGCGAGGCCCGGGGCACGGCGCTCGCCCGGCTCGGGCTGGCCAAGGCACGGGCGCGGCTCGGCCGGGACCCGCGGGAGACCGCGAGCGAACTGGTCGGGATACGGGCCCTGCTGGAACGGATCGGACTGCGCCAGGCCCGGCAGATGGCGGCCGCGGCGGCGGACGAGCTCGGCGTCGGCCCGCTGCCCGACCCGCGCCGGGCGGCCGCCGCCGCGCCGAGTCCGGCCGAGGAACTGCGCTCCGCCGATCCGGAGGCCCTGCGATGACCCCCTCGGCGGGCGCGGTGGCGGCTGGTGAGTCGGTGGCGGCGGACGGCGCCCGGGCGCGCTCCGTCCTGACGCGGTGCCGCGGGCTGGTGCGGCCGGCCCTGGCCGAGGCCGTCGGGACCCTGCACCCCTGGATCGGCGGCATGGCCGGCTACGCGCTCGGCTGGAGCGACGCGGCCGGCACCCCCGCCCCGGACGCCTCGGAGGGCAAGGGGCTGCGGGGCGCCCTGGCGGTGCTGGGCGCGGAAACGATGGGCGCGCCCGGTGAGAGCGCCGTCCCCGCGGCGGTGGCGGTGGAACTGGTGCACACCTTCTCGCTGCTGCACGACGACCTCATGGACGGGGACACCACCCGGCGGGGCCGGGCCGCGGCCTGGCGGGCCTTCGGCACCGGGCCCGCGGTGCTGGCCGGGGACGCGCTGCACGCCCTGGCCGTACGGACCCTCGCGGAGGCGGGCGGGCCGGCTGCCTCGGCCGCGGTGCGCCGGCTGTGCGCCACCCTCACCACCCTGGTGTCCGGGCAGGCCGACGACCTGCTGCTGGAGCACCGCCCCTGGACGGGCCCCGAAGCCGTACCGCCCGAGGAGTACCGCTCCGTGGCCGAGCGGAAGACAGGCGTGCTGCTCGGCTGCGCCCTGGCCCTCGGCGCCGAACTCGCCGGGGCCCCGGACGAGTCGGTCACCGCGCTGGACCGGGCCGGCCGGCACCTGGGCATCGCCTTCCAGACCGTGGACGACCTGCTGGGCATCTGGGGCGACCCGGCGCTGACCGGCAAGCCCGTCGGCGGCGACCTGCGGCGGGGCAAGAAGACCCGCCCCGTACTGGCCGCGCTCGCCGACGGTGGACCGGAGTCCCGCGACCTCGCCGCGCTGCTGGGCCGCTCCGCGCCGATGGACGACCGGACGGCGGCCCGGGCGGCCGCCCTCGCCGAAGCCGCCGGCGGCCTCGCCACGGCACGGGAGGAGGCGCACCGGCACCTGGAGGCGGCGCGTGCCCAGTTGCGGGCGGCCCGCCTCCATCCGGTCCCGGCGCGCGATCTGGAGGCGCTGATCGGCTTCCTGTTCCACCGGAGTCGGTAGGCGGGTCCGTGGGCGGGGCGGCCCTGGTTCAGCGGGTGGTGACGGCCGGCGGGGCGGGGGTGTCCTGCTCGGGCCAGGGCCAGGGGCCCCGGCCGCGTATCTCGGCTTCCCCGTCCAGCTGGGCGACCAGCTGCTTCAGCCGCTGGCGGGCGCGGCGGGCCACGCCCTTCTCCAGGGTGAGTCCATGGTCGGTGCGGGCCGTGACCACCGTGCCGGCGATGCGCCGGTCGATGGTGGACGGTGCCGTGCGAGTGCCCTGCTTCCAGCCCGGCTGCGTCCACAGCCAGTCCACGAACCGCACCAGGGTGGTGGAGGTGACGGCCGATAAGGGGAGGTCGCACTCGGCGCAGAACCTCGACCAGGCGCTCCAGTCCGTGGCATAGCCCTTGCGGGTCCGTTCCGAACGCCGCCGCCCGTCCGACGGCGGCGGTATCTGCTGCGAGTCCATCTGTCCTGCCCCCTCGTCGCTGCCTCACGGGGCGTCGGCGCAACGCCCGATGCCGGCACCGGGCGTTGCGCCGACGATCGGACTACTCCACCGGCTGAGGCTCCGGTTGCGTGTCCGGTGCGGCCTCGCCGGCCGGCTCGGCCGGGGTCTTGACGGAGTCCAGCAGCAGCTGGGCGACATCGACCACCTGGAGCGACTCCGGCGCCTTGCCATCGTTCTTCTTGCCGTTGACGGAGTCGGTGAGCATGACGAGGCAGAAGGGGCAGGCGGTGGAGACGATGTCGGGGTTGAGGGAGAGGGCTTCGTC
>NZ_JBEYXH010000072.1:0-5733 GCF_040644755.1 Streptomyces sp. NPDC046887
TCACTTCGATGTCGTCGCTCCATGAACAGACTTCCAGCCACGACAGGTAGCCACCCTGGGTGAAGACCAGGACCTCACCGGGACACTCGCCAGCTTCGGTCGCGAGCTGGGCTTCGGCTGCCACTACCGTGCTGGGGCCGGTGGGCGCAGGTTCCACCTTGCTGGTGTCGAGCGCGATCACAGCACGAATGCCGGTGTGGTCCGGGTCTTCACCCCACCACACCGGCCATTTCGACGCGACTCGCTACCTACGGCAATGGCGTCACGTAACGCGACAACACCGCCTGAGCCTTATGCTCGACTTCCGCCTCTGACACTTGCGGCAGGGGCCGCAGGTCAGGATCCAAGTCCTCCAGAAGGTTTCGGGCCTCTCGTAGAGGCATCCCGAACGCCTCCATCAGCGCGTGCATCAGCCGCAACGGAGTGAGCAGGAACGTGTCATCTTTCCTGAGCGCTTCGATCATCGTGAGAAGACCGGCACCCTCCGCTGCCATTCCCTGTAGGTTTTCAACAGAGTTGTCCACAGTTTCTCCCATCTACCTTTCGAAGAGGGCCTCGACATTCGTATAATGGCCCGGTTGACCCTCGGTTTTCGTAATTGTGATCTTGGTAAATCCATACCGGGCCGCGTTTTTGCCTGTAAAAGCTCCTGCGGCTGCCTGTTCCGGGGTTTTCCCCTCCCGGAGCAATTGATTGAATTTATTAAGGTTGGTCGGCATGGCAGGCACCCATTTACTTCGGATGGCTCGGATCTTGTCCGGACCATAGTGGGCCATGACGTCGTCGAACATCTCAAACCCTCTAGTCTTGCTGCCGTTTCTCTCGACAGCAATATCTAGGATGCCGTCCTCGGCTTGGGCCATGATCATTCCAGCACCGTCATAGCCCTTCACGAATTCGCCACAGGCCCACTTGGAGCTGCCTGCCCTGGCTTGCTTGGAGACGGAGCGCTGCAGGGCGAGACGCTGTGCTGCCGCACCGGCTTTCTTGCAGAGCTTGTTGACTTTGTAGAGTTGACGCAGCGTGTCGTAGGACTGCTCGAGCCACTTGAGCTTGGACTTGATGGTGACGTCCGTCAGCAGTGGCCAGCACGACGCTAGGTCGAGGTTGTCCGCACAGGCCTCCAGCTGACCCGTTCCGGTCAGAGCCGTCGTGACCTCATAGGCGTCCTGCATCGCCGACTCGAAGTCGCCGGCCATCGCGTTTATCTCGCACAGCACCCAGTTGTGCTGGCACCAACGAGGGTGATTGGTATAGTAGAGGTCGCACCCCACATAGCCGCAGCGGTAGATCTCTCGCGCTTGGGCGCCTGCGTCGTTTTCCGCCTTTTCCTTGGCGCTGACGGCGGCCTTTCGTCGTTGCTCGTCCTCCGCTTTCAGCTTCTTGATGGCGACGGAGAAGGCTTCCTTAGCCGCCGTGAGGGCGGTCTTGGCATCCTTGCCGGCCGCGGTGGCCGATGCCCGGGCCTCGTTCGCCGCCGACCAGGCGATGGACGCGGATGCCTGGGCCATCTCTGAGGAGACTGTCGCTGTGGCTGCGGATGCGGCAGCGTCACGGGCATCGCGATCGGCGCTGTTGGCCGCATTGCGGGCTGCCCTTGCCGACTCGGCGGCTTGGGCGGCCGATGCTTCAGCTGCCCTAGCATGTTCGTCCGCCTCGGCGGCATGCCCCTTAGCCTCGGCCTCCGACGCGCTGGCTTGTCGCTTGTACTCGGCCGCTTCGGCCGCCGCCTTGCGGGCGAGCGCCGCGACCTCCTGAGCCTTGGCGGCGTCCTGCTGAGCGGTGGCCGCGATCCCCGCTGCTTCCGCGATGAGCTGCTGAACCTGCGCGACGTGGGTGACCGCCAGCGTGTCTTTGCGCTGGGCCATGAATTGGCCCTTGGCGATGAAGGCGTGCAGCACTTGCGGTGATCCTTCGAGGGCGATGCGCGCCGCGGACCGCACTTCCGGGCCACCGGAGGAAGCCAGTTGCGCAGCCCTAACCCGCTCATCTTCGGTAAGGGCGGTGTGTTGCGTCGTGAGCAGGAACTCCCGGTATGCACCAGGGGTTCCGACAGCCAGTGCCTTCTTTGCTGCGTCCTTCAGGATGGGCCCGCCGGTGGAGGCGACCTGGACAATGAAGACCCGGAAGTCCTCGGCGCCCGCTTGGTACTGCCCCTCCGTTAGAAAAGAATGGACTGTAGCCGCATCGCCCGCCAGGGCAACCTCTGCAGCCACTCGCACGGCCTTGCTCATGCTGTCCTCGGCCAGCCGCTCGACCTGGAAACGCTCGTCCTGCGAGCGAGCGTCCGTCCAGCCACTGCGGATGTAATCGACGACGTATGCGTCCGGGCTGGCGAGCGCCACCTCCGCTGCAGCGCGACTCCAGGCGCCACCATGCTTGACTGCAAGGAGTGCGAGCTTGCGACCGTTGGCCGCGACCTGTGCCACGTCAGCTCCGGATTGAGCCGCAGCTTTTGCCAGGCGCTCGGCCTCGGCGTCCCTATCCTTGGCCTCCTGGACTGCCGCAGCCGTAGCGGAGCGGCGCTGGTCGTCCTTCTGTTTGACGTCCTTGGCCTGCTCAATGCCCGCGTTGGTCCGGCCAGAGAGCTCCTCGGTTTCCACCTCACGAGCGAGCTTAAAAATCTCCTGTGCTTTGGTCACCGCTTTGGAGGCTACGTTGGCCGCCTCGGTGGCGGCATTGGCGTGCGCAGTAGCCCTGGTGGCGGCATGCGCGGCTTCCCCCGCGTGCTCGGCCGCCTCGTCGGCTGCCTGCGCGGAGGCGTTGGCGTGTGCAGCGGCAGAGCGGGCCTCATCGCGGGCTTGCGCCGCCGCCATGGCTGCCTTGCGGGCGAGGCCTTCGGCGGCGGTCGCGGCCCGGTTAGCCTCGGCGGCGTGGCGCTTGGCGGCGGCAGCGGCGCGACGGGCTTCGGCAGCTTGGGCGCTGCTCTGGTTTGCATGGGCGCTTGCTGCGACGGCGGCGTCCGCGGCCGCGTCGGCGTTCGCTCCTGCGCCTAGGGCGGAGATGGCTGCGCTGCCGGCCGCCGCTGCAGCTTTTGACGCCTCGTCCGCTGCGTCAGCCGCGACGTTGGCACCCTTGGCGGCAGCACGAGCCTCTTCAGCCGCCTTGCGTGCGGCGGCGGCGTTCGTGGCGTCACGCGCCGCGCTGGCAGCCGCGCTACGGGCCTTCGAGGACGAGCGCGCTGCGCCAGCGGCAGCGGCGGCTGCCTGGGAGGCGGCGTTCGCCGCGACGCGGGCGGAAGTATTGGCCGCACTAGCGGCCGAGATGGCCTGCTGGGCCGCGCTCGCCGCCTGCCTGGCAGCCGAAGCTGCGCGTCCTGCAGCAGCTGCAGCGTCTGCGGAGTCCTTCTGGGCAAGCGAGGCTTCCTTGGCGGCCTTGTCCGCCGCTGCCTTTGCCATGGCGGCGGCTTTCACTGCTTTTGCGGACGCCTCCTTGGCGGCCTGAGTCTCCTTAGCCGCTTGGCGCCCGGCCTGCCTGGCCTGTTCGGCCAACTGCGCAACCGTTGCCTGCTCTTGGTCCCGAGATCGCGCCACATACTGTCCGACGTCCAGGAACTCCTGGACGTCGGCGGGCGTCCCGTTCAGGGCCAGCCGGCCTGCTGCCTTCATATTAGGGCCGCCGGTACCGACGATCTGTACGAGTCGGACCCGGTTGTCCTCCTCTTGACCGGTGTATCGGCCTGAGGTGAGAAATGTCTGTACGTCCTGGGGGGTGCCGTTGAGCGCTGCCCGTCCAGCCTCCTGGACCGAAGGGCCGGCCGTGCTGATGATCTGAGCGACCTTCACCCGCTGGTCCTGCTGCAACGGCATCTCCCACCCCGATGCCAAGAACGCCTCAAGGTCCGCCGGGGTGCCTGAGAGTGCCAGGCGGGCGGCCTCTAGGAGCTGTGCGCCACCTATGCCGGCGACCTGTGCGGCGGTGACACGGCTGTCCTCGAGAGCGATCTCGCGGGCAGTGGAAAGAAGCTTCACCACGTCGGCGTCGGTGCCAGTCAAAGCCGCCTCGGCGGCAGCCCTAAGCCCAGGCCCTCCGGTCTTCCACAGGTCCACGACGAGGCCGCGCTGGGTGAGGGGAGTGGTGCTGCCGCTCTGGCCGCTGTACAGAAGCTCGTCGGACAACGGGTCGTCGACTGCGGTCGCCGTGCCTCCCAGCAACCCCACCAAGAGGACCAGCGGCAGCAGGTTCATGACCAGCGCGCGCGCCGTTCTACGAACCCTTCCATCCACGAACGACCCATGAACTCTTTGATTCACAAGACACTCATCTCGGTTTATCGGCGACGGACGGTGCCGTGCACCGGGAAAGCAGAGAGCAGAGCATAACGCACATGGATCACTTGAATGATCAACGAACATAACCGGAATGAGGCTCTCCGGCACGATATAAGAGAACCCGTCGAAAGTCTCGATTTTCTGTCCCGGACCCGCGTGGGACATTCCTTAAGAAACAGGTGTAAATCGTGACACATTGATAAACGGAACATGGAGATCCCGTTGACCTTTAGTGACGGTGAAGGTTAGATGGCTGGCGATCTTGCATTCCGAAGGTTCACGGCAACGACCACATCTGTTCCGGTGTTGCCTCTGAAAGGAGCGTGCGGTGGCCTTCCGCACTCACGGCATTCTCATATCCGGGATCGCTGTCGCTTTCGCTGCAGGCGTCGGTATTCCGCTCGCCGTCGCTAATGAGTCCACTGTAGCGGCTGTGGCCGACCCCCCGACGTACGCGGTGGAGGACTACTCATACCCCGGAGCCGCCCAAATTCTCGCCACCCAGGGCATTACTCTCAAGAAGGGCGACGGTCGCATTCTGCTCGCGGAATGCGACGCCTCTTCAGGCCAAATCAAGGTTCACACGGTGCGGGATAGTTCGTCCGGCCGCAAGGGCGCCTACTGCTTCCAAGCCACTGCCAAAACTGGATACGTCACCCTCGAACTTCCCCGCGTCTTCGCCCTCGAGACCGCTGATCATCCCATCAGCGCTGAGCTCACTGCGAACGGCTCAACTACCACCGTCGAGGTCGCTAAGGGCGGATTCGAAGGCGTCGGCGAGGGCAACGAGGGCGGGCCCCAATCCGTTCTGCTCGAGATCCGCGTAACTGGCTAACACCCAGCTCTTCGATTTCAGGCAACGGGAAACGACTCTAGTACCGCTGTCTGCGGTATCGGTTGGCGCACCAACCCTGCGCCATTTGACTGGCCCGCATGGTCGCCGACTTTCGTCATGCTCAGTCACCCAAGTATCGCAAGCGTTCACGACGAGGTACATGTTCACCGGGGGCATTTGCCTATCGAGCCCAACCCACGTGCCCCCAAAGTCGCTAGATATGCGAGACGGGCCTGTCATGCGGAACAGCGGGTGCGCAACCTCTTGTTGCGTGAGCTACTACATACCCCTGCACCTTCGCTCGCGAGGCGGCAATCCAACCAGCACCGCAAAGCGTGATGCGCCTGAGCGAGGTGCATATTTCCTTCTCCATCCTAAACCAAGGAACATCTTGACAGTGCCCCGTAGACGCAGGCGTCCCGCCGTACTTGCTATGTCCTTGGCCGTTGCCGCAAGCGCCACTGTGCTCAATAGCGCTCCCTCAATGGCCATCACAAATCCCAATGCGGCGGCTAGCGCCCAGGCATCAGTGGCCCGTCTCCACATCGGTGCGGGCGATTCGGCCCGGTCCTGCTCTGGTGTCCTGGTAGATGGTCAGTGGGTGCTGACCGTCTCTGCATGCTTCGC
>NZ_JBEYXH010000073.1:0-2555 GCF_040644755.1 Streptomyces sp. NPDC046887
AAGTAAAAAATGAGAAATTATCATCTAAAAATTAAGGTTATTGTGATGTTATCCTTAAATCTTAGAGTCACTATTGTATAATTTAGACAAAGGACAAAAACATGAAAAAACGCTACTCAAAAGAATTTAAAGAAACCCTTATCGCCTTCTATCATTCTGGTCAATCCGTCACCCAGCTGTCTAAAGAATACGACGTGGCCCCTGCAACAATTTATAAATGGATAGACCTCTACTCTAAATCTAATGAAAGCTCCGTCTCTAAAGCTGATTTTCTAGAATTAAAAAGACAACTGGCTAAAGTTAAGGAAGAACGAGACATCTTAAAAAAAGTATTGACCATATTCGCCGAGAAAAAGAAGTGAGTGCTGCGGATATGGCTCATACCATACAAACTTTAGCACTCAATGTCAGACTAAGCTGTCAACTCCTTGGTGTTACTGAATCAAGTTATTATGAACGGATTAACCGACATCCATCTAAAACTCAATTAAGGAGACAATACCTGTCACTCAAAATTTCTCAACTCTTCAATGCTAACCGAGGAATCTATGGTGCTCCTAAAATTCATCATCTTCTACTTAAACAAGGGGAAAAAGTCGGGTTAAAACTGGTACAGAAGCTAATGAAGCAACTTCAACTCAAGTCTGTAGTCATTAAGAAATTTAAGCCTGGATACTCACTAAGTGATCACATCAATCGAAAAAATCTCATACAGACTGAACCTACAAAGAAAAATAAGGTTTGGTCAACCGACATTACTTATATTCCTACTCACCAAGTATGGGCTTATCTCTCAACCATTATGGATCGTTATACTAAAAAAGTCATTGCTTGGGATTTGGGCAAGCGAATGACTGTAGAATTAGTGCAAAGAACTTTAAATAAGGCCATTAAATCACAAGACTATCCAGAAGCTGTTATTCTTCATTCTGACCAAGGAAGCCAGTATACGAGTCTAGAGTATGAAGAGTTGCTTAAGTATTATGGGATGACTCACTCTTTCAGTCGAAGGGGATACCCTTATCATAATGCCAGTCTTGAATCTTGGCATGGACATTTAAAAAGAGAGTGGGTGTATCAATTTAAATATAAGAACTTTGAAGAAGCCTATCAGAGTATTTTCTGGTACATCGAAGCCTTTTATAATTCAAAACGAATCCATCAAAGTTTAGGGTATCTTACACCTAATCAATTTGAAAAGGTAAGTGCTTAAAATAAATAGATTAAAATTCTACGTTTGTTACTCTAAAAACTTGACTTAACGTCAAATGCCATAAAAGATAATAAAGTCCGTTTAATTATTTTCATTGTTTTTGTCCTTATCTTTTTTTCTTGCCATAGAAGTAAAACCAAAACATGACCATGCAAAAAACATAATTAACCAAAAATTATTATCCATATCTTTCTTAGTAAAATAAGCAATTAAACTTAATATCGCCACAACAAAATATAAATAATTACTATATTTAAAAAATTTTTTCATTGAAATATCCTCCATATACCCGAATTGCTAGTTGATTATTTAGCCATGACTTGATACCCGATAGAATATCTTAAAGTCTCTGGTTCCAGTGATTTAGCTGATTTTAACAGTAAAGAATACGCTAAAAGTATCATCTCTAATTTCAATTGAAAACCTTGAGGCGAACGACTTTTACAACGCTCAGCTCCTAGATTTGTCAAAAAAGAAAAAACTCGCTCAATCACTTTTCTATGTTTTGAAAAATTAGGGAAAAGGATTTTCTTTTGCTTCATGTTCTTCCTGACAGGTGTAATTAGATCAATTCCTTTTAATTCCAGCCTATCATGCAGTGACTGACCTAGATATCCCATATCTCCAAGGACTGTTGGTGTCCCAAATTGACTCAACACTTCCTCGGTCATTGAACTATCAGCCATTGAAGCAGGAGTAATTGTGTAGTCTATGACATAGCCTGATTCACTGACTAAAGCATGACATTTACATCCATAGAAGTACTGTCCCTTTGTAGCATTGTAGCCAACATTTGCATAATCTCCAAGAACTTTGCTTCTGAAATTACGAATAGGCTGACACAAAGGAAGGGGGAAGCTGTCAATAATGGATACACTCATTCCTTCAACCTCTTTAAAGACGAGTGCTTGGCGAATGACTTGGATACTCGGTAAGAGGGCATTACAACGGCGGACAAAGCGAGAATATTCTAGGAAATTAGGAAATAAACTTTGAGCCAGTTGGTGCTTAGCTTTAAGCGTTTCACTAAAATGCAGTACGCCCCATAGGTAACAAGCGATAACTAAGCAATCTGATGTTGCGAGATGGACGTTCTTTCGGTTTTGAACCTCAAGGGAAACCCTCGTTTGATAAAGCGTCTCAATGGTTGTCAGTAAATAAACAAAAACTTTTGGAAGTGTGCTATTATAAGTCATATAAGTCGTGCGCTTTCTAATGCTTAGTGGTTTAAGATTAGGATAGCACGACTTATTTATTTTCCAATGAAATTAACTAGCAATTCGGGTATAATAAAAGCATTTTTTAATATGATTACTGCTTTTATTATTTCCTCCAAAACTGT
>NZ_JBEYXH010000074.1:0-1877 GCF_040644755.1 Streptomyces sp. NPDC046887
TCCCTTGCCAGATAAATAATCTTGAATAACGCGTTGTTTTAATTCTATGGAATATTTGACCATAAGAAAAGACCTCCGTATGGAAAGGTTATAATAAACTAGACACAAAGTTAAGAGAAATCGTGGAAAGGTTTATTATGGCAAGAAGAAAATTCGATAAACAATTTAAAAATTCTGCAGTAAAACTCATTCTTGAAGAGGGTTACTCTGTTAAAGAAGTCAGCCAAGAGCTTGAGGTTCATGCCAATAGTCTTTATCGCTGGGTTCAAGAAGTTGAAGAATATGGAGAAAGTGCTTTTCCAGGCAATGGGACAGCCCTAGCTAATGCCCAACATAAGATTAAATTGTTAGAGAAAGAAAATCGTTATCTTCAGGAGGAACTTGAACTTCTAAAAAAGTTCCGGGTCTTCTTGAAGCGAAGCAAGTAAAACGTTTTGAATTTCTCTTGAAACATCATGGGAAGATAAAAATTAAGCATGCAGTAAAAGTTCTTAAGGTTTCTCGCTCAGGTTTCTATGAATACATGCATCGTCGTCCTTCAAAACAACAAGTGGAGAGAGAAATTCTCTCAGAGAAGATAAAAGCTGTCTTTCATGAGCATAAGGGACGCTATGGTGCGGTTAGAATTACCAAGGTACTTCATAATACTGGTATTATGACCAACACGAAACGTGTTGGGAAACTGATGCACTTGATGGGACTTTATGCCAAGGGAAGCCGTTATAAATATAAACATTACAACAGAAAAGGAGCTTCGCTTTCAAGACCCAATTTAATTAATCAGATCTTTAAAGCAACAGCTCCTAATAAAGTATGGCTGGGAGACATGACCTATATCCCTACCAAAGAAGGCACCTTATACTTAGCCGTGAATATCGACGTTTTTTCACGTAAGATTGTAGGCTGGTCAATGTCTTCACGGATGCAAGATAAACTGGTGAGGGATTGCTTCTTACAAGCTTGTGGGAAAGAACATCCTCAGCCTGGCTTGATTGTCCATACTGATCAAGGGAGTCAATATACAAGCTCTCGTTATCAATCTACTCTTCGTCAAGTCGGTGCTCAATCTAGCATGAGTCGTAAAGGAAATCCATATGACAATGCAATGATGGAGTCTTTTTATAAGACGCTAAAGAGGGAGCTTATTAATGATGCTCATTTTGAGACAAGAGCTGAGGCTACTCAAGAAATATTTAAATACATTGAGACCTATTACAATACAAAAAGGATGCATTCAGGTCTTGATTACAAGTCTCCAAAAGACTTTGAAAAATATAATTCTTAAATTCTCTTAACTCCGTGTCTAGTTTTTCGTTGACTTTCCATTAAGCGAATGTTAATATAATTATGATAGACTATGCTTATTCCAGAAAAACTTTTCATAAATACTCCTGAAAAACATCAACTATTGATGTTTTTCTTATTGACAAATAATATTGAAGTGGTAGAATGGGTACATTATAATAATAACCCCTAAAAATCATTGAATGGTTTTTAATCTACTTAGTAAAAAATCTCTTTCTAACTGAAGGAGTTTTTTTATTAAAAGTGAGCAAAAATTTACGAAAGTTTTTAAAGTGAAAATTTTATGTTTTTCACTTCAGAAATGGTATCTTTCCGAAAAACAAAAATTTTTCCGAAACTTATTATTTCTAGAGTGAAAATCATTAAACTCCCTTTTAAAACTTTTTTCTTTTTTATAATGAGAAATCTCTTTCAGTCAGAAGTAAATTTTACTATGGAGATTTTAAAATTAATGACTGAGATTTTTGATGGAAATATTTATTTAAAACTGAACTCAAAAATTATTTTCAAAAAATATTGTTCATTTTTTGTTTAAATATTTGATTGTAGTCCAATGTCAACGGAAATAAAAT
>NZ_JBEYXH010000075.1:0-1607 GCF_040644755.1 Streptomyces sp. NPDC046887
GGCGCTGACATCAGCGATTGGCAACCTTATTCTGAAGCAAATCAAAAATTTGCTTACTTGAAACAACAAGGATTTGATATCTTCTGCAATGTCGATGCCTCAACTCCTGCATGGGGACAACTAGGAACTGACTACTACCACAACGCCAGAATCAATATTGACGGTATCCGTTTCGAAGCTGACCTAAAAGGAGAAAATCCAATACTTGATCAATTTATCAACGTCAAAGAAGTGTATGACCAAAAAGATCGAGGATAGAGGTTGTGAAAGAAGCGTCCAGCTCCGCCGACAATAAGTAGGAATTAACTATCTAGGAACGCATACCATGCGTAAAACAGGCGCTTATCGGGTCTATACGCAGTCAAACTATAATATTGGTTTAGTGATGCATTTATTAAACCATTCAAGTGAAGCCATGACCTTAACGTATCTTGGATTAGATCAAGCTAGTCGAGAAACGATGTTAGACCAAATTGATTTTGGGTAATGAATGTTTAGAACTTAGTAGTCGTCCAAAAACGACTACTTTTTTTGTTGAATCGTCCTTGGACGATTCAATGCTTTTGACTTGTAAGAACAGGATTGAATGAAGCCATACTGTTCGCATATTTTTAGTGGATGAACAAACAAAATACGAGAGATTTTTTGTTCGTTCATCCAAAAAGAGGGACGATTTCGGAAGAAGAAAATCGTCCCTCTTTTTCTTCTTTTTGTATGACAAAAAGAAAGATCTTTTGCCCATTTTATTTTTATAAAATGGGTAGGTGGCGTTTGCATAAAGCAAATCGAGGTTCTGTTGCAAAGTTTTAAATCTACTATCAAATAAGGTAGAATAATAGAAAAAGATAGCAGGAGGAATGACGATGAATCATTTTAAAGGAAAGCAATTTCAGCAGGATGTGATTATTGTAGCCGTGGGCTACTATCTTCGTTATAACCTTAGCTATCGTGAAGTTCAAGAAATCTTATATGATCGTGGCATTAACGTTTCTCATACGACGATTTATCGTTGGGTGCAAGAATATGGCAAACTACTCTATCAAATTTGGAAAAAGAAAAATAAAAAATCCTTTTATTCATGGAAAATGGATGAAACGTACATCAAAATTAAAGGAAAATGGCATTATTTGTATCGAGCCATCGATGCAGATGGTTTAACCTTGGATATTTGGTTACGTAAAAAACGGGACACACAAGCAGCCTATGCTTTTCTTAAGCGGTTAGTGAAGCAGTTTGATGAACCGAAGGTTGTAGTCACAGATAAAGCCCCCTCTATTACAAGTGCCTTTAAGAAACTAAAAGAATACGGCTTTTATCAAGGGACAGAACATCGTACCATTAAATACCTGAATAATTTGATTGAACAAGACCATCGTCCAGTAAAGAGACGCAATAAATTCTATCGAAGTTTACGCACTGCCTCACCCACGATTAAAGGCATGGAAGCCATTCGAGGATTATATAAGAAAACCCGAAAAGAAGGCACTCTCTTCGGCTTTTCGGTGTCTACTGAAATCAAGGTATTAATGGGAATAACAGCCTAAGATATTTGGAGTTCAGAGCGGGCGCGTTTGATTTTCAAACTTCGCAACAGAACCGTTTCTACT
>NZ_JBEYXH010000077.1:0-1435 GCF_040644755.1 Streptomyces sp. NPDC046887
AGGCTGAGACCTGATGCCGAGCCGATTGTGGTGAAGTGGATGATCCTATGCTGTCGAGAAAAGCCTCTAGCGAGTTTCATGGCGGCCCGTACCCTAAACCGACTCAGGTGGTCAGGTAGAGAATACCGAGGCGTTCGGGTGAACTATGGTTAAGGAACTCGGCAAAATGCCCCCGTAACTTCGGGAGAAGGGGGGCCATTTCTGGTGATCCGATTTACTCGGTGAGCTGGGGGTGGCCGCAGAGACCAGCGAGAAGCGACTGTTTACTAAAAACACAGGTCCGTGCGAAGCCGTAAGGCGATGTATACGGACTGACGCCTGCCCGGTGCTGGAACGTTAAGGGGACCGGTTAGCTCCATTTCGGTGGGGCGAAGCTGAGAACTTAAGCGCCAGTAAACGGCGGTGGTAACTATAACCATCCTAAGGTAGCGAAATTCCTTGTCGGGTAAGTTCCGACCTGCACGAATGGCGTAACGACTTCTCGACTGTCTCAACCATAGGCCCGGTGAAATTGCACTACGAGTAAAGATGCTCGTTTCGCGCAGCAGGACGGAAAGACCCCGGGACCTTTACTACAGTTTGATATTGGTGTTCGGTTCGGCTTGTGTAGGATAGGTGGGAGACTGTGAAGCTGTGACGCCAGTCATGGTGGAGTCGTCGTTGAAATACCACTCTGGTCGTGCTGGATGTCTAACCTGGGTCCGTGATCCGGATCAGGGACAGTGTCTGATGGGTAGTTTAACTGGGGCGGTTGCCTCCTAAAGGGTAACGGAGGCGCCCAAAGGTTCCCTCAGCCTGGTTGGCAATCAGGTGTTGAGTGTAAGTGCACAAGGGAGCTTGACTGTGAGACCGACGGGTCGAGCAGGGACGAAAGTCGGGACTAGTGATCCGGCGGTGGCTTGTGGAAGCGCCGTCGCTCAACGGATAAAAGGTACCCCGGGGATAACAGGCTGATCTTCCCCAAGAGTCCATATCGACGGGATGGTTTGGCACCTCGATGTCGGCTCGTCGCATCCTGGGGCTGGAGTCGGTCCCAAGGGTTGGGCTGTTCGCCCATTAAAGCGGTACGCGAGCTGGGTTTAGAACGTCGTGAGACAGTTCGGTCCCTATCCGCTGTGCGCGTAGGAATATTGAGAAGGGCTGTCCCTAGTACGAGAGGACCGGGACGGACGAACCTCTGGTGTGCCAGTTGTCCTGCCAAGGGCATGGCTGGTTGGCTACGTTCGGGAGGGATAACCGCTGAAAGCATCTAAGCGGGAAGCCTGCTTCGAGATGAGTATTCCCACCCACTTGATGGGGTAAGGCTCCCAGTAGACGACTGGGTTGATAGGCCGGATATGGAAGCCCAGTAATGGGTGGAGTTGACCGGTACTAATAGGCCGAGGGCTTGTCCTCAGTTGCTCGCGTCCACTGTGTTAGTTCTGAAGTAACGAAC
>NZ_JBEYXH010000078.1:0-1390 GCF_040644755.1 Streptomyces sp. NPDC046887
CGCATCATTTACTCTTTAGGAGGCTACCGCCCCAGTCAAAGTGTCCGTCAGAAAATGTCTCCCTGGCCGATTATGCCAGCGGGTTAGAGTAACCATAAGTCAAGGGTAGTATCCCAACAACGCCTCAATAGAAACTAGCGTCCCTATTTCAATGGCTCCTACCTATCCTGTACATGACTTACAGGTACTCAATATCAAACTACAGTAAAGCTCCATGGGGTCTTTCCGTCCTGTCGCGGGTAACCTGCATCTTCACAGGTACTAAAATTTCACCGAGTCTCTCGTTGAGACAGTGCCCAAATCATTACGCCTTTCGTGCGGGTCGGAACTTACCCGACAAGGAATTTCGCTACCTTAGGACCGTTATAGTTACGGCCGCCGTTTACTGGGGCTTCAATTCATACCTTCGACTTACGTCTAAGCACTCCTCTTAACCTTCCAGCACCGGGCAGGCGTCACCCCCTATACATCACCTTGCGGTTTAGCAGAGAGCTGTGTTTTTGATAAACAGTTGCTTGGGCCTATTCACTGCGGCTGGCTTTTACACCAGCACCCCTTCTCCCGAAGTTACGGGGCTATTTTGCCGAGTTCCTTAACGAGAGTTCTCTCGATCACCTGAGGCTACTCGCCTCGACTACCTGTGTCGGTTTGCGGTACGGGTAGATATGACTTTACGCTAGAAGCTTTTCTTGGCAGTGTGACATCAGAGAGTTCGCAACCGTAGTTGCTTCCCCATCACAGCTCAATGTTAAAGAGAAATGCATTTGACACATCTCACACCTCACTGCTTAGACCAGAATCCATTAACTGGCATCTCTTAGCCTACTGCGTCCCTCCATCACGATCATATCTAGTACTGGAATATCAACCAGTTGTCCATCGACTACGCCTTTCGGCCTCGCCTTAGGTCCCGACTAACCCAGGGCGGACGAGCCTTCCCCTGGAAACCTTAGTCTTACGGTGGATAAGATTCTCACTTATCTTGCGCTACTCATACCGGCATTCTCACTTCTTAACGCTCCAGCACTCCTCACGGTATACCTTCATCGCGGTTAAGAACGCTCTCCTACCATTGATAAAATATCAATCCAAAGCTTCGGTAATATGTTTAGCCCCGGTACATTTTCGGCGCAGGGTCACTCGACTAGTGAGCTATTACGCACTCTTTGAATGATAGCTGCTTCTGAGCTAACATCCTAGTTGTCTGTGCAACCCCACATCCTTTTCCACTTAACATATATTTTGGGACCTTAGCTGTTGGTCTGGGCTGTTTCCCTTTCGACTACGGATCTTAATGCGCTGACGCCCCCCGGAAACGGGTCAGACGCGGGCGTCCGCCGCCGCCAGTCCGACGAACGCCGACCAGGCACCGGCGCCGACGACGATGACG
>NZ_JBEYXH010000079.1:0-1188 GCF_040644755.1 Streptomyces sp. NPDC046887
ACTGCTGGGCAGCGACCCGGACGAGCGCGGACTGCGCCTCGGCCTGGAGCGCTCCTACCGGGACGGGTAGAAAGTTTAGAGGTATCATATGAAACTACTTAATAATTTGTTGACTAGCTTAACACAATATGAGAATGAAATGATTCAAATTAGGCGTCATCTTCATCAATACCCAGAAATTTCTTTTCAAGAAAAAGAAACATTTAAGTATATTATGGGCTTTTATAAAGAACTTGACTGTGAACCAAAACTTATCGGAAAGGGATTTGGAATCATCGTTGATATTGAAGGTGGAAAATCCGGAAAAACTCTTGCGTTGAGAGCAGACTTTGATGCTCTTGCTATTTTTGAAGATAATGATTTAAGTTTTAAATCGGTCAATCCAGGAGTAATGCATGCCTGTGGACACGATGCACATACTGCATATTTGATGGTACTTGCTAGAGAACTAGTAAAAATAAAACAAGAACTTCCGGGAAGAGTTAGAATTGTCCATCAACCAGCAGAGGAAGTATCTCCTGGTGGTGCCAAAGGTATGATTAAAGCAGGAGCTCTTGACGGTGTCGATAATATGATCGGGGTTCATGTGATGACTACAATTAAAACAGGGGTCATTGCCTATCATAATAAAGAAACTCAAACGGGACGTTCTAATTTCACCATTACAATCAAAGGAAACGGAGGTCACGCTTCTATGCCACAATTAAGTAATGATGCAATAGTAGCCGCTAGTTACTTTGTAACTGAACTCCAAACAGTAATTTCAAGAAGAATAGATCCATTTGACATGGGTACTGTAACTATTGGATCATTTGATGGAGCAGGAAGTTTTAATGCTATACAAGATAAAGTAGTGTTAAAAGGGGATGTTCGGATGATGAAAGAAACAACTAGAAAAGTCATCCGAGACCAAGTGAAACAAATTGCTAAAGGCGTTGGAGTAACCTTTGGGGTTGAAGTGATTGTAGATTATGACGATAACTATCCTGTACTCTTTAATTCAGAAAATCTCACTCACTTTGTAGTTGACAGCTTAAAAGATCAGAATATTTCAGAAGTCAATAATATAGTCGATTTAGGACCACAAAATCCTTCTGAAGATTTTTCATATTATGGGCAAGTTGTACCAAGTACTTTCTTTTACATTGGTGCACAGCCTGAAGACGGCGGAAATTATCCCCATCATAG
>NZ_JBEYXH010000080.1:0-1047 GCF_040644755.1 Streptomyces sp. NPDC046887
GGATCGTGGTCTGCTCGGGCTTCGTGCACGGGTTGCGCGCAGGAATTTTTCTGAAATTTGATTCTATAACTGGTAAGTTTCATATTCTATCACAGACTTTTAAAGAATTTTACGGTTATATAAGGGCCAAATTATTTTACACGCGAAGTGCGCTGGACTTAACTAATTTTAGATATTTGTTTACGTCCAGAAACGTGTTTCGTGGTTTTACTCTTATTAGCTTATTTTTCATTGTTGCTGGATTTTTAGTATCCTTCTTAAATTACAAGACAAATTTTTTACAGATTTTATTTTCGTCTGGGTATAAAAGAAAACAAATTTTAAAAAGCAGTATATTGACGTCGTTAATTCCTTTATTATTAATGGCAATTACTGCTGTTAGCATTAATTTAGTCATTCTTTATAGTCGCATTCCTCACCAATATATTAATTATCCTCTAGATAAAATTATTTTCTACCAATTTTGCATCTTATTAGTTGCCATTTGTTACTATTTTTTAGGTTTTTTTTCTGGGACTATTTTGGGACAGGGGATTACAGGCGCCTTATCTTTGATCGGCTTTGTCTTTGGATTAGAGTTGATAAAGCAAAATATTTTAGATATCTTGAACAATGTCTTCAACAATATTTTCAATAATAAAAATGATGGAATTTATTATCAATCATTTTTTGTCCGATTTGATACCTATTCACATTGGCTGATATTAGATGGATTTGTTATACTAACTACTTTTCTCTTCTATTTTTCTGCTCAATATTTCTATCAAAGATTAAGTTTAGAGGAGAAAGGAAACTATCTATTATTTCCTAAGTTTCGCTTACCAATTTCTTTGGTTGCAGGGATTTTCACAGCTTATAGTATTTGTGGAAACATTGGACTTGGGAGTAGCTCAATTAATTTACTCATAAGATATAATATACTTCCAGGTATTTTAGTGTTTGTAATCACATTTTGCTTCTTCATGGTACTAAATAATTATAAAAAGATTTATGAAAAAATTGGAATGATAGTTGTAAAAACCAATAAATAACTTAGTAAAAAATAGC